>JAAEPE010000845.1 GCA_024222395.1 Myxococcales bacterium
CCCCTTGGGAACAGACTCGACAAACGGTGTGGACCAGGCTGCGCGTTCTTCGCTCTGAGGCGCGGCAGTTCCTGAGCCCGTCGCAATTCGAGGTGGGAAGTCACCGCGGGCTCGGGCAGCCAGGCCTCCGGCTGCGCAGCTTCTGTGAGCTCGTCATCTTCGATCGAGGCGAGGCTTGCGCCTCTTCCAGGAGACTGCCTCTTGCCTGCCGGCGCCGCCGCCACTGCCGAGTGCAGATTGCCAGCTGCGCCGCGGTCGGCACTCTGTTGCCTGGCCCTCAGGCTGGGAATCGCCACCGTAGATGGGCTTCGTGGAGTTGTCGCCGACACAAGCCGTGTGCCATCGATCTCGCACAGAGCAGTGCCCTGGGGATACGCGGTCTTGCAGAGTGGGCAGCGAGACATAGGAGGCTAGGTGTAGATGAGGTGTGTGAAACGACTGGTACCACTGGGTGGACCAAGACCGTAGTAGG
The DNA here is from genome assembly GCA_024222395.1 of Myxococcales bacterium. Taxonomy (GTDB): domain Bacteria; phylum Myxococcota_A; class Polyangia; order Haliangiales; family Haliangiaceae; genus NORP324. Next base: position 473 of record JAAEPE010000845.1, read on the forward strand.
ATAGACTAGGCATTTTACGATCCACGGGCCGCTCTGGTCTAAGGCGATTCCCCAAACTCAGGTGGTGAGCCCAAAGGCTCTTGTTTCCCCGCTAGCCCTTGGAGCCGAGCAAGAAGAGCGCATCCGCAATGGCGAGTCGCACTTGCTCCTCAGGCTCGATGAGGTCTCTGGCGCGAAGCGGTTGAATTGCTGCGGCTACACCAGTAATTCCAAGTGCTTGTGCACATGCAGCTCGAATGTCTCGGCTTGGATGCCCAAGCATGGTGACGAGGTTTGACACCGCATTGCCCCCATCGATCGCCGCGAGGGAGAGCATGCTGGCGCGCAGATAGAGAAGCTTGGTTCCGCTGCTTTCAGCCCCGTAGTCCGCAATTGCTCTACGCAAAGCGCTAGCAGCTGTAGCTCTCTGTGGGTTTCCATCGTACTGGCCCAGAGAGCGAAACGCACGAATTCTCAACCCTGGATCTGAGTCAATGGACGAGTCCTCGGCGATCTCAATCAGGTCTTCCACTGCGCCTTCGCCCAGCACCACATCGATGTTGCTCTGGGATGGTACGTAATTGAGCCCGCTCAGAAGCTCGACGACTTGTGGATCACCGGCTGGAGCTTCGAGAGCGGTGGCGATGCCGACTCCAGCGGCGCCTGCAAGCATGGCAGCGCCGAGAATGCGGGGTAGCCACTTCATCGGAGCCCCGGGTAGAGGCTGAGCACACGTCTTTGCCCCTCGCTCAGCTCGGTCCCACCGAACTCGCCGAAGTACATGAGATTGCCAGTGGATGAATCGGAGTCGCCTATGGGATCAGTGATGCCGTGCGGATCTCGATTGTTCCAGAGACCCATTTGCCCAGCCATGCTGTGGGCGGTGATACGCGCGAGGGTGGTCCAAGAGCGGTAGCAGAGAGAATCGAGAGCGACCACAATTCCCGAGGACGGGCCGCCCGGGGTTCGAGGGGGACCGGGAATAGTCGTGCCAAGAGTTTGCACTCCATCGGATGGCAGGGATCGAACGAAGAAGATGGCCAGACCATCTTCGTTGTCTGCGAGGCGGAATAGATCGCGGAGATCTTGTTCGTCAGTAATACCGTCGAGGTCGGGGCGCTCGCGCTTGAGATTGACGTATTCGGGCTCTTCGGGAAACACAATATTGGCGTATCCAAAGATGTTATGTATTTCTCCTAGGTATTCATCTTGGAATACATCGGAATTCTTGGCAGAGGATTTGTCGAGATTATCAATCCCCATGCTCTCCTTGCATGGGTGATCTTCGAGATTCAGAAAATAGAAGGTAAGATCAAGAATGTGGCTATCGCGCAGCTTGTAGTGGACGGAAACCTTGGGAACGGCTGTTCCTGGGCCAAATGGAGGCAGGGAAGCTTCGATCTCCACGTCGTAGACACCGGGTTCGATCTCCTGGACTCCATTACTTGGGAATATGAGAGTTGACACTTCTTTGCTGCGTGCGTAGCGAATGGGGTTGGCGAGAAACCCTTCGAAGGAGTCGGATTCTCGGAAAAGCAGAAAGTCGCTCGGAGAATCCACTCTGGTGACGCCGACGAGGTGGATCTTATCGCTAACCTCGGCAACGATTGCGAAACTCTCCGCAGAGGAAGGCACGGGAATGCGCAGTGTCCCCGATGATTCGCTCATTGCAATGGTCGTAGATAAGACGCTCGTGTCCTCAATACACCCGGCAAAAAACGCCGAGTCATCCACTCCCAGGACTCGGGGAATGCTCTCGCATCGGTTGCCATCTGGGCAGTCATCGGTGATGCGACACAATTGGCTGCAGTGTCCAAGTGAGCAGAGGCTATCCCGGCAGTCGTCATCCGCAATGCAGGTGGAGCCAACACGGCCGCCCTCTCCTTGCTCTTGGCAGCTCGACTCGAGCTTCTGATCGTCATTGGAATCGCCGTGCTCGAGCACACAGCTTTGCCCGATCTCACAATCCCATTCGCTGCCGCAGGGATCTCCGAGATTGGCAAACACGCGATTGCATACGCCGGCCTCATTACACTGAAACCCATCCCCACAATCACTATTCCGGGTGCACTTGGGGGAGCAGACCTGGGCCAGGCACTGGTAGGAATCGTCACATTCACTATGAGATTGGCATGGAGCACCGGCACCGGCGCCTCCGCAGGCCAGACCGCTTGCCAAGTAGAGACTCAGCATCGCCGCCGTGGCCGCCAGGACGGACATTCGTCGCCCGGACTCGGGCTGCTCTTTTGCGGAATCGCTCACAGCATTTCGGGTGTTGGTGACCCTGCGTGTATAATCGCCCAGCCCACAAGGAGAATACAATGCCAATGCTCACTCGGCCTGCTAACTTTCTATTCTCGTTCTCACTGGTTCTGGTTCTCTCGCTCTTTGGCGTTGCGGGGTATGCCGACTCGGCTCATGCTCAAGATGAAGCGGGCGAGGAGGACTACGACAGTGCGGAGGGTTTCTCTGACGGCCCTGCACTGAGCGACTCCGCCGAGGTGCGCCACGGCGTTGGCCTCAGGCTTCGCTACATCTTCTTGCCTCAGGGGCTCATCGAGCTCTTTATGGAGCACGCTCCTTCTGGAGTTTCCCAAAAAGGCTTTGGCTTCGACTACGTGCGCCGAAAGAAGGACTTCGAATTCTCCGTAGGTTTTGAGTACGACACCCTGAGCCCAGACGACGGCTACTTTGTCGAGCGCGGCGGCAACCCACGAAACGAAGGTACGACCGACTTCATCGAGTTCGATGGTCTGAGCTGGTACACAATCGACGCTGCGATCGTCTATCACCACGCACTTAGCTCGCTCGTCTCACTGCGCTACGGTGGTGGCCTGGGCTTTGGCATCGTCAAAGGCGACATCATTTCTACAGACTCTCAGTGCACAGGCGACGATTTGCAGGGCGGCGACTGCTCGAAGACTGGTCCCGAATTCGCCGAGAAGGAAGACTTCTTCCGCTACCCACCGGTCTTCAACGTACTCGGCGGCGTGCAGCTCACCCCTGGCGACAACGTCGCTATCAACTTTGAGATCGGCATGCGCACCGTCTTCTATACAGGCCTCAGCGGCCAGTACTTCTTCTAGCGAGCAGTGCTGGCGCCACACTGGATTGCGCGCCAGCTACGAACTTCCGCCACGCCACTTGCGCACATCGCCAACGCGCAAGGTGAGCCGCTCTTTGTCGAAGAACTCGGCGAGGGGAATGGTGAACTTGCGCGACGCGCCGACGATTTCCTTCCACTCGCCAGGTGTTAGCTCCTTCGCCGTTTCAAAGTGCTTTTGCAGGCTTGCCCGCAGGCTCTCCACGGCATTCGCGTGCAGGTAGAGCTCCGTGCTTACCTTCACGAGCACCCCCGTCGTAAGTAGCTTTTGCATCGCGCGCTGGGCAGTTCTATCGTCGGCTCCGATGGCCCCTGCCACCTTCTTGATCTTCTCTGGCGTGTTGCCCCACTGCACGAACGTGTCAGCGAGCTCTTGCTCTAGGTCGCTCAGCACCTCGGCATTCGCAGCACCTTTGCCTGGCCTGCGGATGATCTCCTGATCTTCCTCCAAGGCCTTGCGGCGGAGTAGGGTTGCCAAGAGCTCCTCAGTCATTCGAGATGGCAAGGCGCTCGGCAGCCGAGTAATGAGTTCTGCCTTTGGCATGCCTCGGCGCTCGGCAAAGTTCTCGTGATACGCGGCGACCGTATCGGTTGCGAGCTTCTCCAACCTCGCCATTTCCTCGGCGTGCATGTAGATCGCAAGCTTGCCCTTGCCCGCGCGAACCAGGGTTCCAAGCTCGACAAGCTTTTGCAAACTGGTGCCAAGGACACTCGGCGGCAATCCGGTTCGCTGTGCGAGTTCTTCTAAGTCGCGCCCAGCGGATTTCGCGCTCATGACTTCGAGGGCGAGCTTCTCTACCGTGTCGGCCTCTGACATCGCCGTGAGCAGCGCTGTCGCTTCTACGGCAGATCTGCGTGCCTTCGGCGCCTGCACCCTGACGATTTCTCCGCCACCGATGGTGGTCCCGTAGTGCTGTTGCACGACAAATCCCCGGGCGATGAAGCGATCTCCCGGCAACGCCACTAAGGGCTCACTGGCATCCATGCGCAGTTGTGCAATCACCTCTTCGCCGGGTACAAGCTCAGTCTTGTCGACCAAGACAAGCGTCGCCATGCGCTGGGTCGTGCCGTGGTGTATTAGCACTCTGGATCGGGTCTTGAGTTTGGCCTTGGAGCTCTTGAGATAGCGGAACTTCACGTCGATGATGTGGGACGGTGTGATGCTTGAGGGGTGCACCACAACATCGCCTCGGCCTATCTGATCTACGCTTACCCCTGCGAGGTTCATTGCGCATCGCATGCCCGCGCGAGTCTTGCTCGCCTCGCCGCCGTGCACTTGCAGACCGCGAATCTTGGCGGGCGTCTCCCAGGGCGCGATAAGAACTTCGTCACCAACCGCCGCGTTGCCGCTAATCACGGTCCCTGTCACCACGGTTCCAAATCCCTTGACAGTGAAAATCCGATCAACGGGCATGCGGAATCGCCCATCCGGCGAGCGGGTTGCCAGGCCCTTGGTCAACTCGACTAGAGTTTCCTTGAGGTCCTCCATACCGGCCCCTGTCACCGTTGAGATCGGCACGATGGGCGCTTCTTCGAGAAAGCTGCCCTCTAGCTCTTCGCGAACGTCTTCGGTTACAAGCTCCAGCCAATCCTCGTCTACCAGATCGCGCTTACTAAGAGCTATGACGCCGAGTCGTACTCCGAGAAGTTCGCAGATATCGAGGTGCTCGCGAGTTTGCGGCATGATGCCCTCATCCGCCGCGATTACGAGGCACACCAAATCCAGCCCACCGGCGCCTGCCACCATGGCTTTGATGAAACGCTCGTGACCGGGAACGTCGACGAGGCCAAAGCGCCTGCCCTGCAAATCCAGATGGGCAAACCCAAGCTCGGTGGTGATGCCCCGCTCCTTCTCGACCTTCAGCCTGTCAGTATCAATGCCCGTGAGCGCTTTGACGAGTGAAGTCTTGCCGTGGTCGATGTGGCCCGCGGTACCGAGGATGATCGGGTAGGTCTGCACGATCCAGAAGCTAGCGCGCGCGGATTGGGAGCGCTAGCGTTCGGTCATCGCTGAAGAGAAAGGGAGAGTTCGACCTTGCCTTGCCCAGCAACCAGCCGGGCCACAGCGGTGCTCCAGTGGCGCCATAGGAGTGCCGCTGGCAGAGTGGGAGCGAGTCGGGCGATTTGTGTCGGATTGGCTCGGGCTTGCGCCAGCACCGGATTGACCGCCACTGCCTTGGGCCTAGTGGCCGCAAGAGCCGTGGTCCGCGAACCTCTACGGTAGCCAGCTCCCACGATGCTCCCTGCATCTTTGTCGAGGGCGTATGGGCGAATCGATCCATTGCCCCAACGGTATTGTCGGCCCTGGATTTCTTCGCTGCCAAAGAGCGTCTTAAGCCAACCCTTGGCTATAGGGGCACCCTTGCCTCGCACCCACATCTCGGTGAAGAAGGCTGGAGGCTGCTCGCCAGCGACACCGATTTGTGCGCTCATGCCGCCAGCTGAGTCGATGGCGGTCTTCGCATAGGGATGTAGTGCGCTCACTTCGCTAAGAAAAAGACCGAGTATCTCAGGCCAAGACGCTGTCATGGCGTAAATGCTGGTAGCGGGCCCGCACGCCTTGCTCTGTGCCCACAGCAGATCCCACGACTGGGCCTCTGTGGGACGTTTGCGATCTCGCAGGCGCCCCCAGCTAGTCAGATTCAGCTTGGCGTCCAAAACCTTGTGGCCATCGAGCACTGGATCGCCTCGTGTTTCAAGATGAGCGAGTAGGTCTTCTCCGGGGCGAAGATGCCAGGTAGCGTCTAGCGAAATCTGCTTTGGGGCGAGGCTTGTGCGAATACCGACCGCCTCGATGCTGCCCTTTCTTCCGAGGGTAGCGACCGCGCCGCATGCTCGCTCTCGCTTTGTATCGCCCTTTGCGAGTCTCTCGAGACTAGCTCCCATGGGGGCCGTTCTGAGCCATACACCGACTGGGCCATCGAGCAAGGCTTCGGCGCCGCCCATAGAGACTCGAAGGGCACCGGGTTTCCTTCTGAGCAGGGCCATGATGGTCGGGTAGTCGCTCCCGCTTGGGTCGAATATGTCGAGGATGATGAAGTCACCGCGCCTTTGGGCAAAGAGCAGGCCTTGAAGGGGCCGCGGTCTGGCAACTAGGAAGACGCTCGCATCGCCAAGCTCTTTGCCAAGAGTGCGAGCGTCGGGTGTCCCAGGAATTTGTGAGAAGAGACCTGCGAGATCGTCTCGGCTGGCGTGGGGCCGAGCCTTGTCTTGCAGCCGCATTCGCTCGATGGTGCGCAGCGCCCTATCACCCCTGCGGGCCTTGAGTACGACTCGAGTCTTGAGGAGTGAGTCACGAGGGCCTGCTGCTGCGATCTGGAGAACCATCGGGGACTCTATGTCAAAGCCACTCGTCGTCCAGGCCTTTGGATCGAATGGATAGAAGCCGAGGATTGCTCCTGCGGCGAGTCCGGCAAGACTGAGGGCTTGGCGCTCTTTCGGCACTAGGGCAAGAGCCAGCTTGTGCGCTGCTGCGAGCTGCGAGAGTTGCAGCGATATCACCAAGCCCGCTTCGGAATCGAGTAGAGCGAGTTGCTCATCGCGTGCTCCGGGATTTGCCGTCTTGCGCTGCGCGATGGCGTTGGAACTAACTAGGCAACAGAGAATTGCTACCGCAAGTACCTTTCTCACTTAGAGCTTTCGCAATTGGCGCTTAAGAATTTTACCGGTTGCATTTCGCGGCATTTCGTCAAGGAAAATCACGCTGCGGGGTTGTTTGTAGCTGGCGAGACGCTCTTTGCAGTGCTCGACGACCGTGGATTCCAAAATCCCGCTCTTGGGTCTTGCAACCACAAATGCTCGCAGTGACTCACCCCATTCTTCGTCGGGAATGCCAATGACCGCGGCTTCCATGATGTCGGCATGCCCATGCAAGACCTCTTCGATTTCTCTTGGATAGATGTTCACACCACCAGAAATAACCATGTCATGCTTGCGGGAGGCGAGGTAGAGGTAGCCATCTTCGTCGATACGGGCCAAGTCTCCCACTGAGAAGAAGCCTGCGCGCAGAGATGCTTGGGTAGCTTCTGGGTTTCGATAGTAGCCGCTTATTAGCATGCTGTTGCGCACGTAAAGTTCTCCCACTTCTCCCACAGGAATCTCTTCGCCCTCTTCTCCCAATATGCGTAGCTCGTTGCCGCGCAGAGGCAATCCCACGGAACCGGGCCGTGCCCTATGGTCCTCGGGTGTCGCATGAGTAACGGTGCCGGTTTCTGTCGCACCGTAGAAGTTATGCAGGATCAGGCCAAAGGAGTCTTGGAAGGCGCAGGCGGTAGCCGTCGCAAGAGGTGCAGCGCCGCTCATTACCCAGCGCAGAGAAGACGCATCGTACTGTTTCTTAATATCGTCGCTCAGAGCGTTGATGCGAACGAGCATGGTGGGAACCATGAAGGCACAGGTAATTCGTTCTTGCTCGATCATGCGAAGCACTTGCTCGGCATCGAATTGGTCTGCGAGCACGATAGTCGCACCCACGCTTGTCATCATCTTCGTGAAGGCCTGCGCCCCGCTGTGGTAGAGGGGGCAGACGACCAGGTGGCGGTCGTCGCTGCGCATGCCAGTCTGCGTCATCATGTCGGCGACCGAGGTGATTCTCGTATCTTTCCAGTTCCGCGTTGCGCCCTTCGGCTTCCCCGTAGTTCCCGACGTGTAGATAATGACGCCACCTTCCCCCGCTCCCCTGGCCCTGGGAAGTTCGGAAGATTGCAAGGCTAAGAGTTCTTCGTATCGCGTGCCATATGCGGGAAGTCCGTCCGGAGCCCCTACCACCAGGAGTTGTGATTCTTCTAGGTACTCGCCGCTCTGAATAGCCAGGCTTACCTCACGCTCGTAGCTGTGGTGATAGATGAGAATTTGCGGGTCGGCATTGTCGAGAATGTGCGCGATTTCATCACCCTTTAGGCGATAGCTGATCTGTACTGCCAACGCGCCAATTCGAGGCATGGTCTCCTGCGCAACTAGGTGTTCGGCGCAGTTGGGGAGCATGAGTCCTACCGCTTCGCCACTGGAGAGGCCGAGGGCCGCCAGCGCACGACAGAGCCGAATAATCTCGCCATCGAACTCTTTGTACGATAGCCGCGTCTCGCCGCAGACTAGTGCTTCCCGACCGGGACGTGCTTGTGCGTGAAAGTGGATTGCGACGTGCGGGCCGACTTTTAGCCGGGATAGGTGCTTGGCAAATGTCGCCATGCCCGAGAGGCTAATGTCACGAAGCACCAGAGACTTGGCCATACAGTCGAGAGCCACGAGGACATCTCGAGATAGCTCTTCAGCACGCTTTAGGCGGAGTCGAAGTTGGTCGAGCATGAGGGAATTTGGCAAGGATTCCCCAACTTGCCCTCCTGCACAATGGCGCTTTGTCTCAGATACTCACAAAGTGTGAAGCCTCGCTCCTACTTGTATTTGTTGCTGAGCGGGATGAGCAGCTTATCGACTTCTTCCGAGGCATCAGATTCAATCTCGACTCGCTCTCTGTAGCTAAGCCAGGCCTCGTATTGGGCCTTTCGACTGCCACTGGACTCGCGGATGGCGTAGCCAAGCTTCCTGTAGGCCTCCGAGACCCAGGGGCCTTCTTTGGCACTGGGCGACTCGGCAACCCTTTCCATCTCGAGTTTCGTCGCCTTGTCGAACGCAGCCGCTGCGTCCTTCGGTTTGCCATTTGCGTCGTGGGCCTGGCCCAGCCCGAAGTACGCCATCCCCGGGTGAGGATCGTATTGGGCGGCTCGCTCAAAAGAGCTCACCGCCGTATCAATATCCCGCATCTCAAGGTGGCATTGGCCGATTAGGTAGTGGATGAGAGCATTTTCTGGTTCGACCTTCACCGCTTTGGCCAGCGTCTCGAGTGCGACAAAGTACTCACGGCGTGCCACGCGAACCGACGCAAGACCGATGTATGGATCGAGGTAGCTGGGCTCGACTTGGATAGCGCGCTCGAAAGCTCGCATCGCCTTGGATAGCGATTGCATCGCCTGATTTGCACGTCCCAACGCGTCAAAGTACTGGCCAACCGGATCCGCCTTTGACGCCTTTGCAAACTTGTCGCGTGCCTTAGAGTATTTCTCATCTTGGAAGAGCTTCTCACCGGTCAGGAAGAGCCCGGCCGGGTCTCTTGGATTCTCTTTGAGGAGAGCTTCACCAATTGCAGCGGCCTTGTCGTATTCCTCGACTCGGACGAAGTAGCGACCCGCCTTGGCTTTGGCATTTAGGCTTGGCGCTGGGCCTTCTAGAACAGATTTGTAGAGCTCTACTGCGTCTTTCGAGCGACCGAGATTGTGATAGATCTCGGCGAGTTCGAGACCAATATCCTCTCGCTTCTCACTGCCCTCATAGGCTGTCTTGAGTTCGGTGATGGCTTCGTCTGGCTGCTTATCCTCGGCCAACGCACGCCCGAGTTGGAATCGGGCTTCGGTGTCCGTGGGCTTTTGGCGAAGCGCATCGCGGAAGAGCACTATGGCCTCTGTATGGTTCTTGACGGCCATGTAGGCGACGCCGAGACTCACCGCAAGGCTGGCATCGCTCTTGGATTGCTCGCGAAGAGGCACGAGTACCGCCACGCCTTCGTCAGCTCGTCCCACTTGTGCATAGAACGATGCAAGCTGAAGCGTCGCCGATACGCCACCACCGCCTTCGAGCTTGATTGATTCTTGAAAGGCCTTCTCGACCGATTTGATTGCACTTTCGACTTCGGTACGCAGTGCTAGAAGTTCTGGTGAGGCGCCTGCGTCGCTCTCACCTCCTTTGGCCGGCGTGATCGACGCTTCAAGGTCTTTGAGCTTCGCCAACATTGGCTGCAAGTCAGCGCCAAGTAGTCGACCCCGGAGTAGTTCCATCCTTGCCAGGGTTGGTTCGTGCTCAATCGGTGGCTCGCGGCCGATAAGGTTTGCCAGGCTCGTGGCAGCCTTCTCGTGATCGCCCTGCATCATTGAGACTTCGATGAGCAGCATGGTGGCTGCGCTGTGCGTCGGTGTGAGAGCAAGCACTCGGTCGAGTCTCTCTGCTGCATCGTCGATGTTATCCTTGGCGACAGAAATCGCTGCTTGACCAACAACTGCTTCGAGGTTGCCTGGATCGACCTTTAGAGCCTCGGTGTAGCGCTCGGAAGCGACCGCAAGGCGTCCTGCCTTGCGCGCCTCGTCAGCCGCCAGCGACGTCGCCTTGGAGACGGTCCGAGGATCTTGTTTTGCGATGTCTGGTCTACCTAGGAGTTCGGTATATCGGTTCTCCCTACCGCCAAAGTCGGAAACTGTTGCGAGTCGCGCTATGCCGAGAAGAGCTCCGAGGTGGTCTTTATCCACGGCGGTAACTTCGAGAAAAGACTCCTTGGCCTCGTCGTGTTTGCCAGCGTTCAGAAGTGCCTCTGCCTTCGCGTAGAGTGCGGGGATACGCTTGGGAGACAGAGCTAGGCAAGCGTCGAACGCAATGACTGCCTTGGTGTAATCGCCTTTTTGCGCTTGCGCCCAACCTAGGTAGAGCGGGGCATTGGGATTCTTCTTATTCTTCTTTGCTGCGGATGAGAGAGTCTTGATGGCTTCGTCGTACTGGCTGTTTGTGAGTGCGTGCAGGCCCTCCGCGAGAGCTGAGTGAGAGCTCTTGCCACTGAGCTTGCGCATACTACGAATCGCCGTTACAGCCTGCTTCTGGTGGTTTTCTACACCAGTGCCTCTGTCGAGCGCGGCGGCGTAGTGAGCTTCAGCTTGGATCGCCACTGCCTCAACGCTCTTGGCATCTGCTTCTTGCATTTGCTTGGCGGCTACGATGGCTTCTTGCCAATGGCCCGGATCATCCGAAGTGAGGTGCTTTTGCGCACTGCTTCCCTGTTTGCCAACGACTTCCTCTTTTTGCTTTTCGTCAGCGATAAGCTGTGAGCCGAGGTATCCGCCAACGCCGAGGATCGCCACACCCAAGACAGCAGCACCAATCTTCTGGAACTTCGCCGATTTCTTGTTGGCAGACCGGCTGGCGCGCTTTGCACCAGTGGCTTGCTCGGTAGCTTCGCCGCCGACCGCAGGCTTGGCTTTGATCGCCGGCCCCTCGAGTGGAGCATCGTCTAGGTCGAGCGAGTCATCGTTGCTGGCAATTTTCTTAGATAGACGTGTTTGCTTCGGAGGTGGAGCCTTCCCACTTGGCTTGCTGAAGCTAACTACGTCGCCCGATTGAGCCACGGATTGGGATTCTGGAAGATCGAGCCCCATGCCGCCTCCTGCGCTCGGGCTCTCCAGGTCTAGTGCGTCGAGTCCTCCTCCTAGTGGATCGTCAGCTCCCGAACTTCCTAGGTCGAGTCCTCCTCCCAGTGGATCGCCAGCTCCCTGCCCTCCCAGGTCGAGTCCTCCTCCTAGTGGATCTCCTCCTGCCGGGCTTCCCAGGTCGAGTCCTCCTCCTAGTGGATCTCCTCCTGCCGGGCTTCCCAGGTCGAGTCCTCCTCCTAGTGGATCTCCTCCTGCCGGGCTTCCCAGGTCGAGTCCTCCTCCTAGTGGATCTCCTCCTGCC
>JAAEPE010000846.1 GCA_024222395.1 Myxococcales bacterium
TCCCTCCTCGCACTCGCTCCCAGCTTCCAAGCGGAGCTTGTCACGCGACTTCCAGCGCTGCGCCGTGTCGTATCAGCGGCGGCTACTGCGGGACTAGCAGTTCCAGGCCTCTCGACATCGCTTGCCTACTTCGACACGCTGGTGTGCGGACACGGCAGTGCCAACCTTATCCAAGCGCAGCGCGACTACTTCGGCAGCCACACCTACGAGCGACTCGACGAGCCGGGCGTCGCTGTGCACACAGATTGGCCCAGTAGCAAGGACGCCTAGCGGTACTAAGCACAGGAGCCTCCTACACCGCCCCAGCCCACACAGACCGTGCTGGCGACGATATCGGAGTATGCGCTCGCGACGACTACTGGGTTCTTTGCTTTTCGATGATACTTGCGGGCTTCCGGATCGGGCATAGCCGCATCGAGCAAACCCGGCATGAAGTCGCACCTCTAGTTGGGAAACGACGCATCGGTGCAATCGCGACTCAATCCGCTTCGCCTCGTCGAGACGACCAAGCGCTACATTGCGGCATGATTCGTCCAGAAGACGTGAGGCGCCGCAGAGGCACGCTCCATGAAGGGTCGCGGGGAGCATACAAAAAGTCTATCGCGTAGAGCGACGAAGGCCCTTGGGGGCCTAAATCGCCCTGCGCTCGAAGTATCGTTTCAGACAAATTGTCCTCCGCCTCCGAAGCACTTACTCTGCGACAGGAGCGAGTCTTATGTCTGACTTTCCAGAAAGCACGCCGAGCGCGCCAAGCATGAGCCTTTGGACTCGGCGTGTTCCTCACATCGCCGGCATCTATCTCGCCGCCGCCTACACATTCTTCGAAATGGCGCAGTGGGTGGTCAAGCGCTACCAACTTCCGATCTACTATGAGGACTTTTCTCTAATCACCCTGCTCTCGCTGTTCCCCGCGGTCATCATATTGGCCTGGGGACACGGCGCCCCCGGAAAAGACCATTGGAGTCCAATCGAGAAACTGGCGATACCGGCAAATCTGGTTGTCACGGTCCTGCTACTTTATCTTATTCCTAAGACTGGTCCTGTGCCACTGGAGCCCACCCCAAGCGTTGTTCCGATGGTGCAGCCGGCAGCGATCTCAGTCGAGGAAGCGCACCCTGACGCCGCGATTGAGATGAAAGCACTGCCGGCCGCACCCCGAAAAACGATCTTGGCCTTCGCGTTTCAAGACGTGACAAAAGAAACGCAAGAAGCCTGGCGCCAGTATGCCATTCCTCTGGCACTCGAGATCGACCTTGAGCAAGACCCGCAA
>JAAEPE010000847.1 GCA_024222395.1 Myxococcales bacterium
ATTATTCCAACATTCGATGACGTACTCGCCGCGCGCGAACGCATCTCGCCCTACATTCATAAAACCCCGGTGATGACCTCGAGCTACCTGAACGGGTTGTGCGGCGCCGAGATTTTCTTCAAATGCGAAAACCTGCAGAAGGTCGGCGCCTTCAAGGCGCGCGGCGCCTGCAACGCGGTCTTCGGTCTCGACGATGCCAGCGCCGCCAGCGGCGTCGCAACACATTCATCGGGTAATCACGCCGGTGCGCTCAGCTATGCGGCGGCGCGACGCGGTATCGAAGCGACCGTGGTGATGCCGCGCACCGCACCCGAAACCAAGAAAGCCGCGGTACGCAGCTACGGTGGCAAGATTCTGGAATGCGAACCAACCCAGGCCGCGCGCGAAGCCATGCTCGACGAAGTCATCGCCGAGACCGGCGCCGACCTGGTGCATCCTTATGACGATGCGCGCGTGATCGCAGGGCAGGCAACCTGCGCGCTCGAACTGCTACAGGAAGTCGATGGACTCGACGCGATCGTGGCGCCGGTCGGTGGCGGCGGCCTGATGTCCGGAACCTGCCTGGCGACGGCGCAACAATCACCGCAAACCCGAATCTATGCCGCCGAGCCCGCTAGCGCAGACGACGCCCATCGCTCGCTACGGGCAGGTGAAATCGTACTGCGCGACGGCCAGCATTCGATAGCTGACGGGCTCAACACCAACCTCAAACCGCTCACCTGGCATTTCGTCCACAACTTTGTCGAGGACATTCTGCTGGTCAGTGAAAAGGAGATTCTCGACGCGATGTACCTCACCTGGCAGCGCATGAAGATCATTATCGAACCCTCTTCAGCGGTGCCGCTGGCCGCAATTCTCAAACATTCCGAACTCTTCCAGGGTCAACGCGTCGGGGTCATTGTTACCGGCGGCAACGTCGATCTGCAGGCCTGCCCCGGCTGCCCGCAACTCGACGCAACCTAGCCCGGGAAGTCGAAGGACTTCTCGAAAGGGTTCTCGCGGAGGCGCGGAGACGCAGGGGGCGCAGAGGGACATCTGGGTTATCGAATCCTGATATAGAGTAAGCATGGAACCACCCTACATAATTTTCTCAGCGTACTCCGCAGCTCTGCGCCTCTGCGAGAACCTTCCCCCGGAAACCCACCTGATGGAGGCAAAAAAACGCCGGCCCCGGGGGCCGGCGTTAACACTGGAGGAGAGCTTTTAGCTGGATCAGTCTACTGGCGCGACGCCAGATAGCTGTTGAGATCACCCAGTACTTTGGACTTGTCGACCGCTGCGCCCATCTCGATCATCGCGTCAGCGTATCGACCAACGATATCGTTCAGGGTCGGCACGGTCAGCTGGTTGAGGATACCGATGCGGATCTGCGCGGGTTCGGATAGCGTGTTCCAGATCGCAAATCCGGCGGCGCGACAACCGTTCACCAACTCCTTTTCCTTACCCTCGAACTCGGCCGGCAGGTCGAAGACCACCAGGCTGGCCATGTTCGAGGTCACCGTCACCGTGCAACCCATGGCCTTGATCGCGCTGCTCAGGCCGGCTTCGTAAAACGAGTAATCTTCCGCCTTTTGCTTGCGTCCGTGCGCCAGTAACAGGCGCAGCGCTTCGTGGAAAGACGCGACCGCGTAGCCCGAGTGGGTGCGATGATAGGCCGCGGTTTCGACATCCCTGCCATCGGCGATACACCAGTGGCGTGCTTCCAGGATCGGGTGATGGACGTAGGTGTGACAACCACGCTGCCTGAGCAGGTCGATGACCCTGTCGTTGAAGCTGACCGGCGCATAGGTCAACGGCAAGCCGAGGATCCCTTTCTGCGGGCAGGAGGCCCAGGTGGTGACGGCCGGGTAGTCGTCGATGTTGAAGTATTCGATACCGAGACTGGAAACCGCGTCGACGATACCCATGACACCATGCCTGGCGCAGGCATCGTTGAAACCCTGGATGTCGTTGATGCGGCCGCTGCCGGTTTCCCAGTGCGCCATGAAGGCCCACATTGGTTTGTGCTCGGCGAGCGCGGCTTCGACCACGTCACCGGTCACCGAGTCGCCGTGCGCGACATTGACGGTGACGACGTTGGCTGGCTTAGGATTCATCGGATCTTTCGCCAGGTCTTCCGTGCTGGAGGCTTTCAGACGAATGTTGAAATCGTCGAGGCCGCTGAATGTGCCGTTGACAAAGCTGACCACGCTGTCGCCGGGCAGGATAGGTGAAAAGGCGCAATCCAGGCCATCCCAACCGGTGCCACATACCGCGAAGGTGTGGACATTACGGGTTCCGAAGACTTCGCGCAGCATGAACTTGGCTTCTTTCATGCCGCGTACAACGTCGGCCTGCATATGGTCTGCGACGCCCGCCGCGGCGAATCTTTCGAGCACGCGCGGGTCGGTATTGCCCAGCTTAGCAATCCGGAATCGGCAATACCCTTTCCGGGGTCATGGGTAGCCGGTAGAGTGGTTTGCCGATTGCATCACATATGGCGTTACGGATGGCGGGTGCGGTTGGAATGATCGGCGCCTCCGCGAGTCCCTTGGC
>JAAEPE010000848.1 GCA_024222395.1 Myxococcales bacterium
ACGCACACAACGACAGCATTCTTCGGTGGGCGAATGTACAAGTTGCAGACCCGTTTCGCCTTTGGCAGGAAATTTGGATCCGATCTCTTGAGCCATTGCCGAATGCGATGTGGTCGGATCTTTTCGAATCGCAAGATCCGACCGACTTCACTCACGCTCAGCCGGTACCCGGTTTGCTCCTCAAGTGAGCGAGCAAGCGACTCGTATGTCCATATGTCACGGAATGGCGCGGGAGGCTCTTGAGCCGCTGGTCGCTCGCAGGCGCGGTATCCCTTATCACCGGCGAGCTTCAGTGGCCCCGCGTGGGCGACACCGTCTTCGTCATGAAGTTCGACATCGGCACCTTCCAACACGGTGTCGAGCATCGTGGAGTCGTGCGCTTGGCCAGGACTGAGATGGAAATGGAGCGGATTTCCGTCGGCGTCACACAGAAGATGGATTCTCGTGCCAAATCCCCCTCTTGAGCGCCCCAGAGCGTGATCCGCTGCTTCGTCTGGGTCTGCACCTTTTCCCCCCACCCGCACTGCAACGTGCGACTCGAATCGATGTGCCATCGATGCACCAAAGTTCATCTGGGTCCGCGTCGTGCCGAAACGCAAGAGTTCGTAGTCTGCACAGCATCGCGTCAAACGTCCCGTCCTTGGCCCATTTGTCGAAAAGGTCCCACGCCGTCGACCACGGGCCA
>JAAEPE010000849.1 GCA_024222395.1 Myxococcales bacterium
CGGCTCAGCTTCTCGCTCTTGCGGCCATAGAGCAGCCGGGTGAGCTGTTTGACGCGGAGCTCAAGGTCGCGCACCCGCTAGCCGAGCTGGTCGGCCTCTTCCACGAACTCACCCGCGCGTGCCGCTTCGGTCTCGGCGCGGGCAGCTTCAGTCTCAGCGCGGGCTGAGAGTTCGTCGAAGAGAGCCTCGACCTCTTCGGAAGAGAGAGAAACTTCTGGCTGCGATGGCTGCCGCACGAAACAAGCGATTGGCGCAAGCTACCAAGACGCCAGCAAGTCCGGCGACACAGCCAGAGCCCTCCGATGCACCAGCACTTCCCGTAGGCGAGCTAGACAAGGACCATATTCGTGACCAGATGGAGGAAATCCTCCCACTTGTTCGTGGATGCTATGAGCGGACACTGTTGCGGCGACCCGATTTGGAAGGCAAAGCCGTCATGTAGTTCTCCATCATTGGAGAGGAGGAGGTCGGTGGTCTCGTGGAGCTGAGCGTGTTCGATGCGGAGGCGAGTACCATTGAGGACGCGACGTTCTCTGAGTCTATCCAGGAAACGATGTACGCTCTGGAATTTGAGCCCCCGCAAGGTGGCGGTCGAGTCGTCGTTAGATACCCATTTGAACTCCGAGCTGCTACCCCAGAAGAGTAGGGATCATGCTGCCAGGCTGATCTCGAACGGGATGGGTGGCGGCTACGATAGAAGACACATGTCTGAGCACCAACCAAGGTGCGCCAATCAAACCCCGGTATTGGATTTCAGGTGCGTGCTGTATGCTGGCTAGGCGGCCTGCGTCTAGGGCACCGCACTTCGCGCGGTAGTAGCCGGGTCCTGGGATGCCGAGCAAAAAGAATGGGAGCACGACTCGTTTGAGTGTGCTCCCAATGTTTCATTGCAACTCGGCGCAGAGGCAGAGTGGGTATTGAATTCAGATCTACTCAGCCGGTGGAGGCGGCATCTTGTGGTGCTTCATGGTGCACTCACCGATGCGAACTCCGAGCTTGGCCATTTCCTCTGGCTTCTCTTTGGTGAGCTTCTTCATCTTCTCTTCACTCATGCTCTTCTCAGCCTTCTTGTTCACTTTTTCGACGCAAGCTGCGTCCTTGCAAGCACAGAGTTCATCGGCGAACTTCTTCGCTTCGTCGAGGTCTCCGCCACCGCAGGCTCCGAGGGCAAACATGCTCGAGAGGCCGAGCGCGAGGGTCATTGTCTTGAAGTTTTTCATTGGTCGTACTCCCGTTTATGAGGGTCTAGTTGAATGAACAGCCTATCAGCGTTCTGTGTACAGTCACGTATGAGAGCCCTCGGATTCTTACTTGTCGCAGCAGAAATCCCAAGAAAGATCGTTGGAGAACGGAGAATGGCAGGGGAATTGTCCTCGTGTAGCACTTGACAGCAGTAGTGTCTCCGATCCGCTATTGCTCGGTGGCTGAGAGTTCTGCTGCCATTTACTGCCACAACAAACGAGAATGGCAGGGACTAGGCGGTAGCAACCGGGCCCCTCTTCCTACAACGCTACTCGCCCGCCAGCCTTAGGCCGTGCTTCTTTATCGCCTCGACAATCGCATCCCGAGAGATTCGGAGCCGCGCATTTCGCTTCAAGTCGGGATGAACGAGCACCCAAATGTCGAATGCCGGGATGGGGGCACTGCGACGCTCCAGTAGAGGTTCTGCAAAGAAGAATGGCAACATCGTCAGGCCCATGCCAGCGGCGCAGGCGTTTCGCTGCAGCATGGGGTCATTCATCTCGCCGCAAATAGGGAGCTTGGGAATAGGGCTTTCGCGAACCCAGGAGGCATCCTTCTTGGCGCCCTCCCACCCGATCCAGCAACTGCCCTGACCATAGACGCTCTTGTACGCAGTGCCAGCTAGGCGCCCAGCGATGTTTGCATCAGGCATCTTGCCGTGCGGCGTGGCTCGCAAAGCAACATCGGCCTCGCGACGTTCCAGGCTGGCGATTTCATAACCAGCCGATACATGCAAGTCGATCTCTGGCCAGCGCTCACAGAAGTCGGCGAAGTCGCTCATCAAAAGAGAGGTAGCGATGATATCGGGGGCGGTTACACGGACTGGGCCGCGCAGATCGGGATCTGAAGCGTGCGCCACTCGGCTAATGGATCGGATTGCAGTCTCTACTTCTTCGGCTGCGTGTTGTAGTTCGACCGCCTGCTCGGTGGCATGCAGTTCATCCGAACGTCGATCGAAGAGGCGCAATCCAAGCTGCTCCTCGAGGGCATTCAGTCGACGACGAGCGGTTGGATGACTGAGTCCAAGCTCTTCGGCCGCCTGTTGCAGGCTGCTCGATCGCATGGTCACGAGGAAGACCCGCACGTGATCCCAGTCCAATTCAGCCACATTCTCAGTCAGCGCGTGCAGTGGCTTGGCAGCAGAACCCGTGATGTCGCTCATGCGGTAGCCTAGTCGTGCCCCGTTCACCATGAGGCTCTCTGCGTCCAGTGGGTCACTCGATATCGCTAATCTCGACCGGCATGGCGCCTGCGGTTTTGGGAGCCGTTCCTCGAACTTTCCCAGATCTTGTCTTAGGTGGCTTGTCGGCGGGCTCCCCGTTGAGTCGCCGAACTAGCTCACGTCTTTCATCGTTTTGTTTGGCGCGAAGCACCGCGAGTTTGAACTCGTATCGGTCTGCGGTGTCGGAGGTTCACGTTGAGGAGGTCCGTGGGTGTGCTCATTCATTCCTCCTATCGAAAACTGGAAACTCTGGGCAAGAATCAAACCCCGAGACTCATTGCAACTCTTAGGGATTGTTCTCTCGTTGCTGGCAATTCGACGACCTTGATACTCGGGACGATGGTCCAAACGGTCGTTCCACTGGGGGCGAGGACGTGGCCTAATACTGCCGGGAGAAGAGAAGCACGGTCGCCCCACTCGCGAACAGCGCTGATCCTGATGCGACCCCAGCGATGGCAAGGTCTCGCCTCTCGTCGTCTAGTAACAAGTAGCCGCCAGCCGCGGCTGCGGCTATTCCAATCCCCAAGAATAGCCACCCTGCAGTGCGCACGGGCCCAATGGAGCTGCTCTTTGCATTGTCCTTGCCCGGCGTCTTGGCGCCGGCCTTTGATGTACCTGCAACCATGGCATTTCCCATCTCCCCGCTCGGGTCGTCGGAGCTCAGAAGGGCAATGGTGGCCAACGTTGCCGTCATGATAGCCTCATCAACCGTGCAAACCGCGCAACTCTGCGCAACTTGCGCTGTGAACATGCCAGTATTTGTATCGACCAAGGTAATAACGAAGCTGTAACTTGAGCCCTCGCCCTGAATGCGCGCGACCAATACGAGAGGCACGCCGCTCGCCACTCGCAGCGCCGTCAAGCAGGGGCCGAAGTAGCAGCCTTCCATGAACTCGCTGCCCTGAAGGCGCTCGCGCAGAGCCTTGCGGTCTACAGAATGGCGGCCCACTCCTTCGAGAGCTTGCTCGACTTGTGCTTCGAACTGCTCCGCCGTTGCATCAGAGACCCCAGAGGTGTCGATGCTCAGAATTCCGACTAGGCCTTCTTCTGCTCTGGCGAAACCTGGCAGCGCACAGAGCACTGCGCAGGCCAGCGTAACCAATAGGGCTCGCCCGCCAGGGGCATGCCTATACGGCTCTTGCGGCACGACGGACCTAGTCCTCGTCGATTTGCTGAAGGAAGCGCTTCATAAGGCCGTCCACCATGAGGTTGCGCTCTGTCTCTTCGTAGCGAGAGTCGCGCCAGCCAGCAACGATCTCGACGTGACGGTCCTGGCTCTCCTTGATGACGCCTTTGTAGACACCAACCCGTTTGATGATGTCTTTCTGATTGCGGAAGAAATACGAGACCATGGAAGCGCTGGCAGCGACAGTGAGCACGAGGCCTAGCGGCCCGCCCAGCGCATATCGAAGCCCGATTCGAAGTGCCAAGACAGCGGCCGCCCCGATGGCGACCTTCTTGGTGCCAGTGCCGTCAATGACCGAGTCTTTGGCGAGGGCGAAGGAGGTTTGCCCACTGGCGATGAGGAGCGCGATGAAGTTGCCACGTCGCTGTTTCCAGCCCCGATCGTAGTATTCCTTGATGGCAACCTTAAGGAAGCTATCGAAGTCGTCGTAGATGCTGCTGCCGTCAGCAGCGGAGTCTTGGGCACCGTCAGCGCTCATAAACTCAAGTGTAGCACCGGTTTCGGAAAGGCACGTTGACAGTCCCTGTGGGTGAGGCCACATTTAGGCAAAGATGAGGCGCACTAGGACGAACGTTAGCTTCCAGCGATGGATGAGCCCTGTACTCGCAGTAGTCGCCCTCACAATTGGGGCGGGGGACGCATCGGCAGATCTGGCCAAAGGCCTCGATGGGCTTGCCCACGGGGACTACAAACTCGCGAAACGGGCGCTTACAGAGACCAAGGGTGCCGACTCTCTGAAGGCCAAGCTCGCACTTGCCAAATTGGAACAGCAGGTCGGCAATTACAAGATTGCCGAGAAGCACGCGAGAGCACTTCTGGGATCTCGAGATTTGGAGATTTCGCTTCGGGCCCACGCCGAGCTCGCGCAGATTCTTCGGACGACGGGCCGCTACACTAAGGCCAAGGCTCTGCTCGAACCTATCTACAAAGCCAACCCAACACACTTGCTCACTCGCCACGCGCTTGGGCTCGCCTATGTCGACTTGGGCATGATGAGTGAGGCCGACGCTCTCTGGAATATCTTCTTTGATGAGTATGCGGAGAGCAAGCTCGATTTGAACAACGCCGAGGTCCTGTACTTCGTCGCTGAGGCAGCGAAGCACCTCGGCAGCGTCGAGAACGCCAGCAACAACTACCAAGAGGCGATTGCCATCAAGAGCGACTTTCACAGAGCAAACCTCGATTGGGGACATCTCTTTCTGGGCAAGTACACCCCTTCAGAAGCCGAACAGAGTTTTTCCGACATTCTCAAAGTGAACGCCAAACATCCTGGGGCACTCGCGGGCATGGCGGCGCTGAAGGTCAAGCACGGCTACGATGCGGCGGCGTCACAGGAACTCCTCGAGCAAGCACTCGCAGCAAACCCAAATCGTGTTGACGCATTGTTGGTGCGGGCCGGTCTCGAAATCGATCGCGGTGAATGGGCAAAGGCAAAGGCAACCGCCAACGCCGCGCTAAAGGTCAACCCTGAGAGTTTTGGCGCCAGAGCAATCCTCGCCACCATTAGTTGGTTGCACGATGACTTCAAAGCATACGAGGCTCAGAAGAAGCGCGTACTCGCCATAAACCCCAAGTACTCGCAGTTCTTCCACATCATGATGCGCACAGCAGATCGAGAGCACCGGTACGAAGGTGGGATCAAGCTTGGTGAAGAAGCGATTCGTATCAACCCTAAGGACTACGAAGCCATGCAACTCGTAGGCAGTGGCTACCTACGCCTGAGCCGCGAGAAGGAGGGGCTCGCGTGGCTGCGCAAGGCATACAAAGGAGATCAGTACAACCACCGCACACTCAACGTACTCGACCTTTTCGAAACCGTCGTTCCCCGGGACTACGTGATGACCAAGAGCAAGACCTTTGGCTTCCGCTACCACAAGGATGAGCGCCGAGTATTAGAGCGCTACATCACCCCAACGATGGAAGCGGCCTACGCCGACATGGTGAAGCGCTACGGATTCACGCCCAAGCAACCTCTCACCCTAGAGATCTACAAAGAGTCCGAGCACTATGCGGTACGCACGATTGGCCTACCCGGCCTCGGAGCTCTGGGCGTCTGCTTCGGCCACGTCGTCACCGCCATGTCACCAAGCGTCGGCAACGTAAACTGGGGCATGGTGATGTGGCACGAGCTTAGCCACGTCTTCGCCATCCAGCTCAGCGATTATCGCGTTCCTCGCTGGTTCACCGAGGGATTGAGCGAGTACGAGACGATCCGAGCGCGTCCTGAATGGCGTCGCGAAAACGACTCAGACCTATGGGCTGCCCTCCAAGACGGAACGCTTCCGTCGGTGGCCGAGCTCAACCTCGCCTTCATGAAACCGAGCATGCAGGCCGTCGTAGTGGCGTATCACCTAAGCTCCGTCACCATCGAGTACATCGTCGCGGAGTACGGCTTCCCCGTCGTCGTTACAGCCCTCAAGCTCTTTGCCAAGGGCAAGGAGACGCCCGAGGTAATTGAGAAAATCACCGGGCGAAGCGTTGCCCAATTTGACAAAGAGTTTCGTGCTCACCTGCGACGTCGACTTGCCCCCTACAAAGGCAGTCTCTTCTTGCCCTCTGAGGGCATGGACGATGTGAAGGCCTTGCAAGAAGCCGCAAAGAAGAGCCCAAAGAGTGCCGATGCCCAGGCGCGACTTGCACTTGGATTCTTCTACGCCGGCAAGGCCAAAGAGGCTGCCACGGCGAGCGCGGCAGCCCTCGCCCTCGATGCCAACCACCACATCGCCATCTACATTCGCGCTGAGCTCGCCATCGTTGCCAAGGACGTCGAAAAGGCAAAGGGCCTCTTTACTAAGCTGGTGCAAAGCGGCGGAGATAGCTACGACGTGCGCCTAAGGCTGTCCATGCTGGCGATGCAGGCCAAGGACAAGGAGGCCTTTGTTGGGCATTTGCAAACCGCCAAGACTCTCGACCCGGAACGTTCTCACCCGTACGAAGCATTGGCAGAGTTCTACAAGCAAGAGGGCAAGACCGATGAGGCAATGCGGGAGCTTGAGAACTACGCAATGATCGAGCAGATGTCTGTCGGGCCGCTTCTCGAGCTAATGGGGCACTATGCGAAAGCTCAGCAGTGGAATCGAGTGATCCACTTCGGAGAACTCGCGCTAAACCTTGATCCGGCACAGGGAAAGGTGCAGCTCTGGCTTGGCCAGGCGTACCAAGAGACCAAGGCCTACGATGATGCGCTCTACGCCTACGAGACCGCTCTCCTCATCCGTCCCAGGCTCAGGCGCCCTGCCCTGGCGCACCTCGGCCTCGCCAAGGCGCTCTTAGGCAAGGGAGATACGCGCCGCGCCAAGAGTTCGGCGCGGGATGCCCTCGACTTGGAACCAGAGAATGCCGAAGCCATCGAGCTCAGCGAAACACTAAAGTAGTTAGCACCCCGTATCCGAAGTTCGCTCCGGGTACTAGCGGCGAAGCCTTTCGATGGCCACGGCCAATTCGTCATCTGTATCAGGCTTCAGGTTGTACGCCTTCGTGGCTACGAGTTCTTCTGGCCATGGTTTTCGTTCGCGACGAGGGCGGGAGAGGTTTAACCTTTCGGCGGCGCATACCGTCGCTTCGCCTTCGGCAGAGCTCACCACAGTGGTGCGCCTCTCGGAGGAAGTCGGCTCCGACATGCTCTGCTCCACTCCTATTGTCGTGATCGCGACATGCCGGTCAACAAAGCGAGGTACCTCTGAGGGGCTGATTTCCGTCTCGAGCTCTGGCTCTTCCTCGGGAAGAAGCCCGTGAGCAGTTAGCATGCCTTCCGACGCCATGTGAAGAGGTGGAGCCGCCGCTCTGGGCCGGTTAGCGCGAGGATCAGTGCGCGACTCGGAGGTTCCGAATATCTCAGAGAAGGACAAACTGCAAGCATGGCAACTGAAATCGATCTTGCTATCACTCGCAACACCTTCTATGGCCGTCATGAACTCTCGCATCGAAGAGAATCTCTCCTCGGTATGCACACTGCACGCCCTGGCTATCAGAGCACGCAAGTCGGTTCCAATTTCGCTACTGGGGATGCACTCGCTCATGCTCTCGAGAATGCGTCCAAGCGAGTAGATGTCTGCTCGGCAGTCTACTGGCAACATGCGTAGGCGTTCAGGAGCCTGGTAACTCGCAGCGCTATCTCCCAGCATGGCAACGTCGCCAACGCCAGCTGCCATGGTCTCTCCGAAGTCAACGACCAGCGCGACTCCAGTCCTCCGCAACATTATGTTGCTTGGTTCAAGCCCGAGGTGAACGACTCCCAGGCGGGTACTATCCTCGCAGTACTCGTGCATGCTCTGCATGCCATCAGCGATTTGGTGGATAAGCGTGAGTGCGACTTGAGGGGGTATCCGCACTTGTAGAAGGGACAAATCACGTAGGAATGTCTCGAGAGTCCAGCCATCAATGCGCTCCATGGCTAGGAAGTAGTTTCCCTCGTGCTCGCCCGCTTCCATGATGCGCGGGAATATGCTGTGGCAAAGAGTTCGAGCCCAATCGATTTCCCGCAAGAAATTGCGAACTTCTTCACCAATGCAAGCGAATTCCGACTTGAGAACCTTCACAACCGCTGATTGCACGACGCCACCAGCCTGGGCGTATCTCGCCTCGTAGATGTCGCACTTTTTGCCTCCGTACACCTTGCGACCTAGGTGAAAGTTCGAGATTCGTTTTGTGGCGTTGTCCATTTGCTCCATTGTCAATCGGCCCATTCGTCCTGGGCCCGCAGCATCGTTTCTGCAAGCAAGGGGCCACACTCATGAGACACCCCTTGCCTGCGGAAATTCGTAGGCTTAGCGAAGGGAGGCTGGGGACTCGTGTCTCCCTCACGCTTGTGAAGGAGGCCATATCGGGGTGATGATTCGCCGCATGGGGGAGAAGGTAGGGACAACACAACTCGTCATCTTTGGGGCTAGTGGAGATCTTACCAAGCGCAAACTCATTCCCGCCCTCGTTCGGCTAGAAGCCGAGGGCCAGCTCCATGACCAAGTCGTGGTCATCGGCGTCTCGAGGAGTGTGAAATCGGACCAAGAATTCTGTGAGCATCTCGCAGGAGCTATCCCCGAGGAATTTCGAGGAGCATTTGAGAGTCTCTCAAAACGCATTCACTACTTGAGTGCCGATGTGAAGATCCCGAGTGATGTGGAGAAGCTCGGAGCAGCGCTCGATGCCATGCCTGGAGGCGAGAGCGCTGGTCGACTCTACTACCTATCGCTAAAGCCAGAGCTTTTTGGCAGCACACTCACAATCCTCGGTGAGGCCGGCATGCTGCGAATGGCGGATCAACACAGCGATGTTTGGCGTCGGGTCGTCGTAGAAAAGCCCTTTGGGCACGATCAAGAGAGCGCCCGAGCCCTCAATACCTGCATGCACAGGTATCTCAGAGAGCAGCAGATCTACCGTATCGACCACTACCTCGGCAAAGAGACGGTTCAGAACATCCTGGGCTTTCGCTTTCACAATACGATCTTCGAACCTCTGTGGAATAGCCACCACATCGAACTCGTGCAGATCACGGTTGCCGAAGATTTGGGTGTAGAGAAAGGGCGCGCTGGCTTCTACGACGAGAGCGGAGCCATGCGGGACGTCGTGCAGAACCACATGTTGCAGCTTCTCGCCCTCGTCGCCATGGAAGCACCCGCGACCTTAGACGGTGATGACATACGCAATCAGAAGGTCGAGGTGCTTCGCGCACTGCACATTCCCGATAGGGCCGACATCGCGGAGCAATCGGTACGAGCTCGCTACACCACTGGCAAGATCGGTGACTCCAACGTCATTGGCTATCTAGAGGAAGAGGGCGTTCCAGAAAACTCACAGACAGAGACCTACGTGGCCCTACGCGCCGAAATCAACAATTGGCGCTGGAACAGCGTGCCCTTCCTGTTGCGCCACGGCAAGCGTCTGGGCTCCAAATTCACCGAGATAAAGGTGCAATTTCGTATGCCTCCGGTGCAGCTCTTCAACCGCCCCGATGGCCTGAGTGCCAGCGAGTTTCGCAAGCAGCTTCGCGATGGCAATCTCTGTCAGCTTCGCCCGAACGTCCTAACGATCAGCATCCAACCAAGCGAAGCCCTCTCGCTCTCCTTTGGCGTCAAGCGTCCCGGAGCGAGCATGGATATGACGCCAGCAAAACTCTCATTTAACTACGAAGATGTATTCAAGTGCGGTTCGGCTCCGGCGTACCAGCGACTGCTCCTAGATGCCCTCAACGGAGATCCAACCCTCTTCTTGCGCTCAGATGAAATCGACGCCAGCTGGTGCTTCAGCGATGAGTTCATCAAGGTTTGGGCGGCGGACGACGCACCCCCAATTTGCGAGTACGCCGCCGGCAGCTGGGGGCCCAAGGAGGCCGACGCACTCTTCGAAGGGTGCGAGGGAGGCTGGTCTCGTGGCTAGGGTCGTCTACGTTGGCGACGAAGAGATTCTCGGCCGTGCGTGTGAACTCGTTGTGGCAGCACTGCGCGATGCTGTGCGAGCGAAAGGCCATGCACGGCTCGCTATCGCAGGAGGCTCGGCCTCGGAACCCCTTCGAAGCATTCGCGAGGCTCTCGGTTCCGATTGGGAGCTCACCTGGCTCACCTGGGTCGACGAGCGCTGTGTGGACAGAGCCGACAAAGACAGCAACCGAGGTGCCGCGTACCGGGAGGAAGGTTTGCTGGATAGCGATCCGCCCGGCCTTGAGCTCCCGCTTTGGCCGGGAGGAGAGACTCCCGAAGAGTGCATCGCACGCGTGGAAAGCAGTCTGGAAGACGACTTTGGCGGGGCGCTGGATGTCGCGCTGCTCGGCATGGGAGCAGACGGGCACATAGCCTCGCTCTTCCCCGAACATCCGGTCTTGCTCTTCCCCGGGACATCCGCTGTCGCGCAGATCAAGGACAGCCCAAAGCCGCCAGCCCAGCGCATGACCCTCACCCTTCCCTTCCTTAAGAAAACCGGGCAGAACATTCTTATCGCGATGGGGGAGTCAAAGAGGGACGCACTTGAGCGCATTGTCTCCGGCGACACCGCTCTCCCCGCAACTACACTTTCCAACCTAGTCGTTCTAACCAATATCAATCTTAGCCAACACGAGGCAGCAAAATGAGCAACGCAACAAATGACATCGCGATAATCGGCATGGGCGTCATGGGCGCCAATCTGGCCCGTAACTTCGCGAGTCGAGGTCTCTCTGTTGGCATCTACAATCGAACACTCTCTGTTGCGGACCGAGTTGTGGCGAAGCACCCCGAGGCCAAATTCGACAGAGCTGAGACTCTCGATGCACTCGTAGCGGGGCTCAAGAAGCCTCGCCGCATCATCGCCATGATCTCTGCAGGCAGTGCGGTCGACGCGGTACTCGATAGCCTGGACCCGCTACTCGAAGAAGGCGATATCGTCGTCGATGCTGGCAATAGCCACTTCGCTGACACGGAGCGACGTTGTGAGCGCGCCAATAAGAGGACGTGGCGCTTCATGGGCATGGGCGTATCCGGCGGGGCAGAAGGCGCGCTTCTCGGCCCGTCCATCATGCCAGGCGGGGATGAAGAGGCATGGAACGCACTTCGCCCAATACTGGAGTCTGCAGCAGCGCAATCCGACTCAGGTTCGTGTGTCGCCTACTGCGGAACCGGCTCTGCGGGTCACTTCGTAAAGATGGTGCACAACGGTATCGAGTACGGAGACATGCAGCTCATTGCGGAATCCGCAGTGCTCATGCGCCAGGGCTTGGGCATGCCATCCCGTGCCGTTGCCGACACATTCAGCGCGTGGAACAAAGGGGACCTCGATAGCTTCCTTATCGAAATTACCGCGGACATATTTCGAACCCCCGATCCCAAGGACGAGACAGCACTGCTGGTCGATGCAATCTTGGACAAGGCAGGCCAGAAGGGCACAGGCTGCTGGACGGTACTTGCAGCGGTTGAACTCGGAGTGGCAATTCCCACCATCACTGCCGCCGTCGATGCACGCGCCCTCAGCGCGCAGAAGGCACTGCGAATCACAGCAGAAGCAGCGTTCGCACCGAAGCCAAGCACGCTCTCAGGGGTATCCACAGACGACGTTCGCGACGCACTCTACGCAGCAAAGATCGCCACCTACACACAGGGCTTCGCCATGCTGCGCACCGCCAGCGATGAAAAGGGCTACGGCTCCAGCTTCGGCGAAGTCTCTCGAATCTGGAAGGAAGGCTGCATCATCCGAGCGGGCTTCCTCGACCGCGTTCGCGAAGCCTTTGTGGAAGACCCGGAACTCTCTCTGCTTGCGCTAGCTCCCAGTTTTCAAAAGGAGTTGGCAGAAAAGATCCCTTGCTTGCGACGAGTGACTACTGCGGCAATAGCCGCAGGCCTGCCGGTGCCAGGTCTTGCGGCTTCGCTATCGTATTTCGACACTCTCGCATGCGGCCGAGGCAGTGCGAACCTCATCCAAGCACAGCGAGACTATTTCGGAAGCCACACCTACGAACGCCTGGATGAGCCGGGCATATCGGTACATACCGACTGGGCCAATTCGAAGCGCTCGTAGGCCCGCCTAGGCGGGCCAAGGCTCTCAGCCACAGCGGCCAAGGTCGTCTGTCTCACACAGATCTGTGGATCGGTCCAGGCAGTTTAGGCAGAATGGTGTTTCAAGGTTTGCGAGACGGCTGTCACAGCTGAAGCATGTATGCCGCGACAGCTTTAGGCCGAGCGTCGTATACGCATCTTCGGCAAGCCAAGGGCTTCGAAGAGCACTATCGGCAATGCCAGCGCGGATGGCACTTCTATCTGTATCTTCGGACTTCGGATTCGCAAGAAGCACTCGCTTTTGGTCGGGAAATTCGTCACGAAGAAAGAAGGCGAATTCGGTCCAAGGAAGTGTCGACATGAAGACCACCGAAGATATCGGTCGACATGGATTTTGTAGCTCGCTAATTGCATCAAGAGGACAAAGGGCACGAGAGTAGGGGAACCCCGCCTCCTTCAACTCGTGGATCAGACGCTCAGCGTGAGAGCTTGTTCCGCAGACCAATGGCATGGCTTCGATGCTTCGAAGCTCCTTGAGCGTTTGTAGTTCTCTCCAAAGCTCTCCAATCTCAGGTGCCTCCGTGAATCTAACACCCAGTCGCATGTTCGGTGCGGAGTCCGTGCTGCCGAAGTGTCGACTGATCGTGCCGCGCCCCCTAGCTCTTCCGATCATGGGCCACGAGATATCCAAGAATATCTCGATCCCCAAGTCGAGCTTCGGACCACGGTACAGTGAAACTCCGTGCAGCGAGGTGTCTTGAATCTGATAGTTTGTGGCGCCCTCTAGCGTCCTACACACTGCTATTCCGTGAGGCTCACGGATTCGTTCACTTGCACGTCGATTCAGTTTATTCATCTCTTCCCTCTTTGATCCTTGCGCATTGTCAATCATTAGAATGAGGCTCCTTTGCTTTTCGTACGAACCTTCAGCACCCCTTCAAGGGCACGACAACCGTCTAACGAGCGTACGTCTCGTGCCGGCGTAGCCTTCTTCAATCGCTCCAAGAGGCTGGCACATCGTGTGGATACGAGAACCTGGGTTACCCGCTCCGATAGCTGCCCAAGCCACCACACAAGTTCAAGGTAGTTGCTACTTATGATGACAGCCAACTGCGGATTCTCGTGGAGTGTCTCCCGTAGGAACGGCTCGAAGATCTTGTGCTGATCTAGCGTGGATGTGTCTGCATCGTTGAACTGAATGCCCCATTCACAACCGGATGGAGCTGCGGTCCCCCGCGCCTTGTGAACGACAGAGCCGTAGCTACTCATCACCAAACCCGAGTCTCTGCCCGTCCGAAGAAGAGCGTCCTGTCCCACCTGCAGAAGCGTCGAACCAGCGATACGGGCACCCGAAACGGAGATATCTAGTGTTGCGACCTCCTGCGGGAGACTGCTCTGGTAGCGATCATCAGGAGCACTTGGGATAGTCGTTACAACCGCCCTCGTCTCATATAGGACCCTCTTGCTTTGTCGAGAATCCAACGCACCTTCCAATAGGTCCTTCGCAATCATCTAGGCAACTCCCAGATGTTGACTGTCGAGTTGGAGGTCTTCCTCTTCCTGCAATTCGCAAATTGTGCAGATCAGAGCCCCACCAGTCGCCCGGGAGCGATGGCGATAGGTCAGCACCTTGTCTCCACAAAGATCGCAAACATATTGCTCCTCACGAAGCAGCGGCGCATTACCAAAGACCACAACATGGGAGTGAGGCTTGATGCGCTGCAGGGTTCCATACCACTCTACTGCGTACTCGCGAAACTCGATTGCGATCTTGACCTCGGAAAGAGATGTCCAGATTGCAGGTGGCAAGCCTTCGATCTCAGCCCCGTCTTGACTGAGGTTGAGAACTCTTCCGGACCACGAACACCTTGGTGATGTCACCTCCGCCTTGGTGGTAGCGAGGGGTCGCCATCGGATGGACATTCGCCGATCCCGCGGATCGCAGACCAACATGGCTGGCTCTCGCGGTGGGTTGAATTCGTGTGATGCGGTATTGGCTTTCATGACGTCCCTAACTTGTGTGTGCAGGTGTATTTGTTCCAACCTCATCCGCCCTCAGGAATTTCGATAAGCGAAAATCGTTCCAATTGGCTGATAGACAGAGCAATTCACGCAACCAAGTGAATTGCGTAGGATTTGTCGTGAAAGGGAGCCACGATGCCATCGTTCATCGCATGTATGGCAATGAACTACCCTGAGTCACGAGGGACTCGACAAGTCCCTGCTGACCCGGCCACCGTACCGTAGCAGAGCATAATTATTCTTAGACGCACATCCCGCAGTCGCAACGCACAGGAGAATTCGACGGTCTGGCGCTAGTTGGGGACGAAGAGAGGGGACGCACAGAAACACTTGCAACGTCCGCTCTAGACGCAGAGGAGACTGTCCCGCCTGTGTTTCAAGGCAGCGAAGCCAAGCCGTCGAACTTCACTCTCGGTGGCGAAGGACGGCTTGGGCGGAAGAGACTAGCCGCCAGCAACAGTGGCGAAGGCCCGGGCCACATCGGAGTTTGACCCATGCAGCTCGGCCACTTCGTCGCGGTGTAATAGCCAGCCCGCGATGGATGCCGCAGCCCTATCCGGTGACTTCCACTTGTGCCCCTTCTCCGCCATGTACTCAGTGAGTGCGACGATGAGAGGAGCTAGCAGTAGGGGATCTTCGAGCTCGAGAAGCTCGGTCTCCAGGAGTTTTCCGAGCAAGCCCTGTGCGAGAGCCTGAAATGCCTGATTCGCCTCCGACAACTCCGTCGCAGCGATGCGGCGCGTGCCGCAGCCCTGGCAGAACTCGCGCTCGAGATCCTTGATCTCTAGGGGTTGTTCGCAGTTGGCGCAGAGAACGGCGTCGGGCTCTCCGGCCCCTATCCAGGTTTCGATATACTCCAAGAAACCGGGAGATATTGGCCCCGGAGAAAGCGTGCCCTCGACAACCGCCCAGATGGTTCCCGCAAAATCACCATCACACGCCAAGATGTGCTCGTGCTCTGCCTCAACTCGCCCCACGACCACAGTCTTGCCAAGCTTGGCGCGTCCGGCTGTCTTGGCGTAGGTCTTGGGCTTGTCCATCTCGTCGAGGGCGACGATGCCTAGCTGGGTTGGCCCGGGACCAACGCCGACGATAGCCAGATAGGCGCGAAAGCCCGCTGGGAATTTGAGGCGATTGCTTTTCTCGTGCTGTTCGACGTCCAGATTTGCAAGCGCGCGAGGTGCCCACTGCTCGTCGCCCGTGTTCCAGCGCTTGGCCAGCATTCGGTACTTTATCTGGAGGAGGCGCGCGTGCATGCGCCGAGCTTCTTCGCGCTCGTCGAAGTCTTCGATGCCATCGAGGCTCGATATCATGGCCTGGGCAATATCGACTTCCGCGATGCCCTCGGGGAATTGCACCACTGCGTCGCCGACGCGCCGAAGCAAGAAGCGAACGCACTCAACAAAGACCGGATCGCTGGCCAGAGCGTTCTCGCTCTCAAGTCGAATCACCGATTCGACGGCCGCAAGACGTTCTTGGAGGATCGCATCCCCTTCTTCATCGGGATCTTCCTCGGGCTCCTCCCCTTCATCGAATAGGCCTTCCAAGTCCTCGGGGCTCGGGTGCTCCGCTAGGACATCGATCTGTGGCACGGCCAAGCCGATCCCTTGCGCTCTGGCCTCACAGGCGGCCGCGGCCTTCTTGGTGCGCTCTTCGGCGAGGGGGCTAAGAATCAAGATGGAGGTGCTCATGTTCGGGCACGATCTAGCATGCCCGGGCAGGTCTCCGCCATAGTCACTTCAGCCTCGGGACCACATCCCTCGCTCCATCGTGGATCTCGGGTTTCGAGTCATTGTCGAGCTTATGGCTACCCGTGGCACTACTGCGGCCCATCCAGTAGACAATACCCGCAATGATCATGACCAAGATCGCCAGAGCTTCATAGGGAATGCGCTCGCCGAATGCCCGCTTGCCGAAGAAGCGCCCCCCTGAGCGCCTGCGAATGGTGTCCTCGACCCTCTTGTCAAAGTCCATCGGGGCACTCATCTTGTGCATGCCCGAGAGCATCTCCATGGTCTTCTCGAAATCAGCGAAGTCTTGCCTGGCCTTCTCATCGCTGGCCAAGAGTGCCTCGAGTTCGGCCGCCTCCTTGGGCGCGAGATTGCCTTCGTAGTACTCTGAGAAAAGTTCTACGTTGGCATCAAGACTCTCGTCCCCAGTTTCTGCTTGCTCGTGCTTCCCTTGATTGTCTTCGTCGCCCATGAGTGCTCCTACATTCGTGTCATCATCTTTTTGCGCAGCGCCAGACGCGCTCTGTGTAGACGAGATTTGACCGTGCCCTCAGCCAGCTCAGTGATCGAGCAAATCTCCTCGTAGCTAAGCTCCTCGATATCGCGAAGCACAATAAGAACCCGATGATCCTCTTCGAGCTCCGCTATTGCCCCCTGCATGATGCTCTCAAGCTGTTGGACCTCGACGTGCACATCTGGACTCTTCATCTGAGCGGGGGCGGTATACGCACCCGCGGCCGCGCACCCGCCAACACCCTCGTCGAATTCGTCCTTGGACTTATCGTGGCGAACCGCGAGATGGCGAATCCGGTTCTTGCTCTCGTTGGACGCAATTCTATAGATCCATGTCGAAAGCTTGCAGTCACCTTCAAACGTATCGATCTTCTTGAAGACCTTGATGAAGACCTCCTGTGCGAGATCTTCCGCCTCTTCCCTATTTCCCAGTAAGCGGAAGCACAGGTTGAAGACCCGATCGCCATTGCTCTCGATGACTTCGAAGAAAGCCCTCTCGTCTCGCTCCTTGAGCCGGCGGACCAGCTTGCGTTCCGCCCGAGTCATCGCCAGAAGTCTACCTCACTAGCAGCGATCGTCGACTCAGAGGGCGAACAAGCTCGCGGCATTCGCGGAGGGCCTTCGATTCGAAAACTACTACCTTGGCGTCGGAGCGACGATTCGCAGACCGGCCTGGATGAGGAGCTCGTCGCCGTCGCCGCTCACCTGCTTGCGACCACCGATATCCAACCCCATCTTTGGCGTAGAGTAGCCGAGGCCGAAACTGGCGTATCCGCCGTTGGTTAGATCATCGTAGACGCCGCCAACGCGAAATGCATAGGCAGCCACTGGGGTCGGCGCCAACAAGTATTCAATTCCCCCGCCGTAGCGCCCAGTGTCCTCCCCCTCAGCCCGATCGAGATTCCACAGTGCGTCCAGACTAAGCCCCAGCTTGCCTGCGCCTGGCCTAAGAACAAGACCGGTACCAACGCCGCGGGGATACTGGGGCGAGTCGGTGCCAACCAAGTTGTACCCCACGCCTGCTATACGAACGCTGGTGCTCGGTTGGAAGATTAGGCCCATGTCGACGGAGTAGCCCCGCTGATCTTCTTCGCCTTCGACATTGGAGTTGTAGTCAAAGAAGTGCGTCTTGGTCCCCATGACGACCTGCGGACTTAGTGCGCGTGCGGCTGTCACGCCAGCCTCGTGGAAGCGGCGCTTAAGGCGCATGTCCCCAATTCCTGGCTCGGCGTTGAGATAGTGGTAGTAGAAGCACCCGGCAACAGGAGTAGTGGAGTCGCAGGCCGCCATCGAGCCAATGTTTGCCTTGTCCGTGTCTCGATAGCCGAAAGAACCCTCAAAGACGAGTTGGCGGTTGAGAGCCAGCCCGGCCGGATTGAGAACCGTGGACGAGGTGCCAGTGGCCTCAGCTCGGAGACTATCGCCGAGAGCGATTTCCCTTGGACCGAGATTGTCCGTTAGAGAATCTGCATCGGCCTGGGCCGCGCCGCAGAGAGAGAGCAGAATCGCCGGAGCCGTGATGAGCCGTCGGTACATTCTGATGATTCTAGCCGTGGGGCCGGCCACGGCAAGAAACTTGCCCCTATTGGAGCTCTTCCGGATCGTCTACAATGCCCGTGTGAAGGCGGTCGGCCATGGAGCTATACCCACCGCTTGCAACAACTACGTGGTCGAGTAGCTCAATTCCGACGATTCGACCCACATCCTGCAAGCGCCTGGTGAGCTCAAAATCCTCGGGCGAAGGAGTGGGATCTCCAGACGGATGGTTGTGCGCCACCACACAGGCGTAGGCTGCACGGCGAATGAGCGGCCTGAAGACCTCTCTCGGGTGCACCTCTACCGCGGAGAGCGAGCCGCGGGCGACCTCGATCTCATCTACGATCCGGCCGCGAACGTCGAGGGCAAGCACGACAAAGACCTCCTGATCCAAACTCGCTAGGCGCCCTCGGAGCCGAGCGTAAATGTCATCCGGACCACGCACGAGAGCGGTCGCAGGCAGGGAAGACTCGAGGACTCGCTTGCCAAGCTGAAAACTCGCGGCGAGCCGAGTCGCTAGAGCCTCGCCGATGCCATCGTGGGCGCAGAGCTCAGCGACACTTGCTTGGGATAGGGCCACCAGGCCACCGCACTCCGAGAGCAGCAACGACGCCAATGTCTCCACCGGGCGGCGCTTGCTGCCGCTCCCCAGGACAATCGAAAGCAGACGCAAGGTTGAGACTCGATGAGCCCCGTAGGTGATGAGTTCTTCTCTGGGACGAAAGTCGAAATCGCTGGAGCAGTCATTCATGCAGTGGGACTACTCAAGAGCCGTGCCGAGGCCAAGCCACTGGAATGCGACAGCCGCACTCCTTGTCCCGTCCGGGACGGCGGACAAAATGGCCGACGTGCGGACTAGCGGGGCGTTTGGCAGAACCCTAGACTACAACTTTCGCTGTCGCAATCATCGCCGCTCGAACAGGCCGTACCGTTGGTGCAATCGCCGCCAGCTTGAGAGGTATCGCATGCGGCGCTGCAGGTTCCGCAGGTATCTGCGTTGTTGTCATCACAGGTCTCAAAAAGGCCCTCGATAATGCCGTTGCCGCATGCGTCGTTCCGCTGACACGTAGTACTGCAGCCATTTCCGTCATCCAGCTGGTTATTATCGTCGCAAGTTTCGAAGAGGGCTTCGATTATGTCGTTGCCGCAAACGTCGTTCCGTTGGCACGCAGCGTCACAGCCGTTGCCGTCGTCGACCTCGTTGCCATCGTCACACTGCTCAATTTCGACTTCGATGTTTCCATTGCCACACGTGCTGTTGTCCATGCACGTCGCACTACAGCCGTTGCCATCATCGGCTGTATTGCCGTCATCGCATGCCTCGAACAATGACTCGATCGAGTTGTTGCCACACTCGTCGTTTCGCTGGCAGGTCGCATCACAGCCGTTGCTATCATCGGCCTGATTGCCATCGTCACATTCTTCGAAGATGCTCTGAATCGTATTGTCGCCACAAGTATCATTGCGCTGGCACAACATGTCACAGCCGTTGCCATCGTCGATCTCATTGCCGTCGTCGCAGGTCTCGCCCCCAGTGGTCATGCTATCGCCACAAACGACTGTGCTGGCGTCCGTGCCTGAGTCCGGGTCGGACGCGTCGGCCACTCCAGCGTCGATGAGAGACGCATCGAGGGTCGCTCCATCAACAAGCACCGCACCACAATCGAAGTCTTCGGCAGCTCCCTCCAACTTGCACCAGCTATCCGGCGCGCAGTAATAACCGCCAGGGCACTCATCCGCTGCGCCGCATGCGAAGGCACAGGAGGCCTTCGGCGCGTCAGAACAGCCAGCACCTACGGCTAGGCCGGACACAGAAAACAATAGAATCGAAAGCAATACGCGAGCGGAATGCACGAGTTCAGTATCCATTTTTTCCTCCGCAGTATCTAGTGTACTGGCAGCACAAATTGAGTCATCTCCCCCGTGTCTTTCGGCCTATCGGGCGAACCGAGGAGGAGGCCCTATGCCATGGAGATCCAAGCAGTCTTTGCCACTTCTTTGGCCAATCCCCTGACTCGTCCTAGCCTGGAGGCCATGGCAAGCGTACCCAGTCACCCTCCACTAGCACGATCCATTTCACAGCGTCGCACGACGACGATGGTGCGATGGCTGCTCTACTGCTCTTTCATCGTCATCTTCTATCTTGTCCTAAGGCGACTGGGGCCAGTTCTCTTTCCGGCGGTCGCGGCAGCCGGCGTTGCCTACCTCCTCGATGGTGCCGTCGACGCGCTCAGCGCGCGGGGCATCAATCGCGTGGCCGTCGTCTCTGGGCTATTGATTGTCTTCCTCCTGGTGATCGGGGGCATCATCCTCATCGCAATCCCACTCATATCAGAAGAACTCGCACACCTCGTGAAGGAGTTTCCAAACATGGTCGCGCGCTTCAGCGCATGGGCAGACGCAAAGTTCGGAGTCGAAGTCCCCGCGACCTGGGGAGCCTACGTATCGAGCGAGCAATTCGACGAGGTGATGAAGGGTGCCGCCGGTCCCGCTGCTGCGCTCACCGCCGCGGCACTTGGCGGGCTCCTCTCCATACTCGGTTTCCTGGCCGAACTCTTGCTCGTCCCCGTCTTTGCGTTCTACTTCCTCGTCGACTGGGACCACATGGTGCAAAAAGCTCATAACCTCGTACCGCCCCGACACAGAAGCCTCGTCGCTGACGTGATTTGCGAAATCGACACTGCTGTTTCCAGCTGGGTTCGCGGCCAACTCATCGTGACCACCTCTCTTGGCCTCTGTTATGCGTTGGTCTTCCGCCTCATCGATGTGCCCATGGGATTCACCATCGGCGCAATCGTCGGTCTTCTCACCATCATTCCCTTTCTCGGTACCTTTGTCGGAGCAGTGCTCACGCTCGCGGTGATTGCACTCAACTACTCGGGCCCGGGCGCTCTCATCGGTGTCGGAGTCACATTCATTGTCCTGCACCTTCTCGAGGCCGCGGTGCTCACTCCAAAGCTCGTTGGCAAGAAGGTGGGGCTAGGTGAGGTCGGTGCGCTCTTTGCGGTGCTCGCAGGAGGAAAGCTACTGGGCTTTACCGGCGTCTTGCTTGCGGTACCACTTGCGGCCAGTGTCGCCGTAATTCTCCAAAGAACTCTCACCTACTACAAGGAGAGCGACTTCTTTCTCCGCGAAACTAGCGAAGCAACCCCCGAGTGACTCTATCTGTCTCACCAACGCGCAATAGCGATGCAAGGACATCGCGCGAGCAGCGGAGAGACCGCTCTAGTACCCACGGCCGAAACTTCGATCCGGGTTCCGGAAGTATTTTGACCGGGCGGTGGGTTCTGTCTACATGTATCCAGGGCCAGCCTCGAATAGGCTCAAAATCCCACGCAGTGAACGCCGATTGCTGAAGCTGCTGCTGAATCGGCATCGTGGGC
>JAAEPE010000850.1 GCA_024222395.1 Myxococcales bacterium
ACAAACGGCACAGCACGCAAACCTTGCTCGCTGCCTTCGATATCAAGACAGGCCGAATTTTCGGCCGAGTCGTAAGAAGCCGAACAGGCGATGCATTGGTGTCATTTATAGATGCTCTCGCACGGCGATATCCCAAGAAAGAGGTCTACGTTGTCTGGGACAACCTCAATACTCATTACGATGGCAAAGACAAGCGATGGAAGAAGTTCAACAAGCGTCAAGGCGGCCGCTTTCGATTCGTCTACACGCAGGTCCATGCCTCGTGGATGAACCAGGTCGAGATTTGCTTTTCAATACTTGAGCGACGAATCCTCAAGCGTGGAGACTCTGCCTGCCGCGACGAGCAGAGCGAGCGAGTCATGGGCTTCATCAAGCATTGGAATCGAAAAGAACATCATCCTTTCCGCTGCACCTGGCGTACTGACAAACTCCAGAATCGAAAGCGCGAATCCACCTAAGGAATCCTCCGGTACCATGTTCAAAAACAAAGCTGAACACTACGACGCAGAGCGCGTTGAAGAACTGCTCCATCAACACGGCACGACGCATCTTCGTGCTCGCAAATATGGCTCGGCCGTTCTCGTCGAGTTTGGCCCCGAAGTCGAGCCAAGCAAGCACTTCCGTGTGCGTCGAGACACCGTGCACCGTTGGTGCCTCGACATGGCAGATCATCACGGTTGATGGGAGCCGACTTCTTTTCGAGAATCTCGATGAGTTGGTTCAAGTCGTCATCGACAATTTTTCGTGGCCCCTTACTCCGGTCGACCAATAACCCGGAACGGACTTCCGATCTCGAGTACTACGAAGCCGCTGTCACAGTCAGATCTACACCCAATCCCAAGCTCTAGCGGCGCCCCCACTACCGCGCAAGCGCGGCCTGTGAGTAGCCCTGCGCTCCGAAATATTCGTGCGGCAGCAACACAGCGCCCGGCGTTTCGATGGCACAGGTCGCAGCGGCCAGCAGATACGCACCCGGATCGGCCTTGAGCACGCGGCACGTTCCGATAAGCGCGTAAAAGAGCGCCGCGACTTCCATGCCTCGGCGGCTCGTCGAGCCGTAGTGATCTTTTCGGCCAAGAACTGCCGGTCTGATACTTTGCTCGACCTGATTGTTTTTCATGCGCGCTCGCGCGTCATCAAGAAAGACACTGAGTCCATACCAATTCGACAGAGCATAGCGAATCGCAATCCCCAGCTTGCTCTTGGGTCGGCACGTTTGCTCACGCATCCATGTTTGCAAATTCAGGGCAAGCGGGCGCGTCTCTCCATTTCGTGTCTCGCGGAATTTCCTTCAGTGCCTTGGCTCTCTCTGCCTCGTCTTCGATGAAGCGAAAGTTCGGCAACTTGCCCTCAATGGCAAAGAGTTCGCGCATTAGGTCAATAGCCGCCGTTGCCTGCGAATACGCGGCTTCGGCCTCGATAGACTCTCGTCTCGCGTGAGTCCAGCACAAGGCCAGCTTCAAATCAGGGTGAAACTGGACCAGCTTTTTGTAGGCGCCGTGCGCGTCGACGACCAACAAGCCCTTGCTGCCTTCAAGAACGTTTGGCGGACTTGATGACCACGACTTGGGTCGATGCAAATACAAATTCCGTCGTAGTTTGAGAATGTCCAGGCCCACCACTTCTTGCTGCCCTCTTTGAGCATGCGCCAAGGTGTTTCATCTCCGTGAATGAGGTCGGAGTCGGCGACGTAGTCGCCTAGAGCATCGTAGGTGGGCTCTAGCGTTCGCGCTAAGAGTTCGGCTTGCTGCCAGAGCTGCGCATAAGCGATGGGGCAGCCAAGCACCGCCATCTTGTCGCTCTGACGACCATGCGGAAGGTGCATGCCCCATTTGTCGACGCAAACCGTGATCGAAAAGAGTAGAGAGAAACCGCTTCCGCGCAGTAGCACAGGGCCTGGCGCTGTAACAGGAGCGCAGCCGCATGAGCAGCGATACTTCTTGCGACGATGGCGAACGATTCGATACTCGCGTTCGACCACATCGACTTCTTCAAACTCCTCGAACTGGCCGTCCCACTCTGTCAGTTCACCGCAGAATGCATCGCAGGCTTTGTCATCGTCTTCGAGTCCATGTTCTTGCTCGACGATCGGTAGGTCGAGTTGACGTTTCTCTCTCGACGTGGGCTTAGCGGGCTTTTCGTCAGAGCCAGGCGTGCGTTCCGAATCGGCAGATGCTGAATTATTGTCGGACTCGTCTTCTCCCTCGCGTTTATCAGAGGACCTCCCAAAGAGCGACTGCTGTAGCGTCGCCATCGGATCCTTGAGGCGAAGCAGTTCTGCATTCAGCACAGAGTTGTCAGTTTCGCCAAGCAGCGTTGCAATGTGCCTGGCCTGCTTCGTGAGTATTGCGTGCAGCCTTTCGTTCTCAAGAGTGACTAGAGTCAGCGCTTGCTTTGCTGTTTTCAGGTCGCGAGTCTTGGAGAAGGGAACCCGTACTAATCATCGCAGGCTAGATCCGACTGCAAGATCCGACTGCAAGATCCGACTGCAAGATCCGACTGCAAGATCCGACTGCAAGATCTGTCGCAGAGCTTCGTAACGGAGAGAGCAGAATCATTTCTAAGATAACTGCTCTCTCAAGAAGGAGCGCGAGTTCGCTCGTTGTCAGTTCATAGTGTGCGGTGCTTCGTATCCAAGGAGCGGCGAAACGACCCTTGTCCATGCGTTTCATGTAACCACACATGCCCGTTCCATCGAAGAGCAGCACCTTGGCGCAATTGCGTCGCTTGTTGACGAATAGAAACAAATCGCCCGCAAGCACATCGCGTTTCATTTCTTCGGCGGCGATGGCAGAGAGGCCGTCGTAGTGTTAGCCGCCAGGCTCGATAGCCCCGTAGGGGCCCATCACGTTCACGCTGCGTGATCTCAAGAAGCGATCCGAGGATCCCAACGGGATCAATTTGCGGGAAAGTTGAGCCGGCCTCGTGAGTGTCGTAGTGGTGGTCGCCAAGCGCCCAAGAGGGCGGTCATGGGCGCCGCCCGAAACGAAAATGACGACGAGCCCATTTGGCGGTGGACCACTCGTCGTCGGGTGCTTCACCAAGACATTGAAAGATGATGCAACTCCGGCTCTGATCCAAAACTCGCACCGGGTCAACTCTTGGCCGAAAGAGAACGACTGTGTGGAGGCCGCCATGCCGGCCAGCTTCGATCGCTGCGGCCAGGACGCCCGGAAAAGTGGCAGGATCCGCATTCACGGCCATGGGCAGCGAGGCCGCAGGATGCGCGGCCCCGTTTCACCTGACGGTGCCCCAGAGTTTAGGGCGGCGAGAGTGCAGCGCTACCGGTGCACGAGCTTCG
>JAAEPE010000851.1 GCA_024222395.1 Myxococcales bacterium
CTCTGCGCTTGTCGATCGCTTTGTTCAGCATTGCCACGTCATGGACATCGATGCCGACTCGTGGAGGGAGAAGGAGGCACGCGAGTTTGCGGCTAAGCCGACGTCCAAGCCACGAGCAAAGCCTAAGCGCAAACCGGCGAAGAAGGCCAAAGTGAGGCGCTAGGCGCAGCTGGCGAGATGTCGACTTCGTGGCCGGAATTCGTCGGAAAGTCTTGGCCATCTACACACCGCCATTAGCATCGCCTCCAAAGCGCTCAATGAGGCCTTTGAGAACGGCGAAGAGCCAACTCTTGAGGAGATGTCCTTCTTGCTGGAGCCCATGAGTCTGATCGAGTTGTGTACCCACGTGCCCCCCAGTCGGGCGCCCAGTTGCAGCCGACTCGCGAAGGGCCAGTAGCTCTTCCTTACTGGGTGTCTGCGTCCGGGTGATCTTATGGTAGCGAGTTGAGAATCTCGAGGCCCTCGTAGTCGCGAGAGGAAATCTGGCTCGCGAAAGGGTCGGCGGCGTTAGGAGGTGCTTGCCAACCGCCCTCAACTCGTTCGTCTCGGTACTGCACCCAGTCTTCCTTGCCAGGGTCAGCTGCATCCCAGGTGTTATGAACAAGGGCCTGTGCGGGAATGCTGATCGAGCCGTACGTTGGATAGTTCACGTCCACAGCATCATTCCCAATGACCTCCCACTCGGTCTGTGAGTGGATAGAGTTACCCTCGCCGCGCTCGTTGATAATCTCGACAAGTGTGGTGTTGTATGGGGCTCTTCTGTGTAGGCGGCCGCTGCTTTCCACATCCGTCTCCATGCCGAGCAGGTGAGCGAACTCCAGAACGTGCTCGGGAGCCATGCGCTTGCATGCAACAGAAACCTTGCCTCGGAAGAGGTGCAGGGTCTGTCCGGTACTCGCCTCGTTCTTGGGGGCCCCGTTGTCCCTAATGGTGGTGTAGGGCGTGTGGAACGCGATGCTACCAACGCTAGCCTCGCGAACGAATCCTCCCCGCCCCCCTCATTTCTCTCATAATCCTCTTCGTCCTTGCTCTCGGAATCGCAAATTGCACCTTCGTTGGCGCAGGAACCGGAGCAGCTGTCGGCGCCGCGCGCCAGCCAACCACTGGTTCCAATCACATCTCGATCATTCAAACCGAGCGCGGTTTCGACGGCTCTCAGCCTAGCCTCCGTGCAGCTGGTCGCTCACGGGTTCCCATTGATTCGGAATCAACGTCTGCATCGGGTGGCAAATAGCGTATCAGACTTGCTATCGGCCGAACGAACACAACTGTGTGCTGGCTTACAATTATTTCACTTCGATTCAGAGAATCTCTGAATTTCTTGTTCAGAGCTTGAGAATTCCGCCAGGGACCAGTCGTAGTTCCTTGACACAATCGGGTGGAGGCTGGAACAAGGATGGGTATGAGTCAATTTGGGGTTGGCGCGGAGTGGGGGACGCGGGTGATCGCCGCCCTTTCAGTAGTAGCACTCACTGCACTGGGTACGATGGGTTGCAGCAAGAGCAACGCAACATTCTGCGAAGACAGAAGTGACTGCGAGCCTGGAGAGGTGTGCTCTGACAACGCTTGTGAAGCCGGCAACTTCGACGCAGCGCTGCCCGCACCGGACGCGTCCCCATCGTGTCCAACCGCAAGCCATCAGTGTCTTCCATCAGCCCCTGCGGAGTGGTCGGGGCCGACGATGCGTGCGGCATTCGAGGATGA
>JAAEPE010000852.1 GCA_024222395.1 Myxococcales bacterium
CCGGTGATCGCTTTTACTTCAGCAAGCAGGTCACCGAACTTACCGTAGTTGACTTTAACACCGTCATCGAGATCGAGCTTGATACGTTGATCGGCATAGTGGCGTAGCTTCTCATCGAAGGTGCTGAGTTCGGCCTGTTGTTTGTGTAGTCGACTAATTTCTTTTTCGAGGCGTTTGATTTCAGCCGTGGTGGTGCTGGCGTCTTTATCTTGCTCGAGTTTTGTTACATGGCTGGCAAGTTTGGCGGTTAGGGGAATGACGTGCTCGGTTCGCATCCGCGACAATGTGCTTTCATTGTAACGGTGCAGGTACACCAGGCACTGGAAGGCTTTTTCTTTACCGCTACTGAACAACCAATAGATGGGGCGCTTCTTATAGGTCTGCAGGTGATCTTTGAAGAAGCTGTCGCAGAGGTAGCGGCGGATGGTGTCACGGCTTCCTTCTCCTCTTTTGGGCGAGAGGTTGTCGGCGAGGAAGGCCAGGTTATCTTCAAGATGGGGCTTGTCCCATACCACTGACATGAACTCGACTAGCCGGTGAGCGGCATCATCACCGAACCAGTCCGTATCGGTGAGCGGGACGATGCCGTCGTCGTCGGCCGGGAAGGTGGGGTAGCGGCTGGGGTCGAAGCCCTCGTTGCCGCTGTGAGCGTAGATGAGACCCGGCGTGTCCAGGCAGTAGCGGCCCATCATGCAGCCGATGGCGTAGGAGATCAACTCCTCCAGGGTGTCCTCGCGGAAACGGTCCCACTGCTCCTCTTCGGTGAGCTTTCCACCGTAGCGGTACGCGGGGTTCACCGTGATGGTGATCTGCTCGATGGGGACGTCAGGGGTGAGCTCGTCCGCCAGACCGTAGGCGTCGATGAAGAGGCGGTTGTTCTCCTCTTCGAGGCGCTTCATCTCGGCGATGGTGTCGCGGTTTTGGTTGATCCAGGCAGTGTAGCTGAATTCGAGGGTGGTCGTGGGGCCGGAGGAGGCCGTCAGGAGGGGAAGGGATTGGAAGTCCCAAGAGCGTTCGTAGGCGTCCCAGTCGGCTTGGCAAATCTCCGTTGCTGCCCTTGGAATTGCCTGGGCCTCGACGCCCTGCAGTACGGCATCGTGAAAGGGTAGCTTGGCGACGTCGCCTACCTGGAAGTGCAGGGTTGGGTTGAGGATCGATAGAAAGAAGTGTGCAACCCGCGAGTTCAATAGCGCGCCGATGGAATACTCATCCTGCATGAATGCTGCTGGTGCTTCGCAGTCAGTTATGAATCCCGCGCGAAAGACCTGAGCAGACAACAGGCTAGACGACGTACGGGGCCAACTAACTCCCGGAAGGAAGTAGCAATCCATATTCTGCGGTCGCGACAACAGGTTTCCACTGGAGTCCTTGTAGTTGCGAATGCGTTGGCCATCCCGCTCCCAGTCGACGAGCAGTGTGTCGTTGCCGGCCCAACGCCTGAATCCAGAGTTCTTCTTCAAGGGGAACCACACGCCTCTTCGCGAAGGTCCAGAATCGGAAACCTCGAACACTCCGGCCACGCGAGAAATCGCAACTTCCGGCCACTGCCGGACAAAACGTTCATTGTTTCCAGTGATCAGACCCTGAGCTAGGCGCGAACGACTTCGCAGTGA
Source organism: Myxococcales bacterium (assembly GCA_024222395.1). Lineage (GTDB taxonomy): Bacteria > Myxococcota_A > Polyangia > Haliangiales > Haliangiaceae > NORP324. The sequence goes on from JAAEPE010000852.1 coordinate 1,614, forward strand.
AGGGTAGCGAGAGAAGCAACCGGCCGCATCAGAGCCCATCCAATAGGCGATCGGGCTCCCAGGGATCTTTCCAAAGTCGTTCTGCGAGATGCTATCGAAACGATTCTCGCCAGCAATCAGCGCAGTGCGCTTGGCCTCTTCGCCACCGCCGAGCAGCCGGAACATTGTCGGCGCGTTATCAGGCAGGGGAATATTCTTGAAGACAAACGAAGTTGTCTGCACGACCTCGCCCGAGATGCTTCCGAATGCCCGGGAGCCTAAGTGGGCCATAGTGACCAGGGTTTTGGCCTGAAGCACACGAACTCGCATCTTCTCGAACGACGACAAGAACATCCAACTCTGCATCGTGACCATGGCGTTGCAGCCACCGCTCTTCGCGAGCGTGAAGCCCCGCTCGATAAAGCAGGCGAAGAGATCACTCTTGGCGTCTGGGAAGTAATTCTTGGCGAACTTCTTCACTAGTGCATTCATGCCCTTGCTTCCCATATACGGAGGATTCGCCACCACTGCGTCGTACTGGGCGTCGAGCAACTGAGCCTGCTGCACCAACGGCCCCAGGTGCTTGAGCGCCTCCGACACAAATAGGTCCTTGCTGGTCGCCTCGCTCAGCTGCTTCAGCGACGGCAGCTTCTCCGCCAATCCCTCGGGTACCTGAATCAACGATCCAAACGTCGTCGCGTGCTCGAACAGCTGCTTCAGCTCCGTGAGGTCCCCCGGCTTCAACCCGTAGTCCGAGAGCTCCACCCCCTTCGTCAGCCCCTCCGCATCAAACCCCGCACTGTCCACCAGAGCCATCACGTTGAGCTTCACCCCCCGTTCAAATAGCTGTCGGTCATCCGCCCGCCCCTTCATCATCAGCGCAAAGCCTGTCAGCTGCGCTGCTCGCTCGTCGATGTCGAGGCCGAAGAGGTTCTTCTCGAGGATCAGCTGCGGGACGTCTCGTTGCCGATAGCCGCGCTCCAGGTAGATGGCCTTGAACAGCTCATAGGCCTCCACCAGGATGTGCCCGGAGCCACTGGCCGGATCGATGAGGGTCAGTTCCTCGGGGTCGAGCTGGTTGGGGGTGATGGCCGCGAGCTGGGCGTTGACCTCGTCGGTCTGCTCGGCGGGCTCGATGTAGTACTCCATCTGCTCTTTGAGCGGCGACTGGGGATAGGTTGCCAACCACTGCGCCCCCAGAGAGTTCTGCACCATGTACTTCACGATCCAGTTGGGCGTGAACAGCTGGGTCGCCGCCGGAATGTCTTCCG
>JAAEPE010000853.1 GCA_024222395.1 Myxococcales bacterium
CGAGAGAGAGGGGCCAGTGCAGCTCCAACGTCGCCGAGTTATTGTTGGCGAGTCGGAGCAGCACCAGCCCCGGTCCCGCGAAGAGGAGAGCAGCGACGAAGAGAGCGCCGAGGAGTCCGATCCGATCTGGTCAGACACACCAGGCTCCCCTGCTGCACAAAATGAGCCGTTTAAGTGCATACGGTGCGATCTCGAGATGCCACAACAAGAGTGCAACACCCACCACAACTGTGGGCGCCGCTACACCGCCGTGCAGTGCCAGACGTGTGGGTTCATCATTCCATCACGCTATGCAGCGGAGCATGAGTGTGAGCACCCGTTGCATCGCGACTGGCACAGACCGGGCCCAACACGAAGAGAGCGCCTTCACTTCGCCTACCGATATGTGGAGCGATGGGGAGAGCGACCACACGCATGGACATCAAGTGATGAAGACGTTGATGAAGCTGATGAAGCTGATGATGAGTGTGATGAGCTACCTGGGGGTCCCATCGCCTTAGAAAGGATCGAGCTCCCGGAGCCTCCTCAGCCTGCGCTGACGACGGAGAGCGGCACCACGAGAAGGCGGTCCCGGGAGAGGAGGACGAGCAGCGGCGGCAGGGGCATCAGCGGCAGGAGCAGGTTCGACGTCAGGCTCGGCCGCAGTATCACCCCCGCGCATCCAAATTTGGTCCGCGATGGTGTCGGGGTCCTGCTCGACGGGCAGGCCGTTGAGGTTGTAGGGGATGTCGCCCTCCGCCTCCCTCAACCACAGTTCGGGCTCCTCCAACCTATTGGGGATGTTGCGGGTGTTCTCGCGCGCCAAGTCGTCCGCCCGCCAACTGTCGAGGGTGGGCTCGAGTCTGGTGTCGTGGAACTGCCCAGCGCCCTCGACCTCGCCGGTGCGGCGCCCCTCCCAGCGGTCGCGCCCGAAGACGGTGATGTTGACGTCCTCAGCGCGGGCGCGGCATTCTGCACAACGACAAACACGCACAGTGAGCCGCGGAGTGATAACAGGGTGCAGCGCCGCGTTGGTAAGGTTTTCAAGATGTCCTCGGAGATCGGGGTTCTCGATGGTCCTGGTGTGGGTGAGTGGATATTGGCAATCATCGACAGTGGCTGCTCATGCACACTACTCAAGGCCAAGTACATCAAGCGTTTGCAGAAGGCTGGAGTGAAAGTAGTACCTTCGTCTGATGTCAAAGTGCAGACGGCTGAGGAATCGGCAGAAGTGATGGTAAGCCTCGGCAAGACCGAAGCTTTGGAGATGCCCGCCCAGAGCCTCGGCCATGCAGAGAACTTGGAGCTCCCGCGCGCAGCGTTTGTAGCAGGCCTCTCTTGCAGCCTCCTCAGCGTCAGCGACTTGATGATGGCCGGCTGGGATGTCCACTTCGTCAGTAAGCATATGGTCTGCGTGTTGAAGAAGGGTGACAGAGAAATAAGCGTTCAGATGGTGGAAGGCTTGTTTCCAGTGATGTTGAACATTGATGGAAGTTTGAAATGTGACGAGAACACAATGCAACAGTTCAACCACATCATGAAGCTTACCGAACACGCGCACGTTGCTTCACGCCCGGGCTCAGCTGGACCATCAAAGGCCGCAGACCTACGCCACCCCGAGCATGCGCTTTCGGAGGCGGCAGGTGAGGAAACTGGAACCGTCAGCTCAAGTTCTAAACTAAACTCAAATCTCGGAGCGTCTCAGACGCCACACGCTCCGGCCCATAACGCTGACTTTCGACTGTCAAAGACGCCGACTAAGACGCCGCTGACTGTGGATGATTTTGAAATTGCGCCTGGAGATTCGACTCAGCGGGTTCTCCTAGCAGTTGACAACCATGCCGGCAAGAGCTTCAAGGATGTGCTTCATGAGCGCCTGAACCACAAGGTCGTCAGGAAGGGTGACCCGCTGGACAAGATGCTGACTGCAGTCTACGGCAAGAAGTACACCGACTCGAAGTTGAGCCCCTGTGACGCCTGCATGCGCAACAAAACTCACCAAGTTCAGCACCCACGGCGCACACGTGAGGAGAAAATGGCGAGGCGCGGTGACGGGCCGTTCGGCGACGTCTACTGCGACTGCTATGCCATGCCGTACCCGGGGAGGGAGGGTGAGTACTATTTCTACTTACTCTACAACGCTGGCCGCAACATTGCAGTGTTCCCTACGCCTACCAAGGATAACGCTTCTCAGTGGGTGGTGAACACCATGACCACATGGCAACTGAATGGTGGCAAGTACCACACGCTGACGGAAGCGTACTACCACATCGACATGCACCCGGCGGATGATGCCGAGAGCGGGGAGGCGCCCACTTTCGATCCCGGCGCAGCAATACGATGCTATCGCCCGGATGGCGCTACGGAGCTGATCTCCGCCATGGTGAGGGGGGAGCTCCAACGCAAGGGCATCCGCATCAGGGCCAGTGGTGTGGCTGTTCCACAGCAGAACGAGACCGAGAACATGGGAAAGGTCGTGCTGCAAGCTTTGGGCGCTCTGATGTGGACTTCGGGACTTCCATACCACTATTGGCCAGATGCGGTTCGACACGTCGCAGACACCCACTTCATACTGCCCAACAAGGCTGTCCCCGACAAGTGGAGGACACCATGTGAGGCATACCACCAGCGTGAAGTTGACTTCGGTAAGCTGCTGCGACACCACTACACTTTCGGGCAGCTGGTCATGGTGCATGTGCTGCGCTCCCAGCGACACCACACCCACGAATTGCCCACTGCTCACCGGGCCTACTATCTCGGCTACTCCCAGCACCAGGTGGGGCACACCGTTCTGTTTGAGCACAACAACAAGGTCGCCACCGGGGTCGTGAACATCTTTGGGGGGCACCGGTGCCCGCTGGCTGAAGCCCGGGCTGCTCGCCTGATGCACCGACACACCGAGGAGAGGCACC
>JAAEPE010000854.1 GCA_024222395.1 Myxococcales bacterium
CGCCTGCTACGCTCTTGATCCCCCAGAGTTCTCACCGAAGGGTTCGCGATAGAACGAGCCTTCCATTTGCGAACGTTCCGAGACGAACAGCTTAGCTGCCTTGCGCTTTGCTCTGTGCCCAGTCCTTGATGTGCAAGCAGAATGATTCTCGCTCGTTGCACGATCGCATGCGGTGCACGATGTCGACGCACCAGCAGCCTTAACTTGCGCCGCTCGCGTCGAGGGATGTTGAGTCGATTCCGGGCCGGTTCTCTGTTCATGCAGACTGAACCGCCCGAAGGCTCAGATTATTTCCGGAACCCGGATCGAATTTCCGGCATCCGGTACTAGTACCTTGGGAGCCAACTGCGAGCCAGGGCAAGTCGCCGCTTGTGCAGCGAGACTCTTGGGGCAGGTCGCGCAGTCAAGAGTGCCCGCAAGACCATCGTCGCCCATCAAGGCTGCTAGGGTGGCCGCTTCGTCCCCATCCACACTCGCTACGCCCGCATCTTCGGCCTCTCTAGCAGCTCGCGAGGGCGAATTGCTGTCCTTCTCCAAGATGCGTGCATCGCTAGGCACTGCGGCGGTTGTTGTTGTTGGCCCCTTTGCGAGCTCACTCGACTCGTCCTTTCCCGACTTGGGAGAGTGCTTGCCTGAGTACTGCGTTTTGAGAAGACGTGAGTGGACGAAGCGGGACTCAGGTTCTGAGTCCCGCATTTATGTCCCAATGGCTGACGAGGGTATTGAGGCGTGTGCCACACTCGTCCTATGCGGATTCCTGTTCACCAACTGCCTGCCGAATTTGGCTCCGAGGACATGGGGGGGGCGAGCTGGTGGGAGGGGCACTCGAAAAGCAATTGCTCTTCAGCTGAGGCAGCAAAGAAGTCTCTTTCTGAAGCCAAGACTGCCTTTGCTGGAGCTCGCGTGGATTTGGACAAGAGGCCAATCCGATTGGCTAAGAAGCGAGGTGGCTATGTCACTCCCAAAAAGATCGGAGAGGAGTTTGGTGTTGGTAACGACCTAACGATTACAGCCAAGCTCATCGAGACTGCAGGTGCATTTACTCTGCGACCTTGGGGCAAGAGATCCGGTAAGGGAAATCTGAAAGTCACGATGACCGATGTTGTCTTCGGAGGGGTTAGCAAGCGCTCGAAACCCACTCTCGATGCAGCGCTCACGCCAGACCACAAGTGGTTCTTCTTCTATTCCAAAGTGGGAAAACAAGCAGCTGGTCCCACCCCACCGGTCTTCATTCCGATGTCCAAAGTGATCGAAGAGCAGTGGGGGATATAGCGGTGTTGTTGACGTCGAGGCCGAGCCTCCGTGCCGTGCCGGTCCCACGCTCAATCACTTCACCTCGCAGTCTCCTACTCGGTGCAGCTGTGAACCTGGTCGCAGCCTGCTCCAGCGGTGATACTGCCCCCGAAGAGATGGGTAGAGATGCCGGCGTTGGCATGACAGGTCCGGACAGCGGGCAAATGACCGAGGAGCTTCCTAGAGTTCCTGGCTACTGCAACGCACCGATCGAGGGCACTGGAACCGTCCCGATCGAAACCGAGTACCTCGCTAAAGTCGTGTCTTGCGAAAATGGCCAAGCGAGTCTTGAGGCGCTTAAAGCACAAGCGGTATCCGCTCGTTCCTACCTCTACTACAAACTCGACGTAGACGGCTTTATCGGCGACGGGCAAGGCGACCAAGTGTTCAGCTGCAACAACGCTCCCAACGCCGACCACTTTCGAGCCGTTGAAGAAACCTCGGGCGAAGTTCTCACCCACAAAGGAACGCAGGTCGCAGCATTCTACGTAGCGGGCGCTCTGCAGACAGCCCCAAGCTGTCGAGGCGGCACTGCTGACGCCACCAACACGGAGCGCTTCGTCACCTACAATCAAGGTCTCTCCGGTGACGCCCTCATTCAGACCACCCTGGGCTTTGTCCATACCGAGAACCACGCCAACCGGGGCTGCATGTCGCAAAACGGCTCAGCCTGCCTATCTGACGGCGGATGGACCTACCGCGACATACTGCCCTTCTACTACGGCGAGGACATCGTTCTAAGCAAGGGCATCGGCGACTGCATTATCGAGTAGCAAGCGTCGGTTCTAGCGAACTCACCAGGGCTTTCGCTATCTGCTAGCAGAGACCTAGTTGGTGCCGAGCATAAATCTTGATCGAGAACTAGCGTGACAGGCGTGTTCATGATCAAACGGCTAGATGATAGTAGCTGTTCATTGCGCCAGGCTAAGCTCTGGCAGAGGGGAAAGAAAACACAATGTAATCTAGAAACTCTGCATCGTTGCCCAGCGGATGAGAGTTCCGCGTGACCAAGGCTTAGCCAGCCGGTTGGTAGCGAGTCTTGCGTGGACGAGGGGTGAGCCCGTCTGCGAAGCGTAGACAGCGAATGCACGAGCTGTGTGATTGAGCCCTGAAATGGTGAAGATGTAGGAGCTGATGGTTTTGAGGGCCCAGCAGGCA
>JAAEPE010000855.1 GCA_024222395.1 Myxococcales bacterium
AGATCGCGTGAGCAAGCCAGAGACGTCGATGATGTCTTTGACTCCGACGGGGACTCCCGCCAAGGCAAGTTCGCGCTCGCCCGCATCCAGCCTTCTTCTCGCTCCCAAGGCGCCCTCTTCGTCGATATGGACCCAAGCTTCCAAGGTGCCGTCGGCCAATTCGATTTCGGCGAGGTGTTGCTCAAGCACTGACGTCGCAGTGCGCGCACCTGAGCGGACGTCGCTTGCTATGGTCGTTGCGCTAGTTCTCATTGGCGGCGTGTCCGCAAGTGTCACTTGGGTATTGTGGGCATTCGCAAGTTCGGCGCGCCTTGGGGCAGGGGGACGCAGAAACATGACTCTTGCCTGCCGAATCTCCTTGCTCCTGCTTTCATTGATGTAGCTGAGTGTACTATGTCGTGGCTGTGCCCGATGAGAACGCAGTAGAAGAGAACGAAGCGCCAATGACTTCACGTGAACCCAGTCTGATGTACGTCTTCCCGGGCCAAGGGGCCCAGTATCGGAGCATGGGAAAGGACCTGTGGGAGACCTACCCGGCAGCACGAGCGACGTATGAGCTTGCGAGCGAAACGCTCGGCTACGACATTGCGGACCTATCTTTCCGCGATCCAGACGAGCTCCTCAACGTGACGAGTTACACGCAGCCAGCCTTGCTGACGCATTCGATTGCTTGTCTCGAAGCATTCCGAGAGCGCTCGGAGGACTCGATCAAACCGACCATCGCTGCTGGCCACTCGCTCGGCGAGTACTCGGCGATGGTTGCCGCCGATGTCTTGTCATTTGAGGATGCGTTGCGCTTGGTAAAGCGGCGCGGCGAACTGATGTCCGAGCACGGCACTGGCCAGATGCTTGCTGTATCGATGGAGCTATCCAAGGTGCGGGAGTACGCCGAGCGCCACTTCTGTGGGATCGGAGGCTGTAACCTTCCCGAGCAAACGGTTGTCGGGGGGCTTGCCGGGGACTTGGATGCGCTAGCAGAAGAGCTGAAGAAAGACTTTCGACGGTCAAGGCCCACTCGACTGAAGACGGGCGGCGCATTTCATACCTACCTCATGGTCAATGCAGCGATGCATTTTCGAAAGCACCTTGAAGGCGTCGACTTCAAAGCTCCCTCTTGCCGGATTCTATCCAACTACACAGGCGACTTTCACGCGACGAATCCAGAGAGCTTTCGCTCTCGCCTTTTCTATCAACTCTTCAATCCTGTGCGCTGGGCATGGGGAATGCGGTGTGCACTAGAGGAGGGAGCATCGGCCATCATCGAATTCGGTGGTGGCGTGGGAGGCGACTCACCTGAGAGTGTTCGGCCGAACCTAGCTAGCATCGTGAAGAGGACCTCGAAAGCCCAGCAAGGTCGATTTTGTCGTCGTGCGAGTGATTCGAATAGGCTTGGCTATCAACCGCTCTACACTCACGCGATCAATGTCGACTCGATTGCGCGATCGGCACACCTTATCGCTGCTCTACGGCGCACGGATTACGTTGCTGCATCGAACGCCGAGAAGACGTCCTCTTCGGAGCACTATCGTCTCTTTGTTCCCACCGTGGGCGGTGTACCTATTGCCAACTGCGCGGAGCTAATGGGGCGAGTGGAAGAGCTAGGTCTTGGAGACCGCGTAGAGATCGTTGCGCACGACTCCACCGAAAACGTTGACTTCATTTCCTCTTTGAACTCAGGTCGCACAACGGCGAGTCCGTATCTAGAGAAGCCCGCCGGCGACAAGACGACCGCTCTTCTTCATCTTCTTGATGAGGCCGAAATCGAAGAAGAACTAGTTCGTCTTCGCGCAGAGTTTCCCGCATAGAATCGCGACCTATGCCAAGGCCGCGATTCGGATCGCGATGGTGTCCCTACTGAGAACACCGTCGCTACGAAGAATCAGTAGGAATCCAGCTCGTGCTTGGTGGCCGACAGCTGCGATCAATCGCAGAAGTTGCGCAACACTATCGAAGGAGGTGCTTCGTGCTTGTGCTTGTTGGCCGCACGCATGTCTTGCACAAGCTTCGACACGGGGGCGTCCGGCGGCGTGTCCCCGTTTAACAACTGGCGAATGACAGGCTCCATCTCATAATACGAGAATCCCAGCTCATCCTCGTCCGTTTGCCCGTCCCACAGGCCTGCTGATGGCACGCGATCGATGTGGTCTTCATCGAGCTTGCCGGCATCCCTGAAGTGCTCAAGCAATTGGTAGACCTCAGATTTGAAAAGCTCACCGATTGGAAATATATCCGCCAGTGCATCGCCGCCCTTAGTGTCGTAGCCGATATAGTCTTCTGAGAGATTTCCGGTTCCGATAACGCGCACGCGCTTTCCTGGGTTGGCCTCAGCGAGCGCAGCCGAAGCTCCATACAGGAGGGTCATTCGCGCTCGTGAGCGGCCGTTGCCAGCATTGAGCTGGCTAGTCGGTGTGTCAGCGACTTGTGCAACTGCTGCGTTGAGGGCCTCGGCGATGGCACCAATCGAAATGAACTTCGCACCGATGCCCAAGCGCTTCGCGGCTGACATGGAGCGCGAGTTGAACGTCTCCTTGTCGAGCTCGTTGTAGGGCATGTGCAAGCTCTTCACATTCTCAGCCCCAAGAGCCTCGCTGCAGAGTGCGGCGACGAGCGTGGAGTCTGCACCACCACTCATGCCGAAGACGGCAATGTCGGTAAAACTCCGAAGCTCTTGGCAGATGGCACTAATCAGTCCACAAATATCTTTGATCACAGTCGATCCTCGTTCGTGTGCTATTTACTCTAACGACTATCGTCGCATCTTCTTGAATCTGTCGCTGACATTCTGCTCTTCGATAACCTCTATCTTCATGGGCAACTGATAGCTAGCCAGCTTGTCCTTGCAGAACGTCCTAACCTGTCTGAGGAGCACTGCGGGCTTCTCAGGCTCTGTCAAGACGACCTGTGCGGCGACGACAGTGCCCATGACGGGATTCGTGTGACCGAAAACAGTTGCGTCGACGACCCCGGGTATTTCCATGATTGCGCTCTCGACTTCGGCCGGATAGACCTTCTCACCGCTGACGTTGATGATGTTGGAAACACGGCCGAGAATGCGAACATACTCACCGGCGACTTCTACGCGATCCTGGGTATTCATCCATCCATTCTCATCGAATGGACTAGGAGCATTGAGATATCCCAGCATCGCTGTCTTCGCCTTTACCCACAAGATATTGTCGATGATCTTCGTTTGACAGCCATCGCCACCGATCTTGACCTACAGAGATTCGGAGTCTTTTTGAACGAGAGCGGAGGATGCCTGTCTCGGTTGTGCCGTAGGTTTGTTTTAGCGTCACATCCGGTAGGGCCTTGTGAAGCGCCTGGAGAGTGCTCTCTGGCATCATCTCTGTCCCATAGGAGATCATCTTGAGACAGGTAATGTCGTGCTTCTCGTAGGCTCGCGATAGAAGCAACATCTTCAAGAAGGTCGGCGAGGTCGGAAGCCGCTCAACTTTGCACGACTCGATGATCTGACAGACGCTATCCGGATCTCGGGATTTAGTGACGACGACAGCCCCTCCATTCATGAGGGTGTAGAGGAGAGTATTGGTGCCGCCAATATGGTCAAGCAAGAGAAAGGCGAGGGTGCACATTTTCTTGCTCGGCTTCTCATACCGCTCGAGGAGAGCCGAGAAATCGAGTAGCGAAGCTTCTGGAGTCCCCGTGGACCCTGACGAAAAGAGAATCAATCCGGGATGTCCGCGAGTTAGGAACTCTTTCGTCAAGGCATTGGTAACCGCGACCTTCTCTCCACCGATGCTCTCTTCACCACCATCAAGTTGCGCGACGAACCCCACTTCTGCGACCTTCTGGTACTCTTCTTTTTGTGCCTCGGTGCCGCCATGCATCGGTACCGCAATCGCCCCACGCCTTAGCCTTACTAGCGCCAGCAGTAGAGACACTGAGCGAAGCGAGCAGTCACCCAGCAGGGCGACGAGCGATCCTTGGCCAATCTTTGCTTCGTCGAGCTTGGAAGTCCAGCCATCAACGCGTTCGAGCAATTGCTCGTAAGTGGCACGTTCTGTGTCGCTAATGATGCTTACGGAATTCCCTGCTTCTGCCATTCTCTGAAAGAGCAAATTCACGGCCATGTGCACAGCCTATCACCATCAGGCTCTCGCGTTCAATTCGAGGGCGTGCTCGTTCATCTAAGCCTTTCCCCAATGGGCAGGCGAGCATGGGCACTTCTTTTGGGGGGCAGGCTTGGGATGAGAGCCATGACGGCGTCTGTGCTGCGAACAAAGTCCGGCGACAACTTCACAGGGTAAGGAGCTGCTGTGGCTCGTCGCTCCGTTGAACGACAAACGCAGTCTGAGGGTATGCGTGGAGTAGTCGGAAGTCGGAAGTCGGAAGTGTAATGACGGCGTTGCCTTTGTCATTGATGTGTTTTCGCGCCGCATCGTTGGCTGGCTGAGAGTCAAACTCCATGCGAACAGGCCTTGCGCTCGATGCCATTGAACCGGTGCTCCATGTCGAGAATCGTGGCGGAACATCAAGAGCGTTGAGTTTGCGACGCTCGAATCGATCGACTTGGTCAAATAGCCAAAGGCTTCTCGGACTGATCGGATTTGTTCCACCTGGCGAATACCAAACGGTGACCTTTGAGCCCAACCACCGAGGTTGGGCTCAACAAGCTTGGTCTCTCGAGATCCCGAGCCGGCTCAGTGGCCAAGGGTGCAGTTCCTGAAAGTGGGGGGCTATGCCGCCGTCTGCGTCCGGGTTGTGGCCTCCCAACGTCCGTAAAAGAGATCGGCACGCAGTAGCGCCATATCGCGGGCTCCCCGCTCCGTCCAGCGCATTCCCGGGAGCTTCAGGCTTGCTCCGGTGACATGGTAGTTGGCGAATTCGACGGTGCCGCTTCCGATGCGCAGCCCCTCTTTCCTGTACGTAGGATAATCCATGCGGTCGAGATTGTTCTGCAGATAGGTCGCCACCGCGGCGACCTTTTCTTTGCCTTCGCTACGGCTGGAATTCAAGAATGCGAGCGCTTCGACTACCTCTTGGTGTAACTCTGACTATGACACTCTCAGCCTCGCAGGCTCCTACGAGGAGCCGAATCCTGGTGTGCAACGGTGAGATTGGCCCAATTTCTAGCGGCGTTGCCTCGGTGTGCTTCGTTCTGCGCACCAGTGCCTTCTAGGCCCATGGAATGACTCCCGGCGCCTCCACTACTTTTTACTTACAACTTCAACGACTTCACTGTCGGGTGCGGCTGCGTTGCCGCCATGTTGCCGCTGGGGTCATCCAGTAGCGCCACGGCATCGCTCCGAACATCGGGAGACAAGTGCGAATAGCGCATCGTCATCTCGATGGTCGAGTGTCCCATCAGCTCCTGCACGGCTTTGAGCGGCACGCCGCGCATGACCAGGTGGCTGGCGAAGGTATGCCTGAGCGGATGCCACCCCACCCGTCGCAGCCCTGCTCGCTTGCATGCTCGCCACAATGGCCACTTGCATTGCTCCTTGGTCAGCATCGCCCCATCCATCCGGCAAAACACAAAGTCGCCCCGTAGGTGACGATGCGCCCTGAGCCGTTTCACTGTTTGGGCTGACAATGGCGCTTCTCGGGTTCGCCCGTTCTTCGGGGTTCCCAGGTGCTGCTTCCAAGCGGAATGCCGCACCACCAGTCGCCCTGCAACGAGGTCCACGTCATCCCATTGCAGTGCCCGCAGCTCCCCAAGCCGAAGCCCGGTTTTTAGCGCCAGCCAGATCATGGTCTGCCATTCGGGTTCTGCACTCGCACCTTCCACCAACCGGCTGGCTTCCTCGAAATCGAGGAAATCGAAGATTGGTTTCGGTACTTTGAGCCAACGTACCCTTGGTACATTTGCGATGAAGCCCCACTCCGTTGCCACCACCAACAGTTGCCGCAAAATGCTGAGCAAGTTGTTGATGGTTTTGGGGCTCAACCCCGCTCGCAGTTTGTCTGCCTTGAAGTACTCCAACTCCTTCTCTGTTATTTTGTGGAGAGCGTGGCGGCCCAGGGCCGGCACAAGGTGCACTCGTAGTGCACCCTCTTTTGCTGCGACTCCACTCGGTTTGTTGTTTGCCCCGGCGTAGATCAAGAACTCCCGGGCAAACGCCTCCAGCGTCGGTACTGCCACCTCACTTTCTCCGTAGCTGCCATCGGCCAGTTCACGGCGCAACTGGTGCTCGTAACGCTCGGCTTCACGCCGAGTCTGCACGGGTGCCACTTTGCGCACGCGCTGCCGACGGCCACTCGGGTGTTTGTAGTCAACATCTATCATCCAGAATTGCCGCGCTTTCCCGGTTTTGGGGTCGCGGCGTTTTTCGCGTCTCACGGACATATCACCTCCGTCTCCGCGAAACGCGACCTTGGCCATCACGCAGCCAGCCTAACACCGCGCTCTTCGATACCCGGATGCTTCGACCGATCCTCCGCACCCCTGGGATCTCCCCACGCTGTATCGCCGCGTAGGCTGCCTTGCGCTCGATGCGAAGGAGGGCGGCGAGTTCGCTCACCGTGATTACGGGATCGGAATCTTCGAGTGGATGTACCGTCTCCGGACTGCCACAAGCGTCTGGCAAAGCCGCTACATCACTATGGTCCTCTGGTTCGGAACCAGTTCCGTACCGAGCAGTCCTGTCGGTCCCAGGGTACGTAGTACCCGGACCGAGGACCGGTTTTGAATCGCGGCCGGTCATTCTTGCGCTTCCTTCCAGTAGAGCAAGAAATTGTCGCGACTAAGGCGGAGACCATTTGCCCGTAGCACCTTCTCCGCAGCGTTTCCTGAGCTGTCAGGATGAGCTCGGCGGTAAGCCAGTATCTGCTCTCGCGCATCCGTGCCGCGGACCTTGGCCACAGGTGCATCATCGCTTGCAACCAAACTGAGGGTTGAGCCCTCCTCCGTATCTCCATCTTCAACCGAGAACCTGAACGGCTTTCCGGGTGGACCTCCCCGGTTCTCGATGCGTTTTACCCGCGTGACTTTGTCACTTTGGGTTTCCAGGTACAGATTGAAGTCCCCAATCGCCCCGTACTCAGTGGAGCCCCGAGAGTCTCCCGACTTGTTTGTGTGATGAGCCAGCAGAAGCGTAGCCCCTGAGCACTCTCGAATGAGAGTTCTCAGATAGGTGTGAATTGGCGCAAGCTCCTCCGCTCGGTTGTCATTGACGCTGTGAAGCCTGACCATGGGATCGAGCCATACCAACGCGAGATCGTCGATGCTGCTGAGGGTGACTGCCAGCCTTTGCTGCTGCCAGCCGCAGTCCAACGCGAGACCGGGTACGTCGATGAGCAGTAGGTTGTGGGGAACCTCCACTCCCCGCGCCCGCGCTAACCGATGGATGCGCCTGGCGGTTTCTTGCTTCGAATCTTCGGCGAAGAAACCGACGACTCGCCCTTGGTGAGGCGCCAGGAATCGGCCCAAAGCCGGCGTGCCCGTCGCAACGGAAAGAGCGAAATCAGCCAACAGCAACGACTTTCGCGATTTTGCAGGGCCAAAAAGGTAGCCAATCGCCCCATCGGACAACATCGGCACGAGGCCCTCAATAAGCCAGTTCTGCTCCACAATTGGCGGAATCTCTCGGACTCCGACCAACGGGAAGGGCTCAGCCAATCGGCCACGCGCATTGACCCGGATCGCCAACTCCTGGGAGCCGTTTAACGGTTCGCTCATTCTGCATCACCGAAATCGATAGGCCGCCATAGGTCATCGACATCGACCCCGAGGGCCTCCGCGATCCGCATCTGGAGCGACTCGGGCGGTTTGTAGCCAGCTCGCACGATGTAGATCCGCGACCGGCTCACCCCTGCGGCGTCCGCGAGCGCCGTTGCGGTGCGAAGTCCGGTTCTGGCGAGGGCAATGTCGAAAGTTCGTGAGTCGAAATAGGTTGGAGTGCTAGGTTCGCGCTTCGTCATGGCGCCAACAAATCACGCGCCGCACCGCTGAAACAGCGACGTATCTCGACACACCATGCGAATCAAACGCCCATTCGACGCCAACGCTGTTGTGAGAGTTCATCGCGATGGCCGAAAACGAGTCGATGGTGACCATCTAGCCGAATGGTACGCCGAAGCCATCGCTCCGGATGCGATGACCGAAACCGAGTTCGCGGCCTACGATGCTCTAGAGGCGTTCGCATCACGCCAATTCGACGACGCTCTTCTGGCGCACAGCTGCAATCGCAAGCTGAATCGCGGGTTCCGATACCGGTTGAGCAAGGAGTCGGGCCATCGCTTAGATGTCCTGAAACGCTCTAGGGATCGCGCGAAAACCCTGCGAGGCACCACTCGCCGCTTCGAGCCGCTCCGCGCTCTATGCCTCTCCCTCCACTGGCTCGGGCTTCATGACCGAGAGATTGTGGAACTCCTCGATGCCGCCGACCTCGAAAAACGCGGCGTCTGCGACGAAACCGCCCGCCAGCGAGTTCGGGCCAGGATTATTCGGGCACAGAGGAAATGAAGGACAGGTGTGACGGTCGTGACGGTCGTGACGGTCGGGGCGGTCGGGGCGTAAACTAGCGGTCAATAGCCCCGCCCCCTACTGATCGCTTCGCATAGGTCGCCCAGATGACGACCACTATTGTGGCGCCACTCTTTCGGCGCTAGGGTCGGACCGCTCTCATGCGAAGGTTCAGTAGATCAGACAAGCGCAAATCGGCCAAGCTGGCACCAATGGCCCACACCCGCGCCATACTCATGGTCAGCCTCATGGTGGGTGGGTGCTCGAAGTCGGCTGAGAGCGGCCGCTCGGGGCATCCCGTTCGCCCGCCCCCCAAGACCACGGAGACTACTCAAATGCCGTCCAACGACAGTGCGCCAGAGAACGAGGCCGAAGAACCCAGCACTTTTCGCTGCACCTGGTCTGACGAGAACCACCCCGCTAAAGAGATCGGCTTCAATTGGCCCGATGCTGTGTTCTCGATGGACCTGTCGGAGGCAGAGAGAAAACGATACCAAGAGGGCCACAACGAGGACACGCATGTTGTCGGCAACTCCCACTTCATCCGTGGCTGGGCCCCGATAAAGGTCCAGGGTTTCGACAAAGAATGGGGGTTCGGCTTCTGGATCAGGGTGTCCAAGCAGGACTTCGCCGACTTCGAGAAGCGAGGCCGGGTCGACCACCCCAAGTATGGAGGCACCATTGCGAACCAGACTCTAAACGGCGCGCCGACCCTCGGTCTTGCAGCAGAGATGGAGTTCCGAGGGCGCGGCCAGCGGCCGCTCTTGCGCTTCACGGACACTCGCCATCCCCTCACACAGATGCAGAAGAAAGGCGTTGGTTTCGACGAATGGCGAGCGTGGTGCTCCGCCACCTTCCACCAAGGTGAGGAAGAGCCTGCTGGCAAGCCCTTCGAGGCTTCGTTCGCCAAGCATGGCTGGCAAATCTACCTGCCTACCGACCTCGGCAAAGCACCTTTCAAATTCGGCCAGCCACCGAAGGCAGGGGATACCGTGAAAGTTGGCATCGGGGTCCTTACCGCTAGTGATACCGGCGAGGTGAAGACCGTCAATGCCGGTTGGTGGGTCCGGCTCGATGACGTGAGCAACCGGAGGCTCTGGTCTGGAACGCTTGCAAGCCCAGTCCGGCTTCAAACAACGCTGACGTTTGGCTCTCGGGTTTGGCTTCGGCCAGAGCAAGCTTTCGAGTACATGCCCGACGAGGACACACCCGAGTAGCTGCGGCGACAAATCTTCGACGGCGTTGCCGTCATGTTGCCGTGACTCTGCACTTCTCCCCGGAACTGCCTGTCACGCCCGGGAACGCAAAGGGACGAAGCTTCCGAGCGATGTCGCGATGATCCGGCCAAGGTCGCGTTTCGCTTTGTGTTTGTTTCGGCGGCGCTCTTGGTTCGACTACGAAGCCGCTGTCGCAGTCAGATCTACACCCATTCGATTTGGACTGGCTTCGCAGACATGCTGAAGCGTTTCCGAACGCCACAAGGAAGGAAGGGGCTCGAGATTGGGAAGAGGAACGAGGTTCTACAATCGAAGTAAGTGTTCATTGCGCCAGGCGAAGCTCTGGCAGAGGGGAAAGGAAACACAATGTAATCTAGGAACTTTGCATCGTTGCCCAGCGGATGAGAGTTCCGTGTGACCAAGGTTTCGCCAGCCGGTTGGTAGCGAGTCTTGCGTGGACGAGGGGTGAGCCCGTCTGCGAAGCGTAGACAGCGAATGCACGAGCTGTGTGATTGAGCCCTGAAATGGTGAAGATGTAGGAGCTGATGGTTTTGAGGGCCCAGCAGGCA
>JAAEPE010000856.1 GCA_024222395.1 Myxococcales bacterium
GATATTCCACTAGAGCGCCAGCGGCGCACCGTTTCAAGCCGAGAAACATCGTCTCGGCCGTTTCTCTTTCGTCCCATGCATTGGCTCTACACCTTCTAGATGCACAGCGCAGGAGGGCGATTGGTAAGGGGTTCACATTGGTAAGGGGTTCACCTTCGATCGACTGACCATGGCTCGAGCAATGGAGATTCTGACCAGTTTCTTGGTCGCATGGTCTGCTATGAGCGATTCTTGCTGGGCATGTGTCGCTCATTCACTGCGCTCGATCCAGTACAGCGGCCTTCTGCTGGTGTGAGCGACGGCAAGGATCACGATTTCTTCGTCGTGGAGTTCGTAGGCAAGACAATACGGGAACCGAGGCAACACGCATCGTCGGATTGCGCGTGCTTCACGTATGCCAGGCCAAAGCGCACATGCCCGTGGCGTTTCACTCAGCCATGCTTCAGCCGCCTGTACTTCTCGTAGAAAATCGTCGCCTAGCAGCGTCTCCTGCTGCTCGTACCACAAGACAGCGGCGGCAAGCTCGTCTCGCGCTTCACGGAGATAGCGAATGCTCACTGCAATCGTATGTCACGCAGTTGAGTGGCAATGTCAGCGTGGACTTCGTCTGCATCGATCAACGTGGCGGTACCGTTCTCCACGGCCTTAGAGCGACGCATTAGCTCAGCGGCCCAAAGCCCCTGCGCGTCCGGATCCGATTCTTGGTCCAGGCTGGCGATGAGCTTGTGGATAAGGCGGGCTCGATCTTCTTGTCGAAGACTGAGCGCATTTTCGAGAACTCTTGCGGGATCCGCCATCTGAAGAGGATAGCATACGCTTGCTCGCGGCCCGGAAGTAAACATCCGGACCGCCCCCAGCTGATTCGCCTTTGGACACCTGAGAACCGATGGTTACGCAGGTGACTTTGCCGATACATTTTGGGACGCCAGCATCCTGCCAATGGTGGACTTTGGCACCGTCAGCGCCACAGCGATCTGTCGAAGACTACGACCTTCGGCCCGTAGCTCCTTGGCCTTGGCTATCGTGGCATCATCCATCCGCTTGGGCCGCCCCCAAGCCTTACCCTCCGATTCCATACGCAGACGAGCCGCTGCAATCCGCTCGTTTTTTGCCATCAACTCCATCTTCGAGGCCCAGCTCATCACGGCGATGATGATCTCGGCACAGGGGCCACTGAGGTCGAAGCCATCCGCAACGAACACAAGCTCCACACCACCGTCCTGCAACTCCGAGATGACTTGTAATGTGTCCCTGATGCCGCTGCGAGTAAGCCGGTCCAATTTGAAGCAATAGACCCTACGGTAGCGCAACCGACCTGCACGAGCATCGGCCCCTAGTTTGTCCAACTCGGGTCGCTTGACCGTCTTCGCACTTTTCTTCTCCGCGTACCAGATCTCGATTGTGTCTCCACGGATGGCCGCGGCCCGCTCGATGGCATCACGCTGTGTGGCATAATTCTGGGTCTTACTGCTCACGCGCACGTAGGCGATAGCAGAACTCATCGCTTGTGCCGCCGGGTTTTGGTTTGACGCCGCCGCCTACGGCGCAACTCAGCGCGTGCATTCTGATGGCGTTGCTTTATCGACCATGGCACGAGGACGATTTCTTCCGATTCATCGGCAGGAACGATCGCCTTGTTGAAGTGCGATGCGATGAGCCGAGGATCTTCGACGCCATAGACGACGTCACGCAAGAGTTCGAGTCTCGCAATAGCTAGATTTGCGACAGCGGCGCACCAGCGTGGGGCTGCTCGACTTTCTGCTACAGTGGTCAATTGCTCGTTGCAAAGCTCATCACAGAGAGATCGGACTGCTTTGAGCGCATCGCCTGTTTCCGACAGCTCAAATGCCAGACTCGTTCTTGTTGTTGTCTTCATCGTTGACTCCTTGGTAGAGCCCGAAGAAACCAGAAGGACCGTCCGGTGAGGAACGGCGTTCTGGCTTGGGCAAGTTATTGTCTTGGTCGTTTTGTTTGGTGCTGCGCCTAGACCACTGCCGCCTGTTCTTGCTGTCTCAGTGAAACGGTCACACAAAGACGATCGGCAAGCTCATGACCGAGCTTCTTGAGGCGGGCACAGGCAGCGCTGGCACTGAGGCCAACGTTCTTGCCGGTATCAGTCAATGTCTCACCGGACAATCTGCCGCCGATCAGTTCGCAGTCGCGCTCGGCCAACTCGTCTAGCCAGACCGAGACATCGCTGGCACTGTCGATATGGTTTTGCGGGTTGGGCTGGCTTGACCTTGCCAACCCGTTCTCCATGACTTCATCGAGACTAAGAACCTCGACGCGCCCTCGTCGATATGCTTCGACAGAAAGAGCATCCTGTAGCCTCTGGGCACCATCTGAGGGCACAAATTGCCGATTCAGGTCGATGGCTTTCCATCGGCAAAGTTGGCGAAGCTCACCGACGCTCAAGACTTTGCCGCGCAGACCATGAGATCGGTACCGTTCCCACGTCGCGGCTATCGAGTCCTGTAGCCTGTCTTCCGTATCGATGTGCGGACTGATGTGTCGAGCGGTGGGATCGAATACGCCGCGACGAACCCAATTTTCAAAATCGTCTCTCAATGTTTGTTCCAGATGTCGAGTTTCCATGCGCTATCTCCCGCGCACACGCGGACTCGCTGGTGGTCCGGTGGCGTGTTTCAAGACCACAAGTGCGGTCGTACAGGGCCACTCAGGCGCAACTCAAATGCACCCGAGGCAACGACATCAGCGCCGTTGCAGGCTCTTATCGCCGATCTATTGGCGTTATTGACGCGGGGGCGGCGACAGCGGCCATGACGCGGGCTGAGAACCCTTTCGATGGCTGCAGGGCACGGAGGTCTTCGAGCAGCGCGTGGTTGATTTGCTCCTTGAGCTGCTCTCGTCCGCGCTTGAGTCGTTGATGGACCAGCCCATCACTGATGCCCAGAGA
>JAAEPE010000857.1 GCA_024222395.1 Myxococcales bacterium
CCGGCGATCTTGATTGCAGGCGACGCCTCCTCCGTGGAGGCGAGGTAACTTCATCACGTGGAGCCCCAGCTGGTGGTGCAGCAGCGGCAGCCTCTTCTGGCTGCTGCTGTGCCTCCTGCTGTGGTTCTCCGTCACGCAGCTCCTCTTCTCGCAGCGGCTGTTCTTCTCGCAGTGGAGGTATGCCCACAGGTCGCGCAGGCCACATCACGTTCACACAGTGCTTGCGTTCAAGTAGGGCATTGGCGTCGGTGCTGGTGACGGCGAGATTAACTCTCTTCCTGGTACAGTCGCGCGCGTAGTGAGGCCCACCACACAAGTAGCACTTTATGTTGTTAGGCGTGTTAGGGCACGTGCTCCTGGGCCTGGGCGTCTTAGACTTCGAGGCGGTACTCCCATCCACGTGTTGAAATTTGCACTTGTCCCCTTTGTTGCATCTGCCTTGTTGAAAACGTTTACACGCCTCCTTAGACTTGGTGCGCGGGGCCTTGGCTTGCTTCTGCGGCTCGGCGTCCGGGCTGCTGGTAAGCATTGCTTTCCGCGGTGGCGGTTGTGTGCGTGGTGGGCGAGGCGCTCGTAGCAGTCTTGACTCATGCTGTGTGTGCACATCACGCTCGCGCTTCAGGAGCTCGGTGCAGCACTCGTTGAACGTAAGTGTTTGTCTGTTTTGCAGATCATTCACCGTTGTTCTGAAAGCACCTTCATCACACGCCTCTAGGATGGCTCCGACTAGGAGCTGCTCCTTGACGGTATCTTGTGCGCCGATCGCCTCAGCATGCATCGTTACTTCTCTGCAGGTGTTGATGACGCCTTGGACGCCGGGCTTCGGTGACTTCAATCGCAGGCCGTGAAGCTTCATCACATTGTGATAGGCGGATCGCTTGGTGAAGTGCATGCCGGTAAGTAGCGCGCTTAGCAGCTCGTAGCAGTTCCCGAGTGTCACGATCACATGCTTGTGGTAGGGTGTCGCCTTCTGAAGCTCGCCGAAGAGGGTCCAGCGTTTCTCCATCATAGCGGTACTCTCGCGCACACTGCTTACCGGATCAACATAGTACTTCTGTTTATCCAATAACATACGCTCCAGGGGCTCGAGGGTGCCGATGTCTGGGGCGTTGTGGATGGCCGCGGTCTTCTGCTCTTCGCTGGCGCCGGGCTCCAGCTTCACGATGGAGGCTGTTACCGGGCCCGCGAGTTCATCGAGGCGGTTGTTGCGCTTGTAGAGTAGGTAGGTAGTGTCAGTGCGTTGGCAGTAGGCCAGGACTGACTGAAGGAACTCCTTCTCGTTTTCGTTGTTGTGTTGCAGGATAGCGATCTTGCTCTTGGTGGTGCTGACGGCGGGCACCGTGGACTTGGGATTCGCTACCATTGACGACATTGTCTAGCAATGGTAGGAAATGCGCGGCACTTCCTGTGCAAGTAGAAGCGTTAGCGTAACAGGCTTCGACTTTTTGTATTGAGAAAAATTAACAGAGGAAAAGGTGCGACTAGTACCTGTGCAAGTAGAAGCGTTAGCGTAACAGGCTTCGACTTTTGTGCGAACACAATGCGAGCACAAGCTTCCTCAATAAACGAATTAATTATCTCATTGAGGCTATCAGCTGCTTAAATTGAATGCCATAACTACTTTGTGAATCAATGCGATGATTCATATAGTAGAGTACAAATTTAAGTCTAAGATGCAATATAAAAACGTGAACCCATATGCGAATGCGATCTCAAAACTACTGCGTCTAAGTCTTAGTTGCGACTAAGACTAAAGCTGACTGGCTGCTGTCAAATTCAGTGCGACTGATGTTGGAATTATTAGGCTCATTCAAACTACTCTATCTCAGTCGTTTCTAAACCGTTTGACCTGAAAATTTGAGGGGTAAAAGTTCAGGTCACGGTCTACATACTGCATGAGTTAGTGTATGTTGTATGCATCTACATCATATGGTACAGCTGGGCGCAGCTAGCAACTCATATTCTTCTACTCCCCCTGAGTTCGCAAGCGGCGAACTGGGTAGCAATGTGATGTATGCGAGCATGTATATTATCATGTATGTAAGCATATGTAAGGTAAAGCGGGAGTACATATTCTGAAGCGGAGCTCACATTGAAGGGCGTTGGCTTCTTATGGAACAGCATCCGGCTTGTTGGTGTATGTAGGCGTAGGGAGGAACTTCAAGCTTGTCCAGTTGCGAGTGCTTCAGTCCAAGGGCCTTGTTGTCATATCACCTACGTGTCCATACACCCCACACAGCGTCGGTCTGTGTGCAGGAAACGTCTGGATAGACGCCTGCTTCTTGAGACTCAAAGCGTGTATGTTGGGCGTGCCCGTGAGCGGTCATCCTGCGGTGTTCTCACATGTGGGCCCGACCCTGCCCTATTGGGCTGTCTTAGTTGGCGGCGGTTCCTTCGGGAAGTGTGTACTCGCGGCGCCGTTCTTGCGTATGGGTGTCGGCCGTGCCTTTGAGACGCTTGTACTCTGGGACTGCGGTGTCCTCGGTGTGGGCCGTAGTTCGATCGTCGTTGGCTGCGCTGGCCATCATGAGCTGTCCTCGAAGGCCGGCCGCGTTCAGGGTACTTGCGAAAGGCTTCCATGCAGCAGGCCGCGATCTTGGTTCGAAGATAGTTGGCTCTCGGGGCGATGTTCACTCCGTCCTTGTAGCTCCCATCGGAATTGAAGATGCGCCTGCAGTTCATGCTGTGTATGCGGGGAACTTGCCACGGCTCTTGCTGCCAGAGGGCGATCTTGTCAGTATCTTGA
>JAAEPE010000858.1 GCA_024222395.1 Myxococcales bacterium
CTCTGCGCTTGTCGATCGCTTTGTTCAGCATTGCCACGTCATGGACATCGATGCCGACTCGTGGAGGGAGAAGGAGGCACGCGAGTTTGCGGCTAAGCCGACGTCCAAGCCACGAGCAAAGCCTAAGCGCAAACCGGCGAATAAGGCCAAAGTGAGGCGCTAGGCGCAGCTGGCGAGATGTCGACTTCGTGGCCAGAATTCGTCGGAAAGTCTTGGCCATCTACATCCGCGCCTGTGCACGCTACGACGAGAGGATGGAGTGGACCGCCCTCACGATCGATCACTACTTGGCTGCGGAGACTATGGTCAAAGACGGCATCTTTGTCTTTGAGCGGGGCACGTCTCTGATCGGAAAGGACCATGAGGGCTTGAGAGCATAACTCCTGCGCTTCGACTATTGGCCTCATCGCAAGAACTCCTTCATTCCTCCAAGGGGCTGGCGGCTGGGCTCGGTGAGGTGACTGCTGAGGGCGAAACTTGGATCTACAAGAGTGAGGGGTGCACGGTCATTGCTGCACCCGAGAAGGATCGTCTCGGCGTTTCAGTGAAGTAGCTTTCGCTCGCTATGGGCGGTTGCCCTCTCACGGAGGGCGTGCCGCGTCGGCGAGAAGCTAGACCGCCGAGCGTAAACAATGATCGGTCTGATGGTCCTGCTTTCCCGATTGCAGCGTTGCTCATTTTGTCATTTGCCGAGGCAAAATCCTCATTCGCGCCTTGCACTCGAAAAATCAGAACTCACCATCCTCGGTCATTCCTTTCGCTCGACGGTCTAGCGCCCGCCAAAAGGGGCATCTCGCCCCTTCGTGGGAAGGTGGGGGACCGAGCTTTGGCGCAGATCCTGGTCAATCGCGCGGGCGGCTTCCTGCCCGTCTGCGATGGCCCAGACAATGAGACTCGCTCCGCGGCATGAATCGCCCGCGCTGTAGACGCCTGGTACCGAAGTCGCGAAGCGCTTATCCACGCGCACCTCGCCACGGGGACCGAGCTCTACACCGAGTTGCCGGACCAGCACTCCGGTTCGCGGCCCGGTGAATCCAATAGCAAGGAGCAGCATATCTGCGGGCACTTCAAGTTCGGAGCCTTTGATAGCCTTTGGTTGGCCACCTACAATTTCGACCTTGGCGAGACGAAGCGCTGTGAGTTTTCCCTCCGTACCGAGTAGCTCTTGAGTCATCAAGCCGAATTTTCGCTTGCCACCTTCGTCATGGGATGACGAAGTACGCGAGACCATCGGCCATTGTGGCCACGGATTACTACGACCGGGCTGGCGCGGCGGTTCGGGGAATAACTCGATCTGCGCAACGGACTTTGCCCCTTGGCGATGACAAGTACCGAGGCAATCGGAGCCTGTGTCTCCGCCTCCAAGAATGACCACGTGTTTGTTCTCCGCATCTGGACCGCTAGCGCTGGCGTCGATGAGGTTGGCGTTGATGCGATTCTGTCTGGTGAGAAACTCCATGGCCTGGTGAACGCCGGAGAGCTCTCGTCCCTCGCAGGCAAGCTCCCGGGCCTCTTGCGCTCCAGTAGCTATCAGCACGGCGTCGAATTCGCGTTGCAAATCTGCCCAGCTTGGCGCGTTACCGACAGGAGTGCTGGGGCGGAACTGCACGCCCTCGCTCTTCATGATGCCGACCCGCCGGTCGATGATCCACTTCTCGAGCTTGAAGTCGGGTATGCCAAATCGCAGCATGCCGCCAATCTCCTCATCTCGTTCGAAAACTACGACCGAGTGCCCTGCGGCGTTGAGTCTGTACGCAGCTGCCAAGCCAGCTGGACCCGAACCGACGATAGCGACGCTCTTTCCGCTGCGCTCGCTTGGTGGACTCGTCTCTACCCATCCTTCAGCAAAGGCATGCTCGATGATCTCCTTTTCGATCTGCTCGATGGTTACTGGATCCTGATTGATGTTGAGGACGCAGGATTTCTCGCAGGGGGCAGGGCAAAGGCGACCGGTGAACTCGGGAAAGCAATTTGTGGCGATGAGACGTTCGTAGGCGCGCTTCCAACGCTCTCGGTATACATAGTCGTTCCAGTCCGGAATCATGTTGCCAAGAGGACAACCTTGCTGGCAGACCGGAACGCCGCAGTCCATGCAGCGGCTCGCTTGATGCTCGGTGACCTCGCGGCTTTGCGGTAGGTAGATTTCCTTGTAGTTCTCGACGCGAATCAGGGCGTCAGCTTGCTCGGGCAGCCTGCGTCCGAATTCCAAGAATCCCGTTGGCTTGCCCATCTAGCTCTCCCCTCCTTGAATCACCGAGAGCACGGGAGTGCTACTCGCCCTCTGTGCTCGCCTCTCGGCGAGAACCCGCTTGTAGTCACGAGGCATGACCTTGACGAAGTGATCAACGAGCGCGTCCCAATTGTCGAGAATACGTTCGCCTAGTGGGCTCTGCGTGTAGCGAGTGTGAGCGACAATCATGCCGTAGACCAACCCAATTTCGCTCTCGTCGTTGAGCGTTTCCAAGTCGACCATGCTGAGATTGCATCGTTCTCGGAACGTGCGTTCGCGTTCGAATACGTAGGCGACGCCGCCGCTCATGCCTGCGGCGAAGTTCTTTCCGGTCGGGCCGAGACAGACCACCGTGCCACCCGTCATGTACTCGCAGCCGTGGTCTCCCATTCCCTCGACGACGGCCTTCGCGCCGCTGTTGCGAACTGCGAAGCGTTCGCCCGCCACTCCAGAGAAGTACGCTTCTCCCTTGGTTGCGCCGTAGAGGACGGTGTTTCCCACGATGATGTTCTCGTCGTTGGCGAACGTGGAGCCTGCGGGGGGAGCTACGATGATGCGTCCACCGGAGAGCCCCTTGCCAACATAGTCATTTGCATCGCCGGAGAGATCGAGCGTGACCCCCGACGCCAAGAAGCAGCCGAAACTCTGACCGGCAGAACCATGGAGCTTGACGTAGATGGTATCGTCGGGCAGCCCCTTCGAACCATGGAGCCGACTTATCTCTCCGCTGAGCATGGCGCCGATGCTCCGGTCTGTGTTGTGCACCGGTCTTTCGAGTCTGCTTGCCTCACCGCCGGAGAGCGAGCTACGGCAAGCCTCGAGCAGGCTTCTATCTAGGTGCCCGGGGAAATCGTAGCGGTACTCCTCCTTGCAGAACCTCGCCCACCCCTCGGGAGCCTGCGGCTTTGCGATGATCGCTCCAAGATCTAGCTTCTCGCTCTTCCAATGAGTCGCCTCTGTACGAGCGTGCAGGCGATTCACTTGTCCAACCATCTCGTCGATCGTGCTGAACCCCAGTTTGGCCATCAGTTCGCGAACGCCCTCGGCGATCAGAGTGAAGAAGCGCACGATATCGTCAGCGTTGCCGGTGTAGCGCTTGCGCAATTGTGCATCCTGCGTGGCGATTCCAACCGAGCAAGTGTTTAGGTGGCACTTGCGGAGCATGACGCAGCCACTCACGATGAGCGGCGCTGTCGCCATGCCCCATTCTTCGGCGCCGAGTAGGGTGGCAATGACAACGTCTCGCGCTGTCCGCAGCCCGCCATCGACCTGCACTCGCAACTTGCCGCGAAGGTTGTTCTGGACCAAGACTTGTTGGGTTTCTGCTAGGCCTAGCTCCCATGGAAGACCCGTGTGCTTGATGCTAGAGAGCGGTGATGCGCCCGTTCCACCGGAGTAGCCAGAGATGATGACGGCGCCGGCTCGGGCCTTTGCCACACCTGATGCGACGGTACCAACACCTACTTCGCTCACGAGTTTTACACTCACGCGCGCTGCCGGATTGACCGCTTGCAGATCGTGAATGAGTTGCGCCAAGTCTTCGATGGAGTAGATATCGTGATGTGGCGGCGGCGAAATGAGCGTGACACCAGGAGTCGAGCAGCGCACTCGTGCGATGCGTTCGTCGACCTTATGACCAGGGAGCTGCCCACCTTCGCCGGGCTTTGCCCCCTGAGCCATCTTGATTTGGATTTCGTCAGCGTTGACCAGATAGTGGGATGCTACGCCGAAGCGTCCCGATGCGACCTGCTTGATGGCAGAGCGGCGAAGATCGCCGTTCTCGTCACGTTCGAATCTGCGCTCTTCTTCGCCGCCTTCTCCGGAGTTGGATTTGCCTCCAATCCTGTTCATCGCGATAGCCAGCGTCTCGTGTGCCTCCGCACTGATCGAACCGAAGCTCATCGCGCCAGTCACGAATCGTTTGAGAATCGCATCGACAGGCTCGACGTCTTCCAGTGGGAGCGGTGCATCAGGGGGGACGAAGTCAAGTTGTCCTCGAAGCGTGCACGAATCGTCGTCCTCGTTGTCTACAAGCTGGGAGTATTCTCGGAATAACTCTGGGCTTCCAGTTCGAGCGGCGGTTTGCAGTTTGGCTATGGTGGCGGGCGTCCATTTGTGTATTTCTCCTCGCCGACGCCACTGGTACTTCCCACCGACCGGGAGTGAATCAGCTATGGATGCAGATATCTCGCCATACGCGCGGGCATGCCGCTGCAAGACTTCACGCCCAAGCTCTTCAAGTCCAACACCCCCGAGTCTCGAACTCGTATCGCCGAAGTGGTTTTGCACAAGTGCCTTATCGAGGCCGACCGCTTCGAACATCTGTGCACCGCGATATGAGTTGAGCGCAGATATGCCCATCTTCGACATTATTTTTCGAAGGCCCGCCTTGACTGCCTCTCCATAGTTCTTGTGCGCGGTTTGTGGGGTTACAGCAATATCACCGCTTTCGCTCATGGCGTGTAGAGTGTCCAAGGCGAGATAGGGGTTAACCGCTGCCGCTCCAAAGCCAATGAGCAGCGCAAAATCGTGGGTCTCGCGCACTTCAGCACTCTCCACTATGATGCCGCACTGCATGCGTGTGCCGATTCGAACGAGGTGCTGGTGCACCGCGCTCAGTGCGAGTAGGGCGGGGATGGCGACGCGCTCAGCATCCGCTGCTCGGTCGCTGAGAATGAGGATGTTGTGGCCTTCATCGACGGCATCGCTCGCAAGCGCGAGCAGCGCGTCGAGAGCAGGCTCTAGTCCCTTTGGTCCAGCTGCAGCGTCGTAGCAGGTAGATAGGCTTATTGGCTCAAAAGCCCCCTCGAAGACGGATAGCACCTTTGCCACCTCGGTATTGGTGAGGATTGGGCCCGGTACTCGAAGACTGTGGCACTGCTCTGGTGTCTCCTCAAAGGTATTGCCGTCGGGGCCCAGGCCCGTCTCTAGGGTCATCACCAGAGCTTCGCGAATCGGATCAATAGGGGGATTTGTGACTTGGGCAAAGAGCTGGTGGAAGTACCCAGAGAGATTTGGGGCATGCTCGCTCAGCACAGCCAACGGCGTATCGGTACCCATCGATCCGATGGGTTCTTTGCCTGTCTCGGCCATCGGTCCCATGATGAGACGCAAGTCCTCGAGGCTATAGCCAAAGGCGCGTTGCTTCTGCCCAAGCTCATCGCCGGAAATGCACAGCGGCGTCGGTGTCTCAGGGAAATCCTTAAGCTTCATAGCGTTTGCTTTGAGCCATCGAGCATAGGGATAGCGTCGGCAAATTTCTTCCTTGATGTCGTCGTCGACCAAGATTCTCCCTTCGATCGTGTCTACGACGAACATGCGACCAGGGCGAAGTCGTCCCTTGCGAGCGACTTGTTCCGGTGGAAGGTCGATCACACCGACTTCGGAAGAGAGAATCACCCGATCGTCCTTGGTGATAACGTAGCGGGCTGGCCTGAGACCGTTTCTGTCTAGCGTAGCCCCGACGAGCTTTCCATCGGTGAAGGCGACAGCGGCGGGCCCGTCCCAAGGCTCCATGAGACGACTCGAATACTCGTAGAACGCTCGCCTCTCGGAGGCCATGAGTTCGTCGTTTTCCCAAGCCTCGGGAATCATCATCATCATGGCGTGGGGAAGACTACGCCCGCCTAGGTGCAGCAACTCGACCATGTTGTCGAATTGAGCCGAATCGCTGCGCCCCGGGACGATGATAGGAAAGAGTCTATCGAGGGGACCAAAGAACTTCGCAGATTCTAGAAGGCTGCGGCGTGCACTCATCCAATTGCGATTGCCCCGTACGGTATTGATCTCCCCGTTGTGTGCAATGTGATGAAACGGTTGCGCGAGATCCCACGTCGGAAACGTGTTGGTAGAGAAGCGCGAATGCACTATGGCGATGGATGTAACGAGCTCACTCTCTTTGAGATCCAAGTAGTAGGTGTCGAGCTGGGCCGGAAGGAGTAGGCCCTTGTAGACGATGGTTTCTGCCGAAAAACTCGCGATGTGAAAGATGCCCATGCTGTCCGCACACATCTCTCGCACACGGTTTTCAATGCGCTTGCGAATGACATAGAGTTTGCGCTCGAATGCGCTGGGCACCAGTCGTCTTCGAGCGACGTAGACTTGTCGGCACACGGGCTCGCTTGTCTTGGCCGCCGTTCCGCACTTGCTCGGATCTACGGGGACATCCCTCCAGCCCAGGAACCGTTGTCCTTCTTCCTCGATGATCTCCTCGCAGATACGCTCGCACTCTCTTCGCTCGTGCGGGTCTTGCGGCAGGAACATCATGCCTAGCCCGTAGCGCCTGCGGCGGGGCATATCCATTCCGATCCTCAGCCCTTCGCGCTTAAAGAAGCGATGGGGAATCTGCATGAGAATGCCCGCGCCATCGCCAGTATCAGGATCTGCCCCCGCACCCGCTCGGTGCGAGAGCCTGCGCAAAACCTCAAGCGCACTCTCGACAATACTCCTTGATTTCTCGCCGCGCAGATTCGCGACGAAGCCCATGCCGCATGCGTCGTGCTCAGTCCGGGGATCGTAGAGACCGTGGGCCTTCGGGCGGTTTGGCATTGGTCGGAGTGTATCCGACTCGGTGCGTCAACGTTGGGGCAAAAGCGGCACCCCACTTGTGGCTTCTTGACGCGATTGTGCCACGCGGATTCAGCTTATTGTTGGCGTGGGAGTGTTGAGTTTTGCGGCTCTGGCGGGCTGTGAAAGAAGCGATTCCAAGAAATCCGAGCCTCCAGTAAGTGTCGAGCAGAGCAAAGAGATGAACGCCAATGAGGATGTACTACTTGGCAAGAGAGATGCACTCTTCAGCATGCGTCGCGATCTGAAGAGCAAACGCGAGGCCCTTGATAAGGAGCGGGTCAGGGTTCGTGAGCAAGATGGCGACACAACGGAAATAGACAAGCGGGCCAGGGCACTGTTCAGCGAAGAGAAGACACTGTCCAATCGTGAGAACAATCTCAACAAGGCGATGCAGGATTTCTCGCAGGGGCGTCGCGAGATTATCGCTGCCGTCGCAGGTGCTGGTGGTGCGGCGGCTGGCGTAAGCGGCCGAGAGGCAGGAGTTGCTGGACGTGAGAAGGATCTAACTAGATGTCCTCGGCATAAGTGGTGATCGCCATTTTTCATGCTTTCAGAGGCTTTCCGGAAACCACCCCCAACTCCGGCGGAGACGAGGAACCAAGTCTTCTGGTACCAGGCCTTGGGCCTATCTCTCTAGACGTAGATAGGAGTCGTCTCCCTTGGATCGCGCTCTACCTTGACTCGCAAATCGACAAGCTGCACGGCGACTCGTGTCGACTTCTGGAACCTCATGCGAATATCACTCTCAAACTCGCCGAAATCACCGGCGGAAACCCAAGCTAGTGGGGACCGAGAGTGAGGCCATCAATGGGCTTTGCCAGGGGAGTCACGCCGACAACCTTGCCATCGAGTTGCACCTCCGCACCTTCGCGGTCGGCCAAAATGCTAATCGAGCCCACCAATTCTGCGGGTAAGAGCAGCCGGTATGCAGCAACTCGAATGCTC
>JAAEPE010000859.1 GCA_024222395.1 Myxococcales bacterium
AGACGGCAACTGCTTCGCCGCACTGGATCGAAACCTGGGCATCATGGACGGGCGGTGGAGACGGAGCTTCGCAAGGCGGAGCATGTTCCGGAAGAGGCTGCAACGGTCAGCGTTTCTCTAGACGGTGTGATGGCCCCCATGTGTGATGGCGATGCAAGCAAGAAACGAGCGGCTCTCGCCGAGAATGGCCAACTCACGCGTGGTCCTGCCGGATACCGCGAAGTTGGCTGCGGCACGATTTCGTTCTATGACGCCGAAGGGGCCTTTCTGAAGACAGAGGCTAGGTCCCTAGAGTTCATTGGCATGAGTCGCGGAATAGCGATCACCTATCCCTTCGTTTTTCGATTGCCGCCAGGCGTAGCACCACCAAAGCGTACTTCTGGCTCCGAGATTGCTGCATTGACCGACCAAACCAGTGAGGCACAACAGCTCGTAGTCTTGGCTGACGAGTACCGAAAAAGTGAGCCAAATCTCGCCATGAAGGCGTGCGACAAAGCTGTGAGTATTGATAGCTCACTCTCTCCCGCTTACATATGCACTCTTCTCGCTTGTGAACTTGGGCGCAAAGAACAGGCGGTTAGCTTCTGGTCGGCGATCAATGATCTCGACTTCGGTAGATCACTGGTCGATCGAGCCGTAAATCGCTGTGCTACCAGCCGCATACGTTTGCCACACTGACGAGACGACGCTCGTTTCCCCGTTGGCCACCCAGCTGGGAAAGTGAACCCAATAGCAGCCTAGCGAGAGCTATGCGAGCTTCGCCGACGGTTGGGCCAGCTCAGTATCGGCGCGAAGATCAAGATCCAGCATGGCGTATTCCGACTCACGATAGTGGCCGGGCAGAAGACGGGCGTACCTCTCCGTCACCTCGACGCTGCTGTGTCCCATGATCTGAGAGAGCGACATCATCGAGCCCGTATTGGCTACACCGCTCGTCCGCGTTGAAATTATTGAATTCTTGGGGCGGCGGAGCACAGAGATTGCAGTCAGCCCTTCGGCCATGAATGCTGGCTCTCGAATGTGGAAAGTAATCGTGAAAGGTCGTCGCAGTCTCG
>JAAEPE010000860.1 GCA_024222395.1 Myxococcales bacterium
GGATATTGCTCGCGTCGCCAAAGAGACTCTCGAGGGCCATCTTCGTGGTGTTCTCGCAACGATGACACCGGAAGAGGTCAACGAGGATCGCCTCAAATTCGCCAATCGTCTCACCGACGAGGCCGAGCAAGATTTGCAAAAGCTCGGACTGCATCTCGATACACTCAAGATTCAGCACGTCTCCGATGATCGAAACTACCTAGAGAGCATTGGTCGCAAGCGCATCGCCGAGGTGCTGCGCACGGCCGAAGTCGCCGAGTCGGATTCTGAGCGCTCTGCGCGCGAGGCCGAGGCCGCCGCTGGAGCTAGAGGCGAAGTCGCGCTCACAAACGCCGAGGCCAACGTCCTTCGAAAGAAGAACGAACTTCGTGAGGTGGTTGCCGAGCTCGATGCGGTTGCCCTAAGTGAAGAGGAGCGCGCCGAAGCGGCGGCTCAGGAGGCACGGGCAACAGCGGAGAAAGAGCTGCAAGAGATCCGCGGCGAACTTGAGCAGTTGCGCCTCTCCGCCGACGTGACCATTCCCGCTGAGACCGCTCGCAAAGTACGAGAACTCGATGCTGCTGGCAACGCGGCGCAGATTGCCGAAGACGGTCGCGCGAGCGCCGAGGCCCTGAGGGCCGTAGCTCAGGCATGGTCCGAGAGTGAAGGCCAAACGATGGATATGTACGTTCTGCAAAACCTCGAGGGCATCTTCGGGGAGGTCGTTGGAGCAGCGAAGTCCATGAAGGTACGCGAGGTCAATCTCGTCGACTCGGGCGATGGCAAAACGATGCCAGCGTACGCCAGCGCGTATCCGGCAACGGTCGCAGCGCTCATGCAGCAGGTCAACTTCTCTCTGGGAGTCGACATCAAGGGCATCCTCAGTGGCGATGGCAGCACAACAGCACCTGCGGGCACTCTCACGCCAACACCCACCCCAACCATACCGCCAGCGCAAGCTGGTTCTGAAGGAGGCACAACATGGTAGCCATTCCCGTCATTCTTGGAGCACTTGTCGTCGCAGGCATCGCTTTGGTACTCATCCTCTCTAGGCTCATTCACATCTGCCCGCCAAACGAGGTCCTGGTTTTCTCAGGGACCACTCGGCAGGTTAGCGACAACAAAGGCGGCTACCGCGATGTCGGCTACCGCCTGGTTCAAGGCGGCCGAGGCATTCGCATTCCACTCATGGAGCGCGTCGACCGTCTCGACCTCACGATCATGATTATCGACCTCAAGGTACAAGGCGCCTACGCCAAGGGCGGAATCCCGCTAAACGTCGAAGGCATCGCCAACGTCAAAATCGGTAGTACGGAAGAAATCCTAGGGAATGGCATCGAGAGGCTCCTTGGCAAGCCCCGTGAAGAGATTATGCGAGTTGCTCGCGAGACTCTTGAAGGCAACTTGCGCGGCGTGCTCGCTACCATGACTCCAGAAGAGGTCAACCAAGACCGTGTGAAGTTCTCACAAGAGCTTCTCGCCGAGGCCGACAAAGACCTCCAAGGGCTTGGGCTCGAGCTGGATACGCTCAAGATTCAAAGCGTATCGGACGACCGTGGCTACCTCGACTCTCTTGGGCGCCGCCAATCTGCCGACCTTCTCATGCGCTCTCGCATCGCGGAGGCCGAGAACCGTGCACTCGCAGCAGAGAAGAATGCGTCGAACACTGAGACCAAGGAGATCGCCGCGCTTGAGGCTGAGATTGCCAAGGCAAGGGCCGAGGCTGAGAAGCGAATTGTCGATGCCAGCACTCGGAAGACCGCAATGGTCGCGGAGCAGCGAGGTCAGGTGACGGCTGCCGTCGCTCGCGCTAACGCTGAATTGGGGGTGCAGCGGGCACGTCTTGAGCAAGTGCGCTTTCGTCTCGTCGCCGATGAGATCAAGCCCGCCGAAGCTCGCCGAAGCATGATGCTGGAGCAAGCGCGGGGTAATGCGGCGCAGAGCATCGAGGAAGGCAAAGCGACAGCGGCTGCACTGCGAGCGCTAGCTGCAACGTGGCGAGAGAATGGCGATAGCGCGCGACAGATCGTCGTGGCGCAGAAGCTCAACAGCCTAGTCGGCTCGCTCATGAGTACGGTGTCTAGCCTGCCGATCGACAAGGTGACGTTCATCGACAAGGAACTAGGCGGCGGCGGCGACGGCAATCTCGCTGTCAAAGCGGCCATCACGTCCGAGCAAATCAAGCACACGATGGGCATTGATGTACCGGCCCTGCTCAACAAGATCGGTGGCTCTAGTTTGCCAGGTGCTAAGGCACAGTGGATTGAAGAGAGCGCCATATCTAGCGTCGAGTAGTTTTAGCTAGACCGTCGAGCGAAGAGAATGACCGAGGATGGTGAGTTCTGATCTTTCGAGTGCAAGGCGCGAATGAGGATTTTGCCGGGGCAAATGACGAAATGAGCAACGCTGCAATCGGGAAAGCAGGACCATCAGCTCGATCATTGTTTACGCTCGGCGGTCTAGGCAGTCACGATGTAGGGGGTGCCGTGTGTACGGCGCCCTCGCTGCGTTTCAGGGTGTTCTACGACGCTAGACTGCCGAGCATAGAAGATGATTAGAAATGGCGAGTCATTTCTTTTCGAGTGCAAGGCGTGAATGAGGAGCTTGTCGGGACAAGTGACGATATGAACAACGCCGCAATCGGGAAGAAGGCCGCCAGAACGATCAGGCTTTGTGCTGGGCGGTCTAGCTTAGAGCTTAGAGACTCAGTCCGAGGCGTCTGCGTGCAGTAACACAGTGGGTGCCGGCGTTCTTGAATTCGCGGCAACAGGTTGGGCGATCTTCGTAAATGCTGCAGCTGTGGCGCCCGTCGCTACTCTCGAGAGCTGCGCAATGGTCACCCTCGCGCCGCAGCTCCGTGTAGTTCTCATGGTGAACCATGAGCCTTGGGTGACGCTTTTCGACGACGTCGCCCTCCGCGATCGTGACCGAGTGATACGCCGCTCGGCAACAGGCTCCGCAATCCAGGCAATCAAAGGCTGCTTCGAAGCGCTCGCATGCACGTTCTTCGGCTGACAGGTCTCGGCCCGCTTGTTGACAGTGACCTGAGGATCCAAGCCAGGTGCAATCCCCACAAGTCTCTGCGAAATCTGAGCTGCGAGCAGGGAGCCCACTCACGTGGGGTGGCAATGGCTCTTCGCGTCTCCGATACAGGGCAGGGCTCTGGCTGGGGGCTGCCCATTTCGAAGCAATTTTCACGATCGAGGCTGTGGCTTCAAGGGCCCGTCCGAGGTGAGGCCACCAGGGGGTGGTCTCGGCTCGGCGCAGGGCGACCTTGGCTAGCATGGTGCTCTCGCCAAACTCGCCACTGAGCGGGCAGGGCCCGAGGTCGTCGTAGAACGAACGGAAATCAGTCGTGGGTGCGAGCACGTTGCGCAGCCCGAAGCGGCCGGTGAGTACGGCCTGGACTCGCAGTGCGGCATGCTCTCGAAAGCGATGCTCGTCGTGTCTATTGTCCAGCCCCCAATCCGGGGTCTGGAAGGCACAGGGGCCCTCCACAAGGGAGTGGCAGATCTCGTGAAAGATCATCTGCGCCAGGCAATCATCCTCGTCAAGATGCTCATCGGTTGCGATGTACAAGCTGCCCGCTCCATCGCTGTGGGCGAAGGCATCAGAGGTTCGCTGCACCTTGAGTCCCACTTTATGCGCAGCGGCAATCCACACCTCGCTCAGTGGATCGCGG
Source organism: Myxococcales bacterium (assembly GCA_024222395.1). Classification (GTDB taxonomy): domain Bacteria; phylum Myxococcota_A; class Polyangia; order Haliangiales; family Haliangiaceae; genus NORP324. The sequence continues at coordinate 3,662 of JAAEPE010000860.1, forward strand.
TAGCAGTGTGTAATGGCGCGGGGCAGCACGGCTACTTGCCTTTGTACTGCGGATCTCGTTTGCCAAGAAATGCTGCAACGGCTTCTCCTAGATCTTCTGAGGCAATGAACGCCGAGTTCCATGCACCCACGTAGGAAAGTCCCGCCTTGGCGCCATGGTCGCGACTGAAGTCCAGAACATCTTTGACGCCTCGAACTGTCAGCGGCGGGTTTGAGGCGATGGCGTTGGCCATCTCGGTCGCAGCGCTATGCAAGTCCTCAGTGGTCTCGTATACGTGATTGATAAGGCCAATTTCTGCGGCGCGAGTTGCGTCCACATCAGCTCCGGTCAGTGCCAGCTCCCGTGCGTGCCCTTGGCCGACGATTGAGGGGAGCCGCTGCAGCGTTCCCAGGTCGGCCACGATGGCTACGCGAGTTTCGCGAACTGAGAAGATGGCATTGGAACTTGCGAGGCGGATGTCGCAGGCGGTGATGAGATCTATGCCGCCGCCGATGCAGGGGCCGTGAATTGCCGCGATTACGGGGATTGGGCAATTCGCCACGCAATTGATGCAGTCTTGCCAGTCGCGGATAAGGGCGAGCAGGGTGGTTCGCTCGGTTGCGCTGGCGCCGGCGAAGAGCTGAGAGTGCTCCTTGAACATGGCCGGCAGATCTAGACCGTAGGTAAAGCCCTTGGCCTGAGAGCGCACAATTACCGCTCGCAGTTCAGACTTGGCCGCGATTTGGGTGAATGCTCCCCTGAGCTCGGGGAAGAACGCCGGCGGCATGGTCTTTGCGACGATGCTGATTGTGGCGACGTGGTCGGAGATTTCGAGGGAGAGCGTGCTTGCCATTTCGCCGCATCCTCGCACAGCGAATAGGGCTCAGCACGACTTTCTACGAAGGTCTCTTGAATCGGTAGCGGCCTGCTTGAGCGAACATCGAAGTGCGGGGCGCGCCCCTCCTCTGCAAGCATCTGGGTGAAGAGCGTGCGGGATTCATCATCGAGGAGATCCCAATCTTCTCGAGTTAGAAGAAATCCCGATAGTAATAATTCCCTCTCCATAGTAGGCATCATGAAACCGGCCGGGCATCGCGGCAACTTTTGTGCAAGTCGGCAGGGGCGATAGGTCTTGTACGTGCATGAGCCCTTATTTGGTTCTTGTCGTTAGGCGCGCGGCATCGGAGAGACGGTATTCGTTGAGATCGCGGCCGCCAAGGGGCTTCTTCTTCGCGACCGCTCGGAGTTTCCCGATGAAGCGAAAGCTCTTCTTGTCGTGGACGAACGACGATATGTGAAACATCTGCTTTCGGTTCTTGCTCATGAGTCGAACCGAGTAGAGCGGCACCGCCGCGACCATCTTGGAAAGAGCTGCGCTCTGGTATCCGGTGACACTTGGATTGTCGCTGCTCTGGTAGCGCCCAATTTCGATTTCCGTGAGGCCTTTGTCGAACTGCTCGCGCAGGACTTCTACAATTTGCCCGATTTCCTCGCTCTGGGGTTTGTACTGCTCGCTGAGCTTCTTGCCCAACGACTCACCAAACGTCTGCGTCATCCACGATGCGTAGTCTTCGAGTCGCAAACTCGCCACCATTAGGCCCGTGGCCGGCGTATCGTTGCTCATTATCGCAACGCGGAGGTCGCGCATGAATCTAGTGAAGCCGGAAATCGTAGCTTCATACTTGAGGTCTTGTGGAAGCCTGCCCAGCGCTGGATTTGGGGCGGGGGCGGCGTCGATGAGCATTGTGGGGACCTTTGCCCTGGTGTTGCCGTCCTCATCGCAACCAGTGCCAAGCGCCGCACCAAGGAGAGCGCTGAGAACGACCGGTGCTGCACCGGACACACGAGATACACCGAGGAAACGCAATGTCTTTTGCAGGGTAGCAAGAGTGCGTGAGGAATCGCCACTTGCTGGACGGGCGCGTGCGGGCCACGACTGGATTGCGGACCGAGCACTCCAGGTAGCACTCGTGCGATGCGAGGTAAGCTGGCATACGTGCATCTCGTTCAAACTACCTGTTGTGTTCTGACCTGCGGGTGATCTACCGTCAACGTCGGCGCCGCTTCGGTGGCGCTCAACCTGGCTATGGCTACCGAATCGTCCACGATTGCTCGTTTAGTGGATGCCGCAAAGAAGCGCGGCATGCCAGGGCCAGGTGGCGCCTTCGAGCCGATGGAGCATCACTCCGATCCTGTATCGCCTAAGGGAGCTAGGCCGTCAGGCAAGCAATCCGGTGGTAGCTCGTGGTGGCTACTCTTCGTTGCGGTAATCGTGATCGGAGGCTCTGTGGTGGGAGGCTATGTCCTGGCTCAGCAGCAAGGGGAGCAGGTCAGTGCTGGGGCGGAGGTCGCTCAGCTCGGCTCTGTGGCGATCGCAGCAGGCGATGCAGCCCGCATTGATCCCTGGGAAGTTGCTGCCTCCACCGTTATGCCGCCGGTTCCAGCGTCCGCCGACGCTGCAGCCCCGGTGGACGAGATTGATGAGGAATTGGAGCCCACACTGGGGGACGAGGAAATGGCCCTGGCTGGCAAGACTGGCTTCGATATTCTTGTAGAGCCAAAGGGGGCGGAGGTAACTCTCGACGGGCAGCCCATCGGAGGCGCACCAATGCGAGTTAGCAACCTCCTGCCCGGAACGCATCGAATTGACATCGAAGGACCAGACGGATACTTCGGTCAGCATCAGGAATTCACCCTTGCCGCTGGTGAAGCCATGGTTCTTAGACTCTCTCTCGAGATGCTAGATCCGACGGCGCCCGATAGTGAGTCTGCTCCGGCCGATGTCAAGCAGGCACAGGAGCAGAGCAGGAGAGAGCGACGTAAGGCTCGCCGAGAGGCGCGGAAAAGGTCATCGAGGACATCTACATCGCAGGCAAAGAAGGGCACCGCACCAAATGCGAGCGAAGAGAAAGATCTGGCTGAGGCAGGCAGTGTCTCGCTTGGAACTCTGATGCTGGGAGCCAAGCCGCCGTGCGAAATCTCCATCAATGGGAAGAAGACAGGTCTCACCACGCCTCAGAGGTCGATGCAATTGCCCGAGGGCACGCATCGTGTCGTCTTGGTCAACAAGGAGCAGGGCGTTCGTAAGAGCTTCAAGGTTCGCATCAAGTCCGGGCGCACAACCCGAGCCATTCAAGACTTGACGAAGTAGTTGTAGCAGTCGAGTCTGCCGGCCATGGCTTTGCGACTCGCTACACACAATGGACCGTTTCACGCGGACGACGTCTTGGCTGCAGCCCTGGTGCGCGTCTTCCTTGATGCGGAGGCCACAGTTGTGCGGACGCGCAAGTCGGAACTTCTCGAAGAGGCTGACGTGGTCTTCGACGTGGGCGGCGTCTTCGACCCGGCTCTTGGGCGCTTTGACCATCACCAGCGTGAGTACCAGGGCAACCGATCTTCGGCAGGTATGGTTCTCGACTGGATCGAATCAAGAGGCGAGGTAGACGCTAGCGTCGCCGCATCGTTGCGGACTCACCTCGTCGACTACGTGGACGCAGTCGATACCGGGGCGAGAGCGTCCGCTGGGGATGTTCCCTGCTTCTCTTCGATGGTTGGTGTCTTGGTCGAGCGTGCGGAAGACAGCGATTTTGACAAGTGGTACGAGCGCTCGGTGGGCATGGCCGTGGACATTGTCGAGGCTATATCGATGGGATGCTTGCGGAGTGAGAGAGATGCTCTCGCCGTGCGTACTGCGATGGAAGACTCGGTTGCCGCCGACAGACGAGTGCTCTTCTTTGAGGAGTACCTCAAATGGAAGCCGGCGTATTTCGAGGCGGAGGGAGCCGAGCATCCAACCGACTACGTACTCTTCCCGGGGCGTGGCGACTGGCGCGTTGTCACCATTCCCGTGGCGGTAGACAGCAAGGACGACAAGCGCAAGCTGCCAGAGGAATGGGCGGGGCTCGAGGGCGAGGCTCTGGCCAGTGTGGTAGGCGTCACCGGCGCGCGCTTCTGTCACAAGAATCGCTTCATCGCTGCCTTTGCTGATAGAGACTCCGCGCTCGAAGCACTCCGAGCCTGGGACCGGCTCTAGTGGCTCTTGGGGTCACGCTCCTAGGTCGCAAGTTGTTGTGATCGCAACGCTTCTCAGCGGAACTGGCGGTTCTCGTAAGTAGGCGATTACTCTTGGTTTTTCGGAAAACGCGAAACCGGCTGAGAAAGCCTACGATCTCAGTAGGTTGGAGGGTAGGAACGTGACCCCCCTAGTAGCCGTTGAGCACGGGTCGCCCCTGTGCGAGTAGCTGGACTTCGAATTCCGCGTGACGAACCTCGCCAAGCTCGGTGGCGACGGTTGCCTCGAAACGCGGCGTATCCTCGGGCTGCAGCAGTTCTCCTTGCGTCGGTGTCACGAAGCTTGGGGGATTTGGGGCGACGTCAATAGCGCAACGAGGGACCGGACCGTCAGGGGCGTCGCCGATGGTTGCCGTGCCGTCGCACGCCAAGAAGGCGAATGGGAGAAGAACGAAGAGGGGACGCATCACGGATGAGATTAGCACTACCGCGCATGAAAAAGGCCTCGCAACTTCAGGCTGTGGGGCCAACTCGCCTCAGGAATACCGAGGCTGTGTGCGTTGCTATCCTACTTCGTCATTGGCAGGAGCGCGCGCGGAAGGATGCCTAGAGTTCCACGGTACTTAACCGCTTGCGGTGTATCGACGCGGCACTTCACGGTGAAGTTCTTACCGCCTGGAGCAATGCTGAGCATTTTGCCGGGCCAGGGCTCCTCGCTGGTGCCCGCAATAGTGAACTCCTCACTGCCATCGAGGCCCAAGCTATCGAGACAATATATCTCGGCGTCTCCGCAGGATAGAGAGAGCATTGCTTTGCCCCGTAATGATTAGCGCTCATCGCGGCAGAATTTAGTACCGAGGCTCGCTCACAGATTGA
>JAAEPE010000861.1 GCA_024222395.1 Myxococcales bacterium
CTCGGTCTCGGCAATATCAAGCTCCTTGCGTCCGAAATCGGCTAACCCGATGTCTGCAATGACGTAATCCTTTGCGACCTGAAGTTCGGCCGTTGCCGTAGATGTTGCCACCATATTGAAAAGCTCCCTGGGGAGGATGTGAACGATAAATACTTCGGAGACGCCGAGGCTTCGGGCTCCCTTGCCGGCCAATCTACAGATGAGACAACGATCCTTGACGATCTCGAGGCCACAAAAGACCTTGGTCGGATGCTGGCAGCACGCCTCAAAGCGCACGACATCCTGCTGCTGCGAGGACCACTCGGTGCAGGCAAAACCTCTCTCGTCCAAGGACTGGCCAACGCTCTAGGAATCCAAGAACCGATCACCAGCCCAACCTTTGCGCTCGCTCAGCACTACCCCGAAGGAACCCCCCCTCTCATCCATCTCGACCTTTACCGCCTCGAGCAAGCCATCGCAGCCGACGACCTCTTCCTTCAAGAGGAGGAAGAGGCAAGGGCAATGGGAGCGTTGCTCGTCGTGGAGTGGCCGGAGCGGCTCAGCCTTTCCCTTCCAGACGCCTGGCTCTTGGATCTCAACTACGCACAAGCCAGCGGACGCACCGTCTCGCTCCAGACGCCGACCAGCGAGCGATGAGCTGATCCACTGCCAACACTGTGCAGGCCACAACAAGTGCAGGGATCAAAGGCAGACAGCCCCC
>JAAEPE010000862.1 GCA_024222395.1 Myxococcales bacterium
GATGTTGGAATTCGGGGCCAAAGCCCTGGCTAGGAGGTTCTCTTTGAACTTTTCTGAATACGCCAAATCTCGTTCTCTTGCTCACCCCCAAGGTGAAAAATCGAATCGCGAGGGGCGCCAACTATCCTGCCACTGGGGGCAATGCGCTCCGCGTGCAAGGAGTAGCCGAAGAAGAATGCGTGGCGCCGGCTCGGATGCTCTATCGTCTTGAACTTGCCACCGCCACGAAAGCTGCTCTCGTTGAGGCTCTTGGCCTGCTCTTGTGCCAAGAGTGCGGGCCGCTCGTCATCGAATTCTCGCTGCTCGCGCTTGGCGATGAGCTTCTCAGTGCCGCGAGCGATTTGCTTTGCGAGCGTTTGCACATCTGCTTTGGAGGGCGGCGGTACGGGGCGAAACACCACGTCTCCGTTGATGTCCTCGGCGAAGACACCATCGGGCAGAATATTGTGAAAGTGGCAGTTGAGATTGAGCAGCGATCCAAAGCGCTGCACAAAGCCAATAGCTCCGCACATCGGAGCTGTGATGCCGCGGCGCCTTGCAGCTCGCTTCTGCCAGGCGAAGACCTTGCGCAAGGCCATGTCGAGTACGCGGCTTAGCAAGTCGTGATCTGTTGCGAGTAGGAACCGCACTCGTCTAGGTACGCTGAGCACCCACTGCCGATAGGGTAGGGCAGGCAAGACGTTGTCGACGATGTGGGCTGCGGTATTGCTCATGCGCCTCGCGGTGCACGATGGACAAAAGCCGCGGCCTTTACATGAGAAGGCTACGAGTTTTTCGTTTGGGCACTCCGCGCACTTCACTCGCACAAAGCCTCGTCGGAGTTGGCCGCAATCGAGGTACTTCTCGAATTCGCGCCCAACAAAAGCCGGGTAGCCGAATCCGTGCTCGCCTCTCTCTTGCGCTGCTGACAGGCAAGCACCGAGATTTCGACTGACGACGTCGTGCAGGACTGTGTCTTCTGGTTTGCGCCGTTCGTAGCACCACGGGGCTCTTGGCTTCGAGAGAGCGCCCGGATGCCGTAGATACCACGGCAGTTCGTCTGCGCTCCGGAGAGGTTCAGACAGGAGAGTGGAGTGTGCACGCACACGCCAACGATAGAGAGATATTCAGGAGATGCTAGGGTGACAAGAATTTCGGACAGCATTCGGACAACAGGAATCACCGTCCCGACCAGGGGCTCGACCCCCAAGGATGTAGAACGTACGTTCGTGGCGCGGCGGGGCGCCAGAACGGGCCAGATGCCACGGCGGGTGGCACCCTACAAAGCGATTCTTCGGAGAAACCAAGCGGTTTGCGGGTAAGCCTGCAGCAATGCGAGTAGAAACCATTTGGTGCCTCTATGCCTAAATCCAAGCGCCTCAGGCGATCTGACAGGGGATGGCCCGAGCGACCAAAGCACAGAAAATCGAAATCGAAAACGAGCAGGCGGCGCTGCAGTTCTTTGAGTTCATGCTGGCGGGCTTGACGGATCCCAGGCGCCCACAAGGATTGCGCTACCCGCTTCGCTCCGTGGTTGTGATTGCTCTGGTGTCGATGGTTTGTAGTTGCGACAACGCCGAATCGATGGAGCTGTGGGGCGAGCTAAACGAAGAATGGTTGGGTGAGATCCTGGAGTTGCCCCATGGGGGGCCAAGCCAAGATGTGTATTTGTCGGTGTTTGCATCTCTCAATCCCTCAGCATTCTCTGAAGTGTTTCGCGCGTGGAGTGCATGGGTTGCGCTCAAACTCGGCAAGAAGAATTCGCACATCGCCATCGATGGCAAAAACAGTCGCCGCACAAAGGATGTCGCCAATGGAATCCCTGCCCTGCATACGGTGATTGCTTGGAGCAGTGACTCGGGGCTGGTGCTAGCTCAGTGTAAGACGACTAAGAAGTCGAATGAGATTGCCGCGATTACCGAGCTACTGGCCATTTTTGACCTTCATGGGGAGACCGTGGCTATCGATGCTGTGGGCTGCCAGCGAGAAATCGCCAGACCAATTGTGGATAGCGGCGGCAATTACTTGCTCGCCGCAAAAGAAAACCAGCCAACTCTTCATCAAGAAATTGTCGAAACCTCTGACGACATTGATGACGATAGAGCTCGAAGTCTTGAGGAAGAATCCAAGCCTGAATTTGAGAACTTCATTGAGATCGACAAAGGCCACGGCCGCATCGAAACTCGCAGCCTTCGCCTGTGCAAAGATCTGCGTTGGATTCTGTCGGCACCAAAGTGGGTCTCTCTGTCTTGCGTCATCGAAGTAAGACGCGAACGTATTCATATTTCGATGGTGAAAACGTCTTCAGAATTGCCTACTACATCGGCAGCGAGAAAACTCTCCAAGCCAAAGAAGCAGCACGTATCATTCGAAGACACTGGGGCATTGAAAACGAGTTGCACTGGGTGCTCGACATGGCATTTCGAGAAGACGAAGCTCGTTACCGGGCAAAGATCACAGCCTAAAACCTAACCACC
>JAAEPE010000863.1 GCA_024222395.1 Myxococcales bacterium
AAGATCCCGTGATCGGCGTTTCGGCGATGACCACTCCATCCTCAATCGTCGCCAGCATCGCCTCCTCCCCTACCACCTTGCCGTAGGCACCAGGAACTCGCTCGCCGGCGCGCAGCTTGGGCAACTCTGCGCCCCCCGGCCCTTCGGCCACAGGCTCCAAATAGCCCTCGCACACCCAACCACGTGGCTCAATTTCGATCCAGCGCTGCTCGCAGCCCGTAGCCTTGACTGCCTGCATCCAACCCACCACGGTGTGAGCGGCGACCGTTCCGAGCTTCTCTCCATCAAGGGAAGGTGTTGCACGGACGACAATCGAGCGGCTGAGCCGAAGACCGCCCACGTTGGCTCCGAAGCTAGGCCTCTGGACAGCGGCTTTCTTGCTCTTGGTGGTCGGGGGTGAAGGCTCAGCCACGGACAACACAACAGCCATGCCCACCTCGCCGATTGGCCGCTCGCTGACCGGCGCCTGCTTTCGCTCCGCTGGCGCGGGCTTATCTGCGCACGCCCATGTCAAGACCAAGGCCAGAGGGAGCCAGTGCTGCAGCGCCACCACCCATCGGGCTTAGCACACATGCCAAGGGAAGGGCAGTTTCTTCACATGCGGGAGCTGAGGGCTAGGCACCACGATAATGGTATTCTGACCGTACTATGAAGCTCGGCGAGATGTTGGTGCGCGATGGTCGCCTGGAACAAGAGGTGCTCAACCAAATCATCGAGCAACAGACCCGTGAGGGAGGGCGCATCGGCTCACTCTTGGTCGCCGAACAGCTCATCAGCGCAGAGACGCTGACAGTCTATCTGGGCCTCGAACACGGGATTCCCATTGCTACTGGCGCGACATTCGAGCGCTGCAAACGATCTGCCGTTCGTCTCCTAACTCCCGAGCAAGCGGGTCGCTTTCGCTGCATACCAATCGTCATTCAAGAGCAGACGCTAATCGTCGCCGTCGATGATCCGCACGATATGCAGGCGCTCGATGAGATTAGCATGGCGACGGGCTACCGGGTGATCCCGCGGGTCGCCCCCGAGATTCGCATTCACTACTACCTTGAGCGCTTCTACGGCATACCGCAACCTCAGCGTTTCGCAGCGCTTCCGGATATGCGCGGAGATGCGTCTCCTGAAACCCAAGATCACTCACTGCCCGCACCACCACTTCCAGGGCTTCCCCCGCAGGTGGCCGAGCCTCTCGCAGCGCCAACTCCCGCTCCGCCAATTCGTACTAAGAGAAGTTCTGTTCCTCCGCCGGGCATTCCAACGCCGAACATCAATCCTAATGCGGTCCCGGAACACGTCGACCTGGCAGATACCGAGGAGCACGAAGCGCTCGAACTCGATGCAGCTGACCTCGTTGAGGAATTGGAAGCAGACGATGAGGAGCTCGCAGAAAGAGCTCCGCAAGCCAAGCAATCCAGCGATCCCGTCACCGGTGAGGCGACAACCGAAGAAGAACCGCCGGCCGCAATCAGCTGCAATGAAGCCGTAGCCATAATCTCCTCTACAAAGCGACGTGGCGACATTGCCGATGCCATGCTCGCCCACGCCGCGAGCGTCTTTGATCTCGCGACCCTCCTCCTAGTGCGCGATGACATGGCGTTCGGCTGGAAGGGGTTCGGACCAGGTATCGACGGGGATCGTATCGAGACCCTCCTAATGCCGCTAGATCCTCCCTCCATGCTGCACGCTGCCCTCGAGAGCGACGAGAAACTCTTCCGCGGCCGAGCCTTCCCGAGCACGCTCCACAGTCATTGGTTTCGAATCCTGCGTTCGGGTGTTCCCGACTTTTCCGTCGTCGTCGTCTGCACCATAGGAAAGCGCGTCGTCAACTTGCTCTACGGGCACAAGAGCGATGGCGCTGACATCTCTGACGAAGAGATGGATAACCTCAAATTGCTGATGCGGGAAGCGAGCGGCGCGTACGTCCGACTGATTTCCAAATCGAAGATGGAGCACCGCGCTGCTACGATGAATCCTGCGTTCGGTGTCGCAAGCGAGGGCTCAGGCGGCTCCGAGGGTTCCGACAACTCTCAGCAATCACAAGAAGACTAGGAGTCGGCGACCGGCCAATTCCTGAATTCCTTTGGGCGGTTGTGGAGTGCTGCTATAGGCGCCGCATGCTCACTCGGCTCGGTCTTGGCTCCTTTCTTGTTCTGTCCCTCGCCGGTGCGGGCGTTAGCAACTCTTCTGATGAAGCAACGGATGCAGCTGGCAATGCCTCGCTCTGGATTGATGCAACGCCCAATGGAGTCATCAGTGATGCAGCTCCGCCAACCCCCGACGCTATGGGCATCATCTTGCCGGACGCCCGACCATCGGCGCTGGTCTACGCAGGTGATGCGCTCCCCAGCACCGTGGCATCACCACGCTTACGAAAACCGCCCACGTGGCTGCCCTGGACTTCTCGGACGCCACCCTGATTGCGGAGGGCGATTTCACAGGTGCATTTTCCCTCACTGGCCCGGTGACAAGCGATCTAGTCGTTGCCTACCTGAAGGCCACATCAAGCGGGCTCGTTGATACCTACGTATTCCCGCCGGCTGCCCTCAGTGAGAGCCTCGCCAATACGCCCATCGTCATGGTGAGTCCGACCATCTTCCAAGAGCTACTGCCGGTCGTAGCAGCAGCGCCCCAAGACAGCGGAAACGGTGCGGCTATCGTGGCCGCCGTCGACTGCGAGCAGGCGGCGATGGAAGGTGCGGTGCTGAGCATCACGCCAAGCGCCGGTACCATGCACTACTCGTCTGCGAATAACTTCCCTGGGCAAGCAGGAGACTTCGCGGCTA
>JAAEPE010000864.1 GCA_024222395.1 Myxococcales bacterium
AAGTTCTTACTAGCGATGAGCCGATTCTCTGCAAAGGCACGGTGAAAGATGAAGGAGAGGATGGCAATCACGCCTTCAAACTCCTTCTCGAGGAAGCCATCCCACTGGCCGAATTGCGTGAATCCAAGACCTCTAAGGTGGTGATTCGTATCGATGCGACCTCGGCCACCGAGGAGGATATTGAGGCGCTTCGCGGGATCTTAGTTGGGGCCAGCGGTAAGTGTGTGCCATTGATCATCTTGCAGATTCCCGGACGCTCCCAGACTGCGATCTATCTTGGGGATACGTTCCGCGTCGCCCCGACCGATGAACTTTTAGCGTCACTAAATCAGCTCTTTGGGGCTAATTCCACGGCGTTCGCGTAAAGAAGCTACTGCCAAAGAAGTTGGCGCGAGTTTTCCTTGGGGCCCCTGTGCGGCTTTCTCACTCCAGGGCGAAATACCGGTGCCGACAGCACTGTTGTTGCTAGGTGAGCATTCGTTACAGTTGGGTTGTGCGCCGTCGCCCCCTATCACTACTCGCCATGATTGTCCTCAGCGCGATTGTGGCGGCGTGCCCTGGGCGCGGAAAGCGCAAGGTTGGGGCTCCGATAATGACGCTCCCTGCGGATGGCGATTCCAAGGCACGGGCGCTCTTCGAGAGTAGCCGGAGCCAGTTCGAGCGCGACGGTAGTAGTGCGACTGCCGAATCCTTCGAAGCCATCGTTCGCGACTTTCCCAATGATCCGATCGTTCCCCACGCGCTTCTCTACGGGGCCATAGCTGATATGCGACACGGCAATGCGGCAGGCGCATTGGCAAAGCTCGACGAGCTTGCGACCCTCGGCCCGACCGAGGCAACGCTTCAGGCGAGAGCATCGCTCTTTCGTGGGCTCGCTCTCTCCAGTCTAGGGCGGCATGGTGAGGCACTCGTTGCGCTGACAGCGGGGCAGAAGGCTCTCAACCAAGGCGACTCCAATGGAGTTGCCTTCTGGCATGCGGGGATGGCCGAGGCTCTGGCGGCGCATCGCAGCGTCGGCTCGGCAATTGTCCACTACGATGCATGGTGGGCAGGCGCCAGAGCCTCCGAGAAGACGTATTGTCTCGATCGCATACGCGCGCTATCGTCCGAGGTGCCATCGACGCAGCTGGAGGACATCGTCGGCAAGCTCGCGCCCAAGGCTGGCCCCGGTGCGGCGATCCTCGGTGCACGTTGGGCCGAAGAACTCGCAGTCGCAGGAAATATCGAAGCCGCTGCTTCGGTGCTGGTTTCCATCTCGGCTGCTCAGCGCGCAGTTGGCGAAGACGTAGCCATTCTCGGCAGCGGTGGTCCAGGGAATGTGGAGCGCATAGCCGCACTGCTACCACTTTCGGGCCGGCTCAATCGGGTTGGAGAACTCAGCTTGCGAGGCCTGGTCATGGCATCGCAAAACGCGCCGGTCATGGCACCAGGTACGGGCGAGTTCTCTGCATTCGAACTAATCTCTCGAGATACGAGCTCCGATGCGGCCATGGTCGCTTCCGGCATTGAGAGCATTGTGCGCAATGATGCGATTGCAGCCATCGGTCCCTTCGATGGTAGTGCTGTCGCAAAAGTCTCGCCCCTGGCCGCAAGCGTTGGACTACCTGTTATTTCGCTAGCGCCTCGCGGCAGTGCAGGTGGCGCTGTCTTTAGTATTCGTCACAGCGCAGAGAGCCGGGCTCGACGTCTGGCGAAGCACGCCTACGCCCAGGGCATTCGCGACTTCGCCATATTCTCTCCGCAGAGTGCCTACGGTCGCGTTGTGGGAACGGCGTTTCAGAATCAGGTCGAGTCTCTTGGCGGCAGTATTATTGTGCAGGCCACCTACGCCCAGGGAGCGACATCGTTCACCAAGGAAATAAAGCAGCTCAAGAAACCTTGGTCCGCACTCTTCATTCCGGATCAAGCAAAGACTCTCGCACTCATTGCTCCCGCTTTGGCCGCTGCCAATCTCAACGCACAGCCCGCCGGCAAGAAGAGCAAGCACGGCCGGTCCATCATGTTGCTCTCTACGGCGGAGGGTATCGACCGGCGCTACTTGCGTGCCGCCGGGCGCTACAGCTGGGGGGCAGTCTTTGCCCCAGGCTTCTTCCCAGATCGCACAGACCCGCGCATCGCCGACTTCGTGGCTCGCTACGAAGCTGAGTTTGGCAGCGAGCCCAGCGCCCACGAGGCCTATGCCTACGATGCTGCTGCCGTTTTGCGCGTGGCCATCGACGGTGGCGCGCGCACGCGGCAGCAATTGGGCAAGGCCCTGCGCATGCAGCAGGTCTCGAGCCTCACCGGGGAAATCTCCTTCGGTCCCGACAATCGCCGTTCCGACTCTGGCCTGCTTTTCGAGATGCAGCAGCCCTTGGGCGGCCAGTTCGAGCTCAAGGCCTTGCGCTAGCCGGAGCCTCGAAGAAAACGCTCTTTGCTGCGCCATTTACCTAGCCGCTCGTGTAGGTTCGCCGGGTCATGCGCTTTTCACAGGCATTTATTCCCACCCTCAAGGAAGTTCCTGCAGATGCTCAAGTAGCGAGCCACGTCTTCATGCTTCGCGGCGGCTACATTCGCAAAGTCGCGTCGGGTATCTACAGCTTCATGCCCCTCGGCATGCGAGTACTCTCTCGCATCGAGACTATTGTGCGCGAAGAACTCGACCGAGCCGGGGCGCAAGAGGTGCTCATGCCCGCCTCGGTTCCCGCCGAGCTGTGGCAGGAAAGCGGTCGCTGGCAGAAGTACGGGCCTGAACTCTTGCGCTTCAAAGATCGCGGTGGTGCCGACTTCTGCTTTGGCCCCACCCACGAAGAAGTCGCCGTGGACATGGTTCGACGAGAGACGAAGTCGTATCGCCAGCTACCCATAAACCTCTATCAGATTCAGACCAAGTTCCGCGACGAGATGCGCCCTCGGGCCGGTCTCATGCGTGGTCGCGAGTTCGTCATGAAGGATGCCTACTCCTTCGATGTGGACCAGGACGCCGCTCTCATCTCCTACAAATCCATGTACGAGGCTTACAAGCGCATCTTCGCTAGGTGTGGCCTAGACTTCCGCCCCGTCGAAGCCGATACCGGGGCCATCGGTGGAAACTTGAGTCACGAATTCCAGGTTCTCGCCGAGACTGGCGAAGACAAGCTGGTCGCCTGCGATAGCTGCGGCTACGCAGCAAACGTCGAGGAGGCCGCGGTTCGCGCGGTGACTGAGCCCGCCATTGGGGGCGGCGGCGATTTGACGAAGGTGCCAACACCTGGAGCCAAGACCATCGCCGACGTTTGCGAGGTACTCAAAGTCGATGCTGCCCAGACCATCAAGAGCCTGGTCTACACAGCGGACGGTGAACCCCTTGTCGTTCTGATCCGAGGGGACCGCACTCTCAATGAGATTGCACTTAAGAAACTCACGGGCGCCACCGAGCTCTTCCTAGCCCGCGAGGGGCAGGCAGAGAAGGCGACTGGCGCTCCAGTTGGTTCAATTGGCCCTGCGGGACTCTCTCTGCCTATCTACGCTGACTTGGAGCTTGAGGGGGCTACCGGAGTCGTCGCTGGCGCTGGCGAAGAGGGCATGCACTACACTGGCCTCGACCTTGCGCGTGACTGCACGATTACCAAGTACGTCGCCCTACGCATCGCAGAGGAGGGCGAAGGATGCCCCCGCTGCGATGGCGAGTACAAGGCTTACCAAGGCATCGAAGTGGGGCACGTGTTTTCTCTGGGCACCGTCTACTCCGAGCCCATGGGCTGTACCTTCCTCGATGAAGGGGGCAAGTCCCAGCCTATGGTCATGGGCTGTTACGGTATTGGCATTACACGCGTTGCCGCCGCCGCCATCGAGCAGAATCACGACGAAGGTGGAATCATTTGGCCTATGTCCATTGCGCCCTATGAGGTGACGGTACTGCCTCTTCAGATGAAGGACGATGATCTCATCGCGGCGGCTCAGAAGCTCTACGAAGAACTCCGGGAACTAGGAGTTGATGTATTGCTCGACGACCGAAACGAGCGCCCCGGGGCCAAGTTCAAGGATGCAGACCTAATTGGCATTCCCCTACGCATCACCATTGGCAAGCGGTCCTTGGGCGAGGGAAATCTTGAAATGAAGTGGCGGCGGGAGGCGGAAGCCACGCAGTTGCCGGCCGAAGGCGCTGCAGAGGCCATAACTTCGGCCATCGCTGCGGAAAAAGAACGCATCGCTGCCATCTAGCCCAGGAAGGAATATGACTATGGCCCCACAAGACCGCCTCATCGTCGCCCTCGACGTGCCCACTCGGGCCGATGCCGATGCCCTCGCCACGAGTCTCGATGACGAGGTGCGCTGGTTCAAGATTGGGCTCGAACTCTACAGCTCGGAAGGGCCAGAGCTTGTGCGCGACTTCGTGCGCGCGGGTAGGCGGGTCTTCGTAGACCTCAAACTTCACGACATTCCAGCCACCGTCGGGCGCGCGACCACTCGCCTCGCAGGCCTCGGCGCAGGCCTTCTCTCGCTGCACGCAGCGGGCGGCAAGGCCATGATGGAGGCCGCAGTCAAAGCTGCAGCAGAGGGCGCGGGCGACGGCGAACGATTGAAGATCCTCGCTGTCACTGTGCTCACCTCGCTTGAACAGAGCGACCTTGGCGATGTTGGCATCCACAAGCCGATTCGCGAATTGGTGGTACAGCGCGCGCAGCTGGCCGCAACAGCCGGCTGCGATGGGGTCGTCGCCTCACCGCACGAAGCCGCTGCGCTGCGCGAAGCGCTTCCTGAAGACTTCCTGATTGTGACTCCGGGGGTTCGACCTGAGGGCGCGGACTTCGGTGACCAGAAGCGTGTCATGACTCCAGGGCAGGCCCGCGCCGCTGGGGCTGATATGATTGTCGTTGGGCGGCCTGTGCGCGATGCCGAATCGCCATTGGCAGCGGCCAAGGCTATCGCAGGGGAGCTTCGAGTATGAGCGGTCGCCGGGTTGTCTATGGTGTGGGCCCAGCCCACGAGGTCATCAAGGCCGTTCCGCATGAAATCGATTGCATATTTATGTCGGAGAAGCGACTCGCCAAAGGTGGCAAGGACGGCATCTCCACTGTGGTTGGCGAGGCAAAGAACCGCAACCTTCGCTGGGCCGCTGTGGCCAACTCTGAACTCGATAGGCTCGCCAAGGGGGCAAACCATCAGGGGGTTGTTGTCGTAGCGGGCTCCTATGCCTACAAAGAGCTTCACGAGCTCGTCGACGCAGCGAAGAAACCAGGTCTCATTGTCGCCCTCGATGGCGTTACCGATCCGCACAATCTTGGGGCCGTGGTTCGCTCCGCTCTCTTGCTCGACGCCGACGGCGTAGTGATTCCAAAAGATCGCTCGGCCCAGGTCACGGCCATGGTCACAAAGACCTCAGCTGGTGCGAGCGAGCACTTGCCTATTGCGCAGGTGACCAACCTTGTGCGGGCCCTCGAAGAGTTGCGCGAGGATGGCTACTGGAGTGCGGCTGTGCACAGCAGTCCCAAGGCGGTACCACTTGCGCAAGTGAGTAGCGAGGTGCCCCTGGTGCTCGTACTTGGATCAGAGGGCAAGGGGCTAAGGCCTCTCGTGGCCAAGACCTGCGACTTCCACCTGGAGATTCCGATGGCCGCCAGCGCGGTCGGCTCATTTAATGTCTCGGTTGCCGCCGCCATCGCGCTCTACGAAGTGACAAGGCAGCGCGCAGCAGCATCAGCGTAGGGACGCGCCCTCGGGCATGCCGCTCAAGGTCTCGCTTGCGACCCAGCCTAGGGGGAGGGGAGGGACATCGCCGCTCTCCCGCCAGTATGCGCGCTCGAGCCAGTCGTAGCCTAAGAGGCGGGTGACCTGCGGCTGGGATGGGCCCACGAGGATGGCTGCAGCATCTCGCACTGCGCCCAAGTCGTCTCCGAGGTAGGCGGCTTCTGCCAAGATGCGAGCGGCTTCGCGCTGCACCAATGGAGACAGGGGAAGCGCCAAGGCTCGCTGCATGGCTCGAACCGTGGCCTTGGGCGAACCGCGCCCACGCATTTGCCGGGCGAGTAGGTAGTGGGATAGGCCAAGGTCTGGCTCGAGTAGGGCCGCTTCTGCGGCGAGGCCAACCAGCAAGAGACGGTCGATGTCTGCGCCATTGCCCTGCCAGAATATCGCCTGCAGAGCGGAGGCGGCTGGGCCGGTGTGCCTAAGAATTTGTCTCATTACCTGAGCCCGACGCAGGTTGTCGTCGGCGAGGGGGAGTGTCAAGAGCTTGTCGAGGATGGCCAGTGCTGCAGCCGTTTCGCCAGAGCCCATAGCCAGAGAGATAAGCTCGAAGTAGGCGTGGGCGCGAAGTGTGGAGCTTGTTGTCTCCGCATCACTGGCGATGCGCGAATAGATGTGTTGCGCCTCGGCCCCATGCTTATCGTTGCTAGGGGCGTTGCTCTGGAGCAGCTTGGCGAGATGCAGTTGGTAGCGTGGTTCGCCCGGTACTCTTGTGCAAACGCTGCGGGCCGTCGAAATAGCTGCCGAGAGCTGACCCCGCGCTACGTCTTGGGCCATGTCGTCTCGCGCGCGAGCGATAGCGTGGGGACATGGCCTGTCAAACACAGCTTTGCGACGGAAACGCTCACGGATAATCTGCGCAGCACCGTTGGGCAACTCAGTCTCTTGGATTGTTTTGCGCCACGCAGCGGTGAGCTCGCTCTGCTGGACGCCATAGGCCGCAGAAAAGTCGCCTCCGTTCTCGTAGACTGCGCGCAGCTTGGCGATGCCGTATCTGTCTAGAAGAAATCTTAGATAGGAACCGGCGAGGGTGTAGCTGTGGGCCGAGGAGAGCGAGAGGAAGCCTGTCGAGAAGAGCCTCTCGACGGGCTGGGCCATGCCAAGCTCCTGCATGGCCTTGACGCTCTGATGTGGGGTGAGTGCCTTATTGAAGTGATCCGGCCAATCAGCGGCAACGGCAATACCCTCTATGAGACCGATGTTGAAGAAGACCGGCAAGCCGAGCGCCCGCCCAGCGGAGACCGAGAAAATCGGATCGCCGAATTGTCCCGCGAGCACGTGGGCTATCTCATGCCTGAGTACCTGGTGGGGGAATTCTTGATGGTTGAGGTAGATCTCGTGGCGCCATGGCTTGGCCATGTAGACGTTGCGTGCCCCTATGAGCCTGTGCTTTTGCTCTGGGCTCTCAAAGTAGAAGGACGTGATCTTGCCAGGTGGATCAACCCCGAGGTCGCGCACGAGTTGGGCTCGGCGAAACTCATGGTCCCGAGCGATGGTTTCGATTTGCTCTCTCATCCCGGCGCTGGCTGGGTAGTGGATGACGAAGTGCTCGCTCTCAAACCGTCCTGGAAGGGCGGCCTTGACGTCCTCGGCGTCGACCGAGAAGCCCAGCTTTCCAGCTCGTGAGTAGAGAACGAGCGCGATGAGCGAGAGAGAGACACTGACGAGGATGCCGCGCCAACGCTCTTTGCTTGGACCGAACCGTCGGCGCAATCGCAGCGTCTGCGGATCCAGCCAGAGGCAGAGAAGGGCGCCTATACTCGCCAGCAGCGAGAGGTGAAAGAGTCGCGCCCAATAGAAGGGGGCTCGGAGGTCGATGCTCTCGTCATAGAGGTTGCCAGGGAAGTAGCCGGCAAAGGGATTGTAGGAGAAGACGGCTGGCGCTCTGTAGAAGTGCAGCAATGACCAGAGGGTGCTTACCAAGAGGAGTGCAGAGGGCAGGGCGATGGCGATGGAGCGTCGCCTTCCCGCGATGATGCCCGCGCACACTCCGAGTCCGCCAGCCAGGGCAGCGGAGAGCACCGGCATCAGAAGAAAACAGCGCAAGCCAAAGAGCCAGTCGCAATTGCGCGCCCAGATACCCGCCGCACTGATAATGAGAAGCGGAGCAAGCAAGAGCGAGGTGGAGAGGACCGACGCTCCGAGTAGGCACCCGGCGAAGACTCTAGATGGAGGCAAGGTTCGGGACACGCGCGATGCGTCCATGGTCCGGGCGCGCCAAACCAGGCTGCATCCGAGATCGGCGCCCGCTACGGAAGCTGCAACCGCCATAACCAGGCAGAACTCAAATCCGAGCACGCCAAAGAGCGGCAGGCGAGACAGCGCAATGGCGAAGGTGGCCAGCAGTGTCGCCCAGATACGGGTCCTCCACGAGACCAGGTGCTCCAAGGTGGCTAGCCAAAGCCAGCCCAGTGTACTCATTGCGCCATCGTGCCATGCAGCGGGGCCTGTTGTTAGCAACTAGTCACCGCTTTCTTGCTGGATCAAAGTAAATTGACGTTCCGTGTCACTGGTGTACTGTCGCCTGCGATGTCAAACGAGTCAGACGAGAGCCGGCGCGGTGGGTCGCGCAAGCCGATCGAACTCAAGGTCGAGTACAAGCGCCTCAACGCATTCTTTGCTGACTACACGCGCAACATCTCCAACGGCGGCACGTTCATACAGACCGAGAAGCCGCTTCCGATTGGGACTGAGTTTGTCTTCAAGCTCCAGGTCCCCAGGCTAGAAGAGCCCCTGAGCATCGAGGGCCAGGTTCGGTGGATCAATAAGGCCGGCAGTGAAGAAGATGCTCCCGGCATGGGAATCCGCTTCATCTACAAACAGGATTCGCAGCGTCGACTTATCGAGGACCTCGTCGAGGGGCTCATGGTCGATAGCCTCGGTCGCCTTCTCACAACAAGACTCTTGGCGTTCGGCAAAGAAGTCTGGGAAGAGGAAGAAGCTTCCGAGGCCGACGGTACAACTGGCACGGAAGAGAGCTAGTCGGATACCCACGAATTCCCTCATATCACCAGGGTGCCCCATGCTACAAAGGTGTTGTGAACATTCGCTCCTTAGGACTTCGGTCCGACCTCGCATTGATCGCTGGTGAGTTCATTCAGAGGGATGACTGCTTGGTCGTTCGCAGCCCGAATGAGCCGAACTACTACTGGGGCAACCTCCTTGTCTTTAGCAAGCCGCCAACCGAGGAGTGCAAGAGCACCTGGGAGAGGCGCTTTGCGGAGGAGTTCGCAGACATGCCTGAAGTTCGGCACAAGGCGTTCACTTGGGATATGGGCGGGAAGGGTGGCAGCATCCGTCCTTTCGTGGAGAGCGGCTATCACCACCAGACGACGGTGGTGCTGACAGCGGAGAGTGTCAAGGAACCGCCGAGACCTAACGCTGGTATGGAGATTCGCGAGCTCAGTTCAGATGCCGAGTGGAATGACATCGTGGCTCTACAGGTTGCGTCGAGAGACCCGGAGCACAGTGAGGCGAGCTACCTAGCATTTGCCCAACAGCGCTTTGTGGAACTGAGGGCAATGGTCGAACGCGGGGAGGGTGAGTGGTACGGGGGCTACGTGGACGGGCGGCAGGTGGGGAACCTAGGGGTTTTTCGCAGTGGAACGATCGCCCGCTTCCAGCAGGTCGTGACCTGTCCTGACTTCCGGCGCAAAGGGGTCTGTGGCACACTGGTCTCAGCAGTGTCGAACCTCGCCCTCGCCCGGGTGGAGTGCCAGACTCTCGTCATGCTCGCGGATACCGAGTATCATGCGGCTCGCATCTACGAGTCGGTGGGCTTTGGTGCGACTGAGAATATCGAAGGCCTGTGCCTCTGGCCGCCCACGGGAATTAGTTGCTTGTAGATTCATCGGGCGTGAAGAGGCCAAGGAGCTCTGTTGGTCTGCCTTGACCGTCGATGCCGCCTGCGATCAACACTTGCCCATTGCCTAACGCGTGGGCCGTCACGCCTTTGCGCGCCACCACTAGAGGAATTGTCTCTACAGGTTCCAGTGTGAGCGCATCAAAGATCTCCGCCGTTCCAATGGCCTCTCCCATATCGTCCTCTCCGCCGATAACAAGGAGATAGCGGTTTGTTAGCGCAACTGCGGGATTGCGTCTTCCGGTGGCGAGGAGGTCGAGGACGGTGAAACCGCCGGTGCTGGCGCTGTAGCGTACCGCCGTTGTGGTCGCAGCTTGCCCCTCAAGGGCACCTCCGACAAAGAGCACTTCTTGCGTGAGAAGAGTGAGTGCTCGGTGGCCAGTGCGGACGAGCTCCGGCGGGGCGGGGATATGAGTTACCTGATTCAGTTCGAAAATGGCAGCACCGACGCCACCGAGAACTGGATCTACCACGCCCGCACCGCCAAAAACCACCTGCAAGCGGTTCTCTGCTATGGCTGTTGCTGCTGGGCCATCGAGGCTTTCTCCATCGGGCAGGGGACGGAGAACACCCAGCAGTCCGTCCAGCAAGAGAGCTGGGTCGCCGTTAACTAAGAACTGTTCCTGCCCGACGATGGCGGTGGTGGATCCGCTGCGGGCAAAGTCATCGCCGATGACCAACGGCCTATGCGAGCCAGTCGGCGGCACACGAGTGTCGAATGCATAGCTCTCCGACTGTGGCTCTCCCTCTTCGTTAGTGCCGCCAATTATATAGATGAAACCCACTGAACCTGCCGTAACGGATAGCTCGCTACGGGGGGAGGGGAGCGCTAACCCGCTCTGCATGTCGTGCAAGTAGGTGCTGTAGACATCGACATCCCCAACCGGGCCCGCTTCCCCAAGGCCGCCAGCGAGTAGGGCACCGAATGAGGCCTCCGTCCCGCCTATATCAGAGCGCGCCGTTGTGAGAGAAACGGGGGCTTGTGTCACGCTTAGTCCGGGCGCTAGGAACGCAACCACTTCGGCATCGATAGCCGCCAGAGGGAGTGGGCCGACTCGCCCCACCGCGATGCGGTCGCCCATGCTGTCGAAGCCCTCAATAATGAGGTCACCGGAACGACCATCCGCCTCCACATCGATGGCAAGATCCAAGGAGCCATTGCTGTCTCGCTCCGCCGACACCTGAGTGTTGAGTGCGGGGAAGGTGGCCTGCAGACGGTCGATTCGCCCTAGCAAATCGCTATCGGGGGATGCGACGACCGAGACGCCTATCGTACCCTCGTGGCCGCTGCAGGCGGGAACGCTGACGAGTAGAGCGGCGGAAACGACTGCAGCGAGGGGGCGTTCTGGCTTGGCTCCAATTAGGCGATGCATGCTTCTACTTTCTCTGGGCTCACGCAAGCGACCTCGACGGTCTTGCGCCTAGAGGTGTGCCCCGCTGTGATGGAGATGTCTCGTTTGGCAACGCCGAGGGTTTTCGCAAGTAGGTCAACGACCGCCTGGTTCGCGGCCCCGTCGACGGGCGCAGTGGTGATGGCGACCTTAAGGCGGTCTCCGTGTGTGGGCCCAAAGCGAACTCGCGAAGCTCGCGGCTGTACGAGGAGCGCTATGCGCACTCCTTCTTTGGTCGCCGTAACCAAGACAGTGCTCACTTCTCTTTGCCCAACTCAATTGCGCGTTGGGTGGCCGCTTCGACGGCGCTTGACAGTGTTGTTCTGAGACCACCCTCTTCGAGAGCCTGCAGACCGGCGAGCGATGTTCCGCCGGGGGAGGTCACCATGTTTCTGAGCTGGCTCGGGTCTCCGTCAGTTTCGAGCAGGAGCTTGGCGCTACCCATGAGAGTTTGCGCTGCCAGTTGCAAAGAGGTACCTCTCGGCAGTCCAACTTTTACCCCGGCGTCGGCAAGCGCTTCCAGAATCAGAAAGACGTAGGCCGGGCCGCTGCCGGATAGGCCTGTTGCTGCGTCGATCTGTGACTCATCGAGCACGATGCTGATGCCAACTGCATCGAAAATTGCGCGAGCAATTGCGACGTCAGCGGCGTTCGCATGTTGGCCACGGCAGAGGGCAGTAGCCCCTGCACGAACGAGAGCGGGGGTATTTGGCATGGCGCGAACGACACGTGATTCCCCTCCCAAGGCTTCCTCTATCGAGCGTGTTGTGAGGCCGGCCGCGACAGAGACGAATACGACACCCGAGGTGGTGAGGTTGCGTATCTCCTCAAGCACTGTAGCTGCAGCCTGTGGCTTGACGGCGAGCACAACGACGTCGGCCCACTCAACGAGCTTGCGATTGTCGGTCTCCACATGGATCCCGCTACCCCTCTTAAGATCATTGAGGCGCTCTTGCCTTGGGTCGCTGGCTCCGAGTTGTTCTGGGGAGACACCACTTTGCTCTAGCAGCCCCCGGATGATCGCCTCAGCCATATTCCCCGCGCCGAGAAAGCCGATTTGTTTGTCTCTGATCACGCGTGAAATCTACTAGTGTGCTTCTGATGGTTCAACCGAGATCCCTAGAGGGGAGCTCCGGCTGTTCGAAGCCTGCTGCAGAACATGGGCAACCGAATCCCGGGCCCGTCAAGGCGAGGAGAGAGCGCATCCGGGCTATCCCGACCGTCGCTGGTGACCAGGCGAGTGGATGGGATCCTTTCTATGCGCCTGGGGCCTACCAGTGTCTCGCAAAACAACGCTACGACGTTGACCCTAGCCATTAGCGGTCGTACGGTTTAGTCGGTAATTATCGAAGGATATCCCGTCTATGGCTACACCAACTAACCCCTGTCCGTATTGCGGAGCAGCCGTACTCTCAACCGCTGCCCACTGCGGCACTTGCGGTCGTCCAATGCCGGCTGCCGCTCCGCCTCTTGCTGCCCAACCAGCTGGTGCTGCACCTGCCAAGACGATTATTGGTATGGCGCCACCAGTGATAGGCTCTGGCGCTGTTGCTCCCGTAGTACCAGTTGCTCCGGTTCCTGGGACTCCAGCTCCGGGCGTTCCTGCTGCATTCGGTCAGCCTCCGATGGGTCAGCCTCCAATGGGGCATGCTCCGATGGGTCAGCCTCCGATGGGTCAGCCTCCGATGGGTCAGCCTCCAATGGGGCATGCTCCGATGGGTCAGCCTCCAATGGGGCATGCTCCGATGGGGCAGCCTCCGATGGGTCAGCCTCCAATGGGCCAGCCTCCAATGGGTCAGCCTCCGATGGGTCAGCCTCCAATGGGTGGTCAACCTCCGA
>JAAEPE010000865.1 GCA_024222395.1 Myxococcales bacterium
CAATGTCTCCCCGGGCGAGCTCCTCGCCAAGAAGTTCGCGCTCCACGCCCATGATGCGCTTGTGGAGTTCCTCCTCAAACGCTCCGAAGTCTGCAACCGGCTTCCGTTGCTTGCGCCGCTTGTCCATGAAGTCATGCAAGCAATCAAGCGCACTTTGGGGAGAATCAGTCGAATGTGGAGGGAATGCGATGTGAAGGGACGTTGCGCTCGATGCCATGCCCTTCTAACCGACGAGATCACACCGAAATTCCCAGAAGAGAACTGTCACAGTCAGATCTACACCCATAGGCATACTTCTCGGCCAGATTGGCAATTAGGTTCGCACCTGCAACAAGCTCTTCGGCGTCACTATAATCCTCGGTATCGAATGGGCTCTCGGGGCAGGAGCAAATGCCATCGCCTCCGATGAGACACAAGTCGAAGCCCGAATCGCAGCACCCATTGCCCTGGTCGAAATCTACAATGATGGGTACGCCGCCGTACTCCGCGACGAAGTTCTTGCCATCCGCATCGTCGATAGTGCGGCGCAAGAGCATCGGATAGTTCATGCGGTCGGCGGAGTCGACGGAGAGTTTTTCTGCGACAATTTATGCGAGATCAAAGGCACTGGGGCCGTAGTTGGTCTGCGTAGACATAGGCCCTGATGGTCATATCGGGCTCTGCGGCTACTGCGGTGAGCTTTAGAGGAATCATCGGAGTATCGGAGGCAAAGCGCATGCGTAGTGGCTTGATATCCGAGGTGTTGGCGCCCGCGACCAAGTTGCTGGCGAGGAAGAGCATGTTCGCATCAGAGTAACTCTAGATGAAGGGTGCCATCGTGCTGTTGACGATGAAGCCCTCGTCCGCCAGCCATTGCATCGTGCCATCGACATCTCCGACCGAGAAGACGACGGTCTCGTAGGCTCCAATTACCGCTCGATCGATAACCTGTACTCGCGGTTCGCGGGGGCCGCCGGCGTTGCCCCCGTCCTCAGAAGAGGAACCAGCCGAGGCATCCTACATGAGGCTAGTCACGCCCTTGCGTGATTTTGAATACTTGGCAGTCGGAATCCATGCCAGTTGCGACATCCGTGTCTGGATATTGCCTGGCATGAAGAATCGGAGCGCACGGTCTACTCGACGTGCGCTCCGGTCGTCGTTACGCAGCGCTTGGCAGTTGGTCCGCGTCGCTGGCGGCGTTGAGTTGTACCTGAATGATGGCCATGCCGATTAAGCTGAGCAGGAAGACCAGTAGGAAGGCTACCGGGCTGCTCATCTTCTTGCCCGTTGCGATTTCGACACCGACGGCCCATTTCCACATCCACCAAATGCTAATGATGGGAACGATCATCAGCCATGCGGTCGGAATGCCGGCACCCCGGGTGTTCATGTCGTTTTTGGTGCGGACCATCCATACAATGGCTCCAATACCAAACGTGATGATAGAGATGATGATCCAAAGAACTATGTTGTGTTTGCGCATATCGTTCTACTTTCCTTACTGAGGAGTTCGGGTTGGGACAGGTAGCAACGGTATTATTTCGGGCAGTCGGAAGCAACACCTCATAGGGGCACAGGGTGCAGTTCCTGAAAGTGTGGGGCGATGCCGTCATCTGCGTCCGGGTTGTGGCCTCCCAACGTCCGTCAAAGAGGTTAAAGAGGTTAAAGAGATCGGCACGCAGTAGCACCATATCGCGGGCTCCCCGCTCCGTCCAGCGCATTTTTTGGAGCTTCAGCCTTGCTCCGGTGACATGGTAGTTGGCGGATTCGACGGTCCCGCTTCCGATGCGCAGCCCCTCTTTCCTGTACGTAGGATAAGCGATGCGGTCGAGATTGTGTTGCAGATAGGTCGCCAGCGCGGCGACCCATTCTTTGGCTTCGCTACGGCTGGGATTCAAGAATGCGAGCGCTTCGATTACCTTTGTTGCGTTGCCCTCTTCGATGCGCTCGCACTGGGCTTTCGCCCACGCGCATGTTTGGGGTGTCTTATCCCCGTAGATCGCGGCGGC
>JAAEPE010000866.1 GCA_024222395.1 Myxococcales bacterium
CCACCGCTGGCAAATGACCAAGCGCTCCAGTGCCGAGCGCAGCGCTGACCTTAACACAGCGGAGAAGATCGCCGACCTGCTGCAGAAGAGCAAGCTGGAAACGAAGCAAAGACACAAAGATGGGGCCTGAAATGGTCCGGCATTTCAGCGTACGCTCCTTTTTTGTTCCGTACATTATCGTATATATCGTAGAAGACACTACGACACTATCGAATCACACCGCGAACAGCACGCACGTCGTCGACAGAGGGGCGCGTTGCAACGGAACGACATTGAACGGCCTACACGATGCCATCCTCAGCCGAAAGTCGGGCAGAGAGCTTCCGTGCGAGCATGGAGAAGCTCGTGCAGGAGCTTGACAAACGTCACCTCCGCCCGCTCCTGAAAGAGTCGTACGTGTGCATGTCCAAGTGCTGCGACACCGCCGAGGACAGCGCCGCCCTCCAAAACTGCTGTCACGACTGCGAGCGCAAGGTGCAGCTCGCGGAGAAGACCGTGCAGCTACAGTTGAACGACTTCCAAAACCGTCTCCAACGCTGCGTTCAAAGATGCCAGGACAGCGCCCAGGAGAGCTTGCCCAGTCAGCCGAAGGATAGCGACGTCAGTAAAGCACAGGACAAGCTGGCAAACTGCGCGGCAGACTGTGCGGTTGAATACGAGAGGCAGATTCCGAAGATGCAGCGGGGCCTCGTCGACCGGCTGCCACGACTCTAAGCCACGGTGCATGAATAAGTTATTACAATACGGTCAAATATGTAAGTACTTAACCGTACAGTCCTCCCTTGGTCTTCTTCTCTCCGCCAATCTCGAAATGTTTGCAGCGCTTGA
>JAAEPE010000867.1 GCA_024222395.1 Myxococcales bacterium
ATGTGGGGGGAACGTACTGACCTGCGATAAGGTACGGTTAGAGTCTATCTTCGGCCGCAATCATCTGAAATTGTGAGTGTAGGTCTTCGCCGGACTTCAGCATTGCTCACGCCCTGAACAATTCTCGATATCCTCGTAGAATTCTTAGAGATCAGCAACCCTCATGCCCTGATACCCTACTTTCCGACTGAGTTGGGCATCACGCCCTCGGATCACGATCGATGCTGCTAAAGCCAAAGGCGCACTAATGTTTAGCCTACAGGAAAAGCTCTCATCCGTTCTAGTTCACCGCAGTGTAGTCAAACACATCATCGACAGTGACGACGACGAGATTCTGTGGGAGTTTTCAACGGTGATTCAGTAGCGCGACGTTTGTCTGCACATGGGCGTGAGTGCTCCTCGGGGGCGTGCCATGGAACTTGCGGCAACCGGTGCTCACGAGAACTACTCGTAAACCACTCGGACTTCATCGCTAGCATCGCCTCGTGCAACGCGAACGACATGTTCGCCCGGCGTAGGTACCCACTGGGGAGCGGGTACGTTATCGATGAACCACTCCGTATTCTCATTTGCGGGAAGGGCGGCAAGAGGGGGCTTCTGAAAGCGGGGATCGCGGTGTGGCTCAAGCAAGAAACGCGCGCCGTCGGCAGGGGCGACGATGCGAACGGGGCCCTCGACGTCGGTCACGGTGCAGTTGCGTTCCTCTAGCTCCCCATAAAAGCGAGCCCAGGAGTGCAGAACTTTGGGTAGCACGATCGTGGGCTCGCTGCAGACGACTTGGTGCCAATCGCAGGTCTCCTCTGGCATATTCCCGGCTACGAAGAGTTCTCGCTTGTGGTGCTCGCAGTGCGGTCCTAGGCGTTTTCCGCTGAGCGGACAGACATTTGCACTGATGACCGCATCAGGACGGGGAGGTTCCGTGGGGGCACCGTAGCGGCTGGCGATAGCAGTGTAGATACCGCGCATGAGCGGAGTTGCCCCCTGCACGGACATGATCTGATGCGTGGGAGAGCCGTCGAAGTTTCCGCCCCAGACGCCGACGGTGTACTCTTTGGTGGCGCCGATGGCCCAAAGGTCGGTGTATGCCTTGGTCGTGCCGGTCTTGAGCGCGACTTTGAATCCGAGATTCATGGGGACTCGGTCGCCAAACATGGGCTTGCGAGCATCCGGATCGCTGAGTATGTCGTATAGCAGATAGGTAATCTCTTCGCTAAAGACTCTCTCTGTCGTCGTTGTGGGCTCAGAGAAACTCTCGCCATCGGTGTTGAGGGCACGCTCGATGACCCGAGGTTGGATCGCAATACCACCCCGAACAAAGGTCGAAAACGCAGCGGTGAGGTCGATAAGCCTGACCTCAGCGTGACCGATCGCTAGACCCCAGTCGTATTCATTGTCGGGTTTGTCGAGAGTCCACAAGCCCGCGGTGCGGAGCTTGCCGAGCACGGCTGGGATGCCCGCACGCTGGAGAGCGTGCACAGCCGAGAGATTGTAGGAGCCCGCAAGCGATTCTCGGTAGCGAGCGAAGCCGTGTTGTTTGACGTCCTTGGTGTAGAATTGATGTTGGTCTTTGGGTAGGGCAATGTCGTAGGCCATGGTGGCTGGCGTATCGCCCGCTTCCATGGCCGCGCCATAGACAAAGGGTTTCAGCGTAGAGCCTGGACGCAAGCGGGCGGTCACTCCACTCCAGGCACCAGAAGCCGAACGGTCGTGGTAGTCGCGGGAGCCAACCATAGCAAGGATCGCACCATCGGAGTTGCGCAGCACAACCGCCGCAGCCTGCGTGAAGTTGCGACCGCGGAGCCCATCCACATGGGCTGCGACTGCGGTTTCCACACGGTGCTGAAGCTCCGCATCGAGGGTTGTTTCGACCTCGGTTGCGACGCCGAACCTCTCGGGTAGGCGGTCCTTCACAAATTCCGCGAAGTGGGGGGCGCGAAAGTCTGGACGGTTCTTTTCGAGAGCTATGGATGTGCCAAGCGCCAGGTCTCGCTCAGTGGCCTTTATGTAGCCGTGTTTGTGCATAAGACCGAGGATGTGCTCGCGACGCTCTAGTGCCCGATCCCGGTGCTTGAAGGGGTTGTAGAAGGAAGGGCCACGAGGGAACACTGCGAGGAGGGATGCCTCTCCTAGGGATATCTCTGATGCAGCCTTCCCGAAATAGAGCTGAGCTGCCTGCTCCGCTCCCCACGCGCCATTTCCATAGTAGACGCGGTTGAGATATTGCTCAAGAATCTCATTCTTGCTGAGCTTGCGCTCCAGGCGCGCCGCCAAGACGCTTTGCCGGAGCTTACCTGTCAAACTGCGCTCGGTCTGCGCCGCCAAACGAACCAACTGCATCGTGATAGTAGAGCCGCCGTAGTCCACCTTGCCGCCGCTCAGATTTAGCCAAGATGCTCGTGCCAAGGCTGTCCAATCGACACCGCTGTGCACGCGAAAGCCGTTGTCTTCCGAGGCCAGAGTGGCATTGACGAGATGTGGGGAAATGCTCTCGAGTGGCACCCAATTCCCACGAAGCCCACCCTGGCTCACCTCCTGTCGCAAGACAGAGCCAGTGCTATCGCGCAGTATTAGAGAGCTCGCTTCCGATTTGGCAAGGTAGGCATTCGGGAATTCCCCAAGGCGCACAGTCGCGTGCCAGCCGCAGACCAAGCCAAGGAGGCATAGCCCGAATCGCCGCGGCCAGCGCCAGCGCTTATGCCAGAGCTGTGCCCATGCGCGCCTATGGAAGGCAGTTGCCAACTACTTGGCCTTCACGTCCAGGTACCCCAGAGCGGTTTGAGCGTTCTTCTCAGGCTCGTACATCAGCTCTGCATGGCTTGGTGGCACTGCGAAGTGCCCTTCGGCAATCGCTCGCATCATGTACTCGCGGGTATAGGTGCCTCTCCAGTTGTACTGCGACGAGAAATCAACTCGGTCGTCGTGCATCTCTTGAAAGCCACCCCAGTACCGACGAGAGCTAGGAGCGTTTGGAGATCCTGCTGATCCCACTGTGGTGAACTTGGTGTTGAGAGCTTCGAAGCCAGCGGGGAGTCTGTCTGAGACCATGAGGTGACTCGCGGAGCTGTTCAGTGGCATGGTGAGCCGTACTAGCACCACGTCGCCAATTTTGAACGTCGACTTGGGCTGTCCTTTCTCATCCAGGTACTCGCGCTTCAGAGCCAGTCCGTTGCTCTCGTCCTTTAGACTCTCTTCCTTCTGCCTGTAGCGGAGTTCAACGTTGTAGTACACCTCGCCTTGGGGCTTGATGACAATCGCTGGCGATGTGCCCGGCACGAAGGCAGAGGCAACTCGCATTCGGTCAGTCCCTTTGAGGCTGCCCGCAATGAGTTCCTGGTCTCCAAGGCTGACAACGACTTTGGGCGCCTTGCCCTTGAGTGAGCCAGCGTAGTTGTTGAGGGCTAGCAGTGAGTAGAGATTCCCCTGGGTGGTGGGGTAACGCATCTTGCGTCGGCCCTTCATCAGGTTGCGAACCGTTGGCTTGATGATTTCGTTCTCAGGGTCTACTGCGACCAATGCATCGAGAACGATCGCCGTGGTTCGCAGTGAGCTGCTCATATAGTAGTAGAGTCTTGCGCCATTGGTTTCGCCAATGAGCGTCTCGCGGTCAACAGCAGCTTTCGCGAGTTCGGAGAGCTCCTTCGTAAGAGCAACCGCCGCCGGGGCCTTGGGGCCAACATCAGCCACCAGCGCACGGAGAAGAAACGCCTTGCCGTAGACTGGCATCTTCTCGGCGTCTTCCATGAGCTTGGTCACACCCTGCGTGTCTTTACTGCCGAGCATTGCGCGCACATATAGGGCAAACGCTTGGTCGCTCAGGTTTCCGCCCGGGTCGTAGTAGTCCTCCGACGTATCCGGGTTCTTGCCGCGCCAGCGCAGGTACTCCAGGCCATCATCGATGCGAACCTGATCTACCCTGTAACCGGCCTGCTTGGCCAAGTGCAGCCCCCACAGAGCGTATGCTGTGTAATACGCGCTCGCATGACCACCGGGCCACAGTGAGAAGCCACCAGAGTTTGTCTGGTGTCGACCAATCTTGGCGATGCCTGCTTTCACGAAGCCGTCGAGCTTGCCGCCCTCAAGCTCTTTGAGCTTGAGTGAGTCGGCAAGGCCGCGCACTGCGATCATCGGAATGACCTTCGAGGTGGTTTGCTCCAGACAACCGTATGGGTAGCCGATGAGGTCGCGAAGACCATCTTCAATACCGGCCAAGCCATCTGGGTCGACGGATATGAAGACCTCCGCCGAAGAGGCGACGGCGTTGGCTGGCAAGTTGATGCTGATGCTCTTCTCACCAGAGGTCGCCCCATGGGCAACGTGCGTCTTGCGCAGCGGTGAGGGGTGATGCACTGGAAGTTTGAATCTCACGGCGTCCTGATCATTGCCCATCTTCACCGAGAAGGTTAGCTCCGATATTCCGAGGCCTACGCCTTTGAGGGAGAAGAGCACGGGAATGCGCGCTCCAGCCGGCATCTTGATCTTGCGAGTCGTCTCGCCATCTGTGGCTAGGAGAGCGTCGTGCTTGATCATAATGGTCGCTGTGCCCGCCTTGCCGGTTTCATTGTGTACGACGACGCCGCCTTCGAGCGTGTCGCCCTTGGTTAGGAATCGCGGCAAGAGCCTGTGCAGCTGGAGAGGTTTCGAGACGGTAAAGCGCTTGTCCGACGAGCCGAATCGATAGCCCTTGTCAGCGGCGACGGCCATGACTCGGAATGCAGTGAGGTTATCGGGCGCCTTGAATTCGACGTTGGCAATGCCCTGAGCATTGGTGACAATTCCCGGTTTCCAGATTGCACTCGACATGAAGCGCGAGCGCACTGAGCCTGGGCCGCCCGAGTCACCGCCCGTGGCAGGCCTCTCTGTGTTGGGCCCTGGAATGTCCTTGATGTACGCAAGCTGCGTTGCCGTTCGAACTGCAATGCCCCATGGCGAGTAGAAGGTGGGCACAGGGTTTGGTGTCTTGTAGCCAATGAGGGAGAGAACACCCTCGTCGGCGGCGGTGAGGGCAACTTCGGCCGAAACCGGCTTGCCTGTAGAGTCCGTTACTTTGACTGTTGCGCGAATTGGCGCACCTGGCCTGTAGTCCTTCGTATCGGTGCTAACCGCAACTTTGAGCGTGTTGTCCTCTGGGCGAACCGGAAGGTTCACGAGGCCCATTCGCATCCGTGGCTTGCCGCGTCTGCCTTCGCCCATGCGCCCTTGCACGAGGGCGACGGATACGTAGACGTTTGGCGCGTGCGCAGCGGTGATCGGCACCTTGATGTGCTTCATGTCGGAAGTAATGTCGACGAAGCGCTTCTCGATGATTCCATCGCGCTCGATGGTTACGAGCCCCTTGGCTTTAGCCAGATCTGTTTTGAGAATCAGCGTTGCGGTGTCGCCCGCCTTGTACTCCTTCTTGTCGGCAATGATGTCGAAGGTCATGGAGTCATCGCTGCGCCAAGAACCGCCGCCATCACCCCATGCGTAGAGCTCTTGCGCAGCGGAGGAGTGGTGGTCTTTGCCTTCTACGACGACCCAGTAGTCGCCGCCGCCTTCCGGTGTAAAGGTGAATGATGCGGGCTGGCCACCGGCGATGGTGACGGTCTTATCCATGATGGTCTGCTTAGTCTCTTTGCACTGGTAGGAGCCGCGGTATCCCCAGTCCTCCCACACGCAATTCCAATCGCGCTTGGTGACTTTGACTTTGACGTCTCCATCCACAACTCTTCCGTCGGGAGAGACGCCGATGACTTCGAAGGTCTGAGGCTTCTTTACGTCGAGGAAGTAGCTTGGCGTTTTGATGCCGTAGTAGCGCCTAGAGCGAAAATACGGAATGGTGAAGGTCTTGTTGATGACTTCGTTGGACGGTGCGGTAACACTGGCTCTTACCAAGAGGTCGGCGTCGGAGCTCACATCGCTCGGGCTCACAGAGACGGCGAGCTTGGCGTTACCCTCGTTGTCGAGAGACATGTTGTCCTCGGTGATGAGAGATTGAGAGTAAGAAGAGGAGTAGCTGTAGTAACTGCGGTGATTGCGCTCGTCGCGGAAGTCGAATCCCTCGTGCTCTTTGAAGCGAACGGTGCGCGGTCGGCTGTGCACGGTGATATCAACATCTCCCTGGCGTAGAGGAGCGCCGTAGAAGTACTTGGCCAGAATCGAGGCAGTCACCTTGCCGCGGCGCACGATGCGTTCTTGGCTCGCCTTGCCTGTGACTTCGAAGGTCGCTGCGCGGAACTCCTCAACTGAGAATCGCTGCGTGAACGTGCCCTGTGCGAGTTTGGCTGTCATGCGGTAGTCGCCGAGGCGTGCATCGCCGGGCAACTCGATGTCGGTCCAGAATCCGCCAAACTTGCTGAGCTTGAGGTCGACGGTGTGAAAGATCTTGCCGCGGGGCCCAGCGATTTCGAGCTTAATCTCCTTGTTCTTGGGAATGGCGAGACGTGAGCCGAGCTTGGTTATGCGGGCGAGACCCTTCATGTGCACTTTCTCGCCAGGACGGTAGAGCCCCCGATCTGTGTGCATGAAGCCACGCAGGCGCTCCTCGGAACGTTCGTAGTCCATTTCTGCGTTGAAGTTCCAAGCCGATAGCCCGCCATTGCTATTGGGGTCGACCATGGTGAAGTCGTTGCCCTGGCGTACGAAGACACGCAGGTCTCCTGGGTGTTCTTCTGAACCGGCCTTGAGACCGGCAAGTTTGTTCGTGCCAGGAAGCATGGCGATTCCTTTGGCATCGGTGCGTCCAGACCATGTCACTTTGCCCCGCAAGTCGCGCACAGTCACTTCGGCACCTGGGAGAGATTCTCCGGTGCTCAGCTTGGTGGCCCACACTAGGCCACGAGAAGGGGAGAGCTTGCTCACCACGCCGATGTCGGTGAAGTTGACGAGGGTCTTCTTTACGCCGCCATCTTCAAAGGGGTACTTATCGACTTCTGAGGAACCTATTTCGACGTAGTACATGCCCGGGCCACTCTCACCGCCGAGGTGTGTCGCTGGGTCGAGGGCAAACTGGTGCCACTTGTTGCGTTCGCCGCTCACCTTGAGCTTCTTGTGCCAGCGCTTGAGTTTGCTGTCACCGAAGTCCGCAGGATCTTCGTCCCACCAGTCGATGAGCTCTTTGGACTGGTGGAAACTCTCTGGCGTGATGGCGACCATCGAGACTTTGAGCTTCTTCACGTTCCGGGTCCAGATGGGTAGGACTGGGCGCTTGAGTTCGGCCACGAAATACCCCGACTCCATTGAGATGATGGGCTTGGAGTCCGTGGTGCTGAACTTAATGACCTCTTCTTTGCCGAGAGGCTGGTCGAAGACATCGAGTTGCCCCTTCTTGACCTTGATCGTGTAGGAAGTACGAGGATCCAGCAGCACTCCGCACGAGACGCCAGGGGGAGCATCGCCGAGGGCGTGGCAGCGCTCGGGGAAACCGCGCACCTTGGGTGAAATCACCATCTTGTATGGAGCCTTAAGCGGGTTGGTGAACGCTAGGTCCAGGTTCAGATCTTCTGTGGGAACGATGTCGATTCCCGAGGGTTTGTGGCCTATAAACTTGAGCGGCCCGTAGGTGTGAAACGACTCGCTCACCTTGTCTGTCATGCCAAGGTTTCCGATCGTGCCCTGCAGTGTCGCTGCGCAACTGAGCTTCCAATCAGTATCCATTGCGAGATCGTCTGTGGGCACGACGAGAAAGGTCTTGCCCGGTCCTGGATCGCTATCTGGCCCAAGTTTGAGTGCTTGCGTCTTCTTGCCATTGTCGTAGACGCAGTGTTTTGCGACAGACTCAAAGGGCACCTCCTGATTGAATTGGATCTTGACGAGCTGATCTTTGGTAGCACGTGAGTTAGAGCCAACGATCTTGAGTTCGCCAGTAAGCCGTTCAGTGGCAAACTCAAAAGAGTGGGCACCGTCGAGGATGTTTCCGTCGAGAGCTTTGATTCCCTTCGGAACTTTCCCCACGAAGTTCGTCGATACGGGAATCGACTGTGATGGGACGAAGACCAAGGTCTGCTCGTCTTGCCATCTGGACTCTCCGGCAATCACAGGCGCGAATTTCACGAGTTGGCTCTCTGCCAGCTCGCCGACGCCACTTGGCTCGACCATCGGCTTCGAGAATCGGATGACCACCTTCAGTGGGCCTTCGAGTTGGCCCTCCGGTGTACTAGTTATCGTGAGGTCGCTCTTGACCTGCGTAGTCTTGCCACCACAGCTGAGTGCCAGCAGACCAACGCTCGCAACGAGTGCATAAACAAAGCGGTTCTTTCCCATAATCACTGTCCCCTTTACGCTCAACCCACCTCGTGTATTCCGGCGGGGAGTGTCATCGGCATTATCCTCATGAGGGTGGCTGTGCGCCACCGGGAGCGATGCCGTGTTGCGGCGGCGATAGCAGGTCTCTTTGCAAACTCAGCGAGTTGGTCTCTGGCTAGCAATATCTGCGGGTTCTCCTACGGATCTTGATGATTGGGGTTTGACACGTCGCGTCACGCGCCTACACTTTAAGGGACACCAACACCGTCAGGGAGAGCCGATTATGAGTAATTCAAAGGCCATTCAGAATGTTGCGATCATCGGCGGGGGCCTCATGGGCCAAGGGATTGCCCAGGTTTCTGCCAAATCGGGGTTTGCCACCACCCTTATCAAAGCCTCAGGGAATGGAGCGGCGCCAACCCGCGCGCGCATTGAGACGAGCCTGAATCGGGCAGTCGAAAAGGGCAAACTCGGCGCAGAAGATGCGGCAGGGGCCCTATCTCGGCTCACGGTAACCGGTGATAGAGATGCGCTAGCGAGTGCCGACATCGTTATCGAGTCCATCATCGAGGACTTGGAGACCAAGAAGCAGCTCTTTGCCGGGCTTGTCGATGTGGTTCCCGCGCATTGCATCTTCGCCTCCAATACGTCCACTCTGCGAATTCGCGACCTCGCTCCGGCGAGCGCCGTCGACCGAACAATCGGGCTTCATTTCTTCTCCCCAGTTCCAGCCATGCGCCTGGTCGAGCTCGCCTATCTCGAGGCGACACCCGATTCAGTTCAAGATTCGGCTACTGCGTTTGTAGAAGGACTAGGGAAAACTCCGATCCCCGTTCTCGACTCCAGCGGGTTCATCGTCAATCGGCTCTTGGTGCCGTACTTGCTCGGTGCTGTTGCCGCATATGCTCAGGGCCTGGCTCCTGCTCCGAATATTGATACGGCAATGAAGCTCGGCTGTGCCCATCCCGTCGGGCCGCTTATGCTCTGCGATTTGATTGGACTCGATATTGTGTACAGCATGTCCAAGCTGCTCTACCGAGACTTCGGTGATGCGCGATTTGAGCCACCGGCACTCCTCGGCCGTCTCGTTGAAGAAGGGCATCTCGGCAAGAAATCTGGTGCCGGCTTCTATGATCACAGCCAACGACCCGCCGTGCCGAATGCTACGGTATGGCAGTTCATAAGCGCTGGGAACAATGGTGAAGAGGGCCAACAACAAGCCTCCACTGCTACCTAGCCCAGTTTGGGCTGGGGGGGATCCAACGGTACATACTTGGATTCTCTAGCTGCCCGAGGTGGACCGAGTATGCAATTGGTCAAGCAGAGCGGTCGGGACCACGGCAGTCGAATAATTCACAGCGCTCTATATGAAGATGCGCGACAAGGGTGATCCTGTGCGTCCAGTACTCATGTTCACTTCTGACAGTCCATCTGGATTTCACATCAATCGGTCTTGTAACCAGCTAGGGCTGGCGCTCGCTTTCCTCTGTGCCTGGAGTGGAGGCGGAGATTCCCAGAACAATATGGCTAGGCCAGCCGCGGACGGCCTGCCTGCGAGCTGTGGAACCGAGGCCGGTGCCCCCAAAATCGTTCAGCTGGCTTTCTGCGTTCGAGGCCGACCATTGCTAGGAGGCAATGATGTCTACGTGTTTTTCTATCGTGCGCCGTGCGAGATGCGCAAGCAGATGGATGGCCTGAGCACCTTGGTGCGAGAGGCGATAAAGCGCGACCCGAGAGATGGGGAGCTGTATCTCTTTCGCAATCGAAATCGCAGCATGATTAAGATCTTGTTCTACGATCACGGCGGCTACTGTCTGCTCGCAAGGCGTTTGTGCAAAGGACGTTTTCGCATTGAAGTGGAGGAGGCTGATGGGGCAACGCACGTAACGCTTTCGAAGCAGGACCTCGCTGACCTGCTGTCTCGGCAACAATTCAGAATAGGACCTAAAACGCACCCAAAGGGCCACTCCATTAGGAGCAAAGAACAGTGGCGTGTCCTTCTCCTCCACAAAGCACCTTGACTCTGCGCTAAATGAGCTTGCGACGCTAGAGAACAAGCTCGCCAAGCGCAGTGATGATGCGGATGCGCAGCTCATCGATCACACGAGTGAGCTACTGGAGCTACTGCGAGGCGAGGTTGCGCGACTCAAGGCTCAGGTGCGTTGGCTCGAAGG
>JAAEPE010000868.1 GCA_024222395.1 Myxococcales bacterium
AGGCATCGCACTTCCCGGCCTCGCCTGCGCCGCGTATCATTGGATGGTCTTTGGCGGTCCAGCGACGCTTCCGTACGAATTCTCTACGCAGCCTCATCGCTCCCAAGGCTTCTTCATGGGACTAGGAGTTCCGGAGACGAGCGTCTTGGCCGAGCTTCTCGTGGGTAAATACCGAGGCCTTCTCTACTCGGCACCTTGGCTGGGCATGGCCCTGCCGGGGGCGATCCTCTTGTTTCGAGGCAGTGCACACAGAGCGGAGCTCTACGTCTCCCTCTTCATCGTGATCTTCGTCTTCTGGCTAAACGCCTCGCTCGTCGACTGGCAGGGGGGCTGGGCGATGGGCCCGCGCTACCTCATCACCGCGATTCCATTTCTCGTCATCATGGTAGCGGGGCTTTTCGTTCCCGACGCGGTGCGCTTTCCGAAGCTGCGTTTGGCTCTGGGGGCGGCCGTTCTAGCGCTTGGGCTGCACTCGAGCTACATGATGCTGATGGGAGCGGCCGTGAAACCCGAGGTTCCCTCGCACATCAAGGTGCCCTACGATAGTTACCTGCGACCCAGCTTCTCAAAGGGCCAACTCTCGATCAGTACCCAGGGCATCGACATGCCAAACGCCCCTCGCCGGGCCAAGCCAAAAGCCTGGAACCTCGGCCAGAAGCTCTTCGGCCTCAAGGGACGGGGCAGCCTGCTGCCACTCTTCGCGCTGCAGCTCGTCTTGCTGATCTGGCTCTGGCGGCGCTTCGCTGGCCCTAGATAGCCGATCCTAGAGTCTAGCTAGTTCGAGAGAGCGGCTAGTAGTCTTCGCCGGCGCCGTACATCGAGTCGATGCCATGGCCGGCAGCTGCCCACATGCCGAGAAGCATCGATAGATCAATTAGTACCTGGTCTTGCCCTGCAATCGGGATCTGCATGGCATAGGTCTCGGCGACGAAGTTGAAGTTGCGGAGCAAGCGACTCACCGCTTCGGGATTGATGTCGCCGTGCCAGTATGCGAGGCGGCCGACCAACGCCTCCTCATGTTGCCGGAGGAAGACCGACGTGGACATGGCGTTTCGTGGCGCTCGACCGCTGGCTGTGCGCGGCCTGCAGATGTCGAGCAGGTCCGATAGGTAGTCGTCCCAGTGCTCGGCGAGATCTACATTTTCTTGGCGGCGAAGAAAATGCGCGCGCTCGACGGAGAACTGCGCGTTTGCATCTGTGCGAAACCGCGGCTTGAGGGGATGCAGATCGTAGAGTGGAACGAACTCACCCCACCCAGTCTCATCATAGTACCGCCAGCGTCTTCGAAGCTGAGGCCAGCTGAGCACTTGGAGAACCGGTGCATTCTTGGAATCGATAACTACGAAGCGACCTTCTTCGTGACGAACTACGGTGACCCAGTGCCCCCAATCATCAACGCAGAGTATGACTGGGCGCTTCTTGCTTAGATGATGTACAAGCGTGCTATGAGCCTTGTCCGGGCATTCCCTGCGAATGAAGGGGAGGTCACATTCGAAGGCGCGAGCGGCTCTCGCAAGCTTCACTTCGTTGGTTCCCGCCCACCAGTGCGGATGCGCGACGTGAGAAATCGCCGACTCGTCGACGAGTTTGCCCAGCGCGACCAATGCGTGCTTTAGCGCAAATGGTCCGCAGGTCCAATCGTTTGGTTGCTCGTATAAGCCCAAGTTCTAGCCCGTCGCCCGACGTGCAATAGCGTAAGGCAAATCCGTGCGACGACGCAATGTTCCTCTTCGTTTCTGTGGAGCTTGCATCCACACGCCGCCATCGCGAAGATGGCCGCATGTCTAGCCGTGGTCGCCTGCTTGTTCTTTGGAATTCAGTCGAAGAAGACATTTACGAGAAGTGGCGCGATGAAGGGCCACAACCGCTTGCTTGGGATCCTTCGCGAGTCGTTCCCGACGTGGGAACTGTCGACGAGGAGATGGCTGCCTTCATCAAGGCACTCGAAGACGCGCGCTTTGACGTGGAGCTAGTCAACGTTGAGGACAGCCTCGAACGGGCCCTGGGAGCGATTCGATTGCACCGGCCGGACGCGGTCTTCAATCTCGTTGAGTTCTTCAACGACGATCAGATTCAAGAGGCCTACATCGCAGGTCTCTTCGAAATGATGAATGTGACATTCACAGGCAATCGGCCGATGACCTTGGCTACCTGCCAAAACAAGTTTCGCACCAAGCTCATACTGGAAGCGGCTGGTTTGCCCACCGCAGACTTCCTGCTGGCAAAGACGTTGCCCATTCCGACGGACCACGAGCTTTCTTACCCGCTAATCGTCAAGCCAGCCTTTGAGGATGCGAGCGGTGGGATCGAGAAAGACTCGGTTGTGCACAATCACCTGGCCCTCGAGGCGCGGGTTGCCTACGTGCACAAGGAGTTCGAGATGCCAGCCTTGGTCGAAGAGTACGTGGACGGGCGCGAAATCCACGCTGCTGTGCTTGGCAATAATCCACCCGAGGTCTTGCCGCTCTTCGAGATGGAGTTCGACGATTCTGAGTTCAACCCGACCGATGAGTGGCGCCCCCAAATCATCTCGTATCGGGCCAAGTGGGACCCGCACAGCAAGGATTTCTACACGATGGATGCGGTGGTGCCGCCCGAGAATTTGGATCCAAAGCTCGCGGAGGAGATTCGCCGCATCGCTAGGGAGGCGTACATTGCCGTCGGCTGCCGAGACTACGCCCGTGTCGACATGCGCATCGAGGACGAAGAAATCTACATTCTCGAGATCAATCCCAACCCGGACCTCGTCGATGGTGCAGCTTTCATGCTGTGCGCCAATGCCAGCGGCCGCACCTACTCCGAGACCCTCGGGGCAATCGCAGATCTAGCCATCGCTCGCGGCCGACACGCGCCTCCAGACCCGAACAAGGTTGGCAAGCCGACAGATACGCTGCTGCTCGAGCATGAGCACGGCAAAGAAGACGCGCCAGCAAAGGTCTACAACGAGCCTCCGGCGCACTACAATGACCCGGTCGACCCTGGCGAGCCAGAATTGGACGATGAGCTTGCAGCCGAATTGCGAGAGCAGTCTTCTGCCTCTGCCTCTGCCTCTGCCTCTGCCTCTGCCTCTGCCTCTGCCTCTGCCTCTGCCTCTGCCTCTGCCTCTGCCTCTGCCTCTGCCTCTGCCTCTGCCTCTGCGACCGAGGAAGAGGATGCCTCGGTTGCGGCAACGGACCCCGAGATCGAAGTCGAAGCGACCGTGCCTTCGGAGCCGGCCTTCTCTGATAACGACCTTTTGCCGTTGGCAAGCGAGAGCACGCCATCCGACGGAGAGCGGTGAAGGTCGCGGTCGTCACCGGCGGCAACGCCGCCGAGATGAGCAACGGCGACCCGATTCTGTTGGCGGCAATCGAGAGGGCAGGGCACCAAGCTCTGCACTGGCGTTGGGACAACGAGTCAGTCGATTGGTCGAGCATCGATGCCGCGCTCATTCGCTCCACCTGGGACTACTTCGGGAGGCCCAAGGAATTTCGCGCCTGGCTCGTGGCAGTGCAAACGCAAACAACTCTCGTGAATCCGCCCGCGCTACTGGAGTGGAACCGCGACAAGCGCTACCTAGTACCGGATGCCGGAAATTCGATCCGGGTTCCGGAAATAATCTGAGCCTTCGGGCGGTTCAGTCTGCATGAACAGAGGACCGGCCCCGAATCGACTCAACATCCCTCGACGCGAGCGGCGCAAGTGCTAAAGCTGCTGGTGCGTCGACATCGTGCACCGCATGAGATCGTGCAACGAGCGCGAATCATCCTGCTTGCA
>JAAEPE010000869.1 GCA_024222395.1 Myxococcales bacterium
ATGGAAGCTACTCACGGTCATATCTACAATGAGATGAAGAACGTTATCGAGCTCAGCAAGAAAGTCCTGAACCAGACTCGCCGGCGATTGATTGATGGAGTGTCGGTCCCCGTAGCGGACAAAGTCGTTTCCATTTTCGAGGCGCATACGGACATCATCATCAAGGATCGGTGAGAGATCCTATACGGCCACAAGATTTGCCTCAGGACAGGGGCTTCCGGCCTGGTCCTCGATTGTGTCATTGAGTCGGGCAATCCTTCTGACGCAGCGCTTGCGGTTGCCATGGTTGAACATCAAATTGAACTCTATGGTCGCCCACCGCAGAAGGTCTGTTTTGATGGTGGGTTCTCTTCTAATAGGAACCTTGAAGACATCAAGAATCTCGATGTTGAAGATGTCGCCTTCAACAAGTCTCCTGGTATCGGCATCCTCGATATGATCAAGAGCAGCTGGGCCTATCGGAAGCTAAGCCGATTTTGCATTGGAATCGAGAGCAACATATCCTTCCTCAAACAGTCTTTTGGCTGGAGTCGCTGTACTTGGCGCTCGCTTACGTCATTCAAGTCTTACACGCTTACGTCAGTAATAGCGGCGAATCTGCTGACACTCGCTCGGCACGCTCTACAGTGATCTTCTGAGCGTTCCTCTAGGCGTCACTCATGTCCGTTCGCAGCTCGCGCTTCTCGCGCACTGCTCACGTTCGTCCGATGTCAAAATGGCCCGAAGTTCCACGTGATTTGTGAGCCATCGCGACAGAATGAGGTTACGCTGCGAGCCGAATTCGGCACTTTCAGCAGCGCTGGGCTGAGAAAGGGCGATTTTCGGACGGGCACACTACCTAGTTGCTAACGCGCTCGGCACACGAGCGCATCTTCTCAAGGTCTTCGAGGCTCTTGCTCGAAGCCCACAGAAGAGAGGCAGAGGCGAGTTCGTGCAGGTAACGGCCCTGGTCGCGAAGCTGCAAGAGTGCTTCGCCTGCTGCCGCCCTACCCGCCTTGTCACTGCCGCGCTTGCCGGCGATAGCTGCCAGCGCTTGCACCTCGGGCGCCCGAGTGAGCATCGAGCGCAGTACGTCCTCGGCCTCGGCGAGGACACTCACGTCCTCTGCCGCATCACTACTCGCGCCGGGACCCATGAGCACGGAACGCAGATCGCCAAAGTCGGCGACGGCACGCTGAGCCGCGTCGAGCACCGCCCCCTTCTCGGTAGCGAGTCGGCTCATCGCCTCCTGCAAGTCGACGGCAAGCTCATCTAACGAGGCCGCAGGTAACTGCTTGGGCTCGCTCTGAAAGAGCGCCCGGATACGAAGCAGAAGCCTTTGCCACCACGGCATAGGTGGACTGTACCAGTGCTAGAGTCGGTACATGCCCGACGTCGCATACGCCATTATTGGAGGTGGTGTGATCGGCCGAGCCATTGCCCTAGCAATCGAGCAGCGGGGCCTGGCTGGCGATGTTGTCGTCATTGAACGCTGCCCCCAGGACCGCACGGAGAATCAATCCTCGCGCAACTCAGGGGTTATTCACGCCGGCATCTACTATCGCAAGGCCGAGCGCCCCCTCAAGGCTCGACTCTGTGTAGAGGGCAACGAGCTACTCTACGAGTTTTGCCGAGAACACCGAGTCCCTCATGCCAAGACCGGAAAGCTCGTCGTTGCCACGGACGCCCGCGAAGAAGGCTATCTGCATGGTATCGCCAACATAGCCAGGGAGAACGATGTGCCAGGTGTCCGCATGATTGGCGCAGACGAGGTGCGCTCCATGGAGCCAAACATCCGGGCGACTGCCGCGCTCTACGCCCCCTCCTCGGGAGTCGTCGACGCTGCGGCCTACTTGGCGGCGTTGCGGCGAGCCAGCTCTGCCCACAACCTCTTCGCGACCGAAGTCGTAGGCATTGCGGACCGTGGCGACGAGTTTGAGATTCAGCCCCACTGTGCTGGCAAGACCGAGGCATTCACGGTCCGTTGGGTGATCTCCGCTGCGGGCGACCGCGGTGACGACATAGCGAGGCTTCTCGATCCCACGTCTGAAGTTCGCCTTGTTCCCGCGCGAGGAGAAGCCGCCAAGTTCTACAGCGGCAAACGAGCAGACCTCGCACTTGGCGGGCGCAACATCTACCCGGTTCCCTCAGGCTACTACCCAGACGGAACACGGGCAGAGGTATCCTACGATGAATTCCAGCGTCTCTTGGGCGAAGGCAGCATTACAGAGACCGTCGGAGTTCACCTTACCCCCACTCTCGACGACGAAGGCTGCATCGCAAAGACCACGACTATTGGCCCGGCCATCAGAGCGGGCATCGAGATAGACGACCTCGCAAGCGGTCTCTATCCGCCCGAGTACTTTCATAAAGGCGTCTCAGAGTTTTTCCCAAGCGTGCGGGTGACCGACATCGAGTTACACCAAGCGGGCATCCAATCTCGCATGCAGGGACAACTCGACTGGCACCTAGCCAAAGACAAGCGCCACCCCCGATTCATTCACGCACTTGGAATCGACTCGCCCGGCATGACCGGCTCGCTGGCGATTGGGCGTTATGTTGTAGGTGAGCTGCTAGCCACGCCTGCATAGCCCTCACAAGCGCAAGAGTGCCGTCCAATATCAGGAGCCTCGCGTCCCTCCATCACTTGTCGCAAACTGAGCAGCCTGTCGCACCAAGACCTGAGTGGATTCCCGAAGTCTGTTGATAGTCTCGATGCTGTCTTTGCTGGTCTGTGCGTCCTGCGTTGCACTTGTAGAGAGGCCACCTAGGTCGGCATCGATATGCACGAGAGTCGTGGCCTGTTCATCGACACTGGTGGCGACCTCCACGATCACACTGTGCACGCCCTGCATGTTGTTCTCAATCGACTTGAAACGCGCGATGAGGTCACTATTGTCTGAAGCGGCTAGTTTTGCCTGCTCGGCCGTTCGCTGCATGGCGGCGGAAGTCTCTTTGGCGGCCTGGGAGCTGCGTCTTGCCAGGGCGCGCACCTCTTCGGCCACAACCGCAAACCCTAAGCCCGCGTCACCCGCACGTGCCGCCTCAATCGCCGCATTTAGTGCCAGGAGATTGGTTTGGAAAGCAATTTCGTTGATCGTGCGAATGATCTGCTTTGCGTCCTCGGTCTGTGCGCTCATCTCGGAGATGCTCTTAGAAACTCGCATGAGACTCTCGGCCCCGGCTCCAACCGCCGAGCGGTTCTGCTCTGCAAGATCCATTGCCGCGTTTGCTCGGCCGGCCACATGACGTCCCCCCATTGCGATGCTTGAGAGTTTCCCCGATATACTCACGATTCTGTCGCT
Source organism: Myxococcales bacterium (assembly GCA_024222395.1). Lineage (GTDB taxonomy): Bacteria > Myxococcota_A > Polyangia > Haliangiales > Haliangiaceae > NORP324. The sequence continues at coordinate 3,285 of JAAEPE010000869.1, forward strand.
CCGAACTTCAGAGGCATGGAGCTGTTCCTCACTGCCCAGCGATAGCTCATGAGAGTACCCGGCTACGTCGATTGTCGCCTTGGCAACACTGCCAATCGCGGTTTCGAGATGCAATAGTGCTTCGTTGAAGTTGCCTTGCAGCGTCGCGTGCCCGCCCTTGGCGGATGACGTCCAACGAGTGCGCAAATCACGATCTCTGACTTTCTCCATGCACTGCGAGATGTCCGCGTTGTGCTGTTCGATTACGGCCATGAGTTCGTTGAGGTCGCGACTGATGTCACGGGCAGTACCCGCATCGCGTACCGGCGGGACACGCACTTCTAGGTCGCCCTCCTTGGCGGCGGCCAGCAATTGGCGGACGCCGACGAGGGTAGCCGCTAGCGTTGCTTGCTCTTCTCGCGTTCGCAAACGCTCTCTGTCAGCAATGCTCAAACTCGCGATGAGCTCCTGTTGGACACTCTCGTGCGCTCGCCAGAGAAGTGTTGCAATGACGAAGACAATGCCCGCGACCGCAGCGAGCGAAGTAGCATGAACACTCAACGCAACCGCCGGCGAAAGCTCACCGACCGTCCATCCGAGACTTGTTGCAACGCCAAGCGCCGCAAGCCCAACGATGATCCCGCAGACCAAGATCAGGGCACACGTCCGCCCAGAGGCTAGAACCATCCAAAGCGGGAACGTAACCAGGAAGGGTAGGAATGGCGCCTTGAGGCCTCCGCAGAAGACTGCGCCGGCAAGCACGCATAGTACGTGCGTGCCCGTGGCGAGCGCGCCGCCGCGCCGCAGCCCCATCCTTCTCACGATCGAAGGCAAGAAGATGCCAACAATGGCCGCGATCGTTGCAATCAGACCGACGCGATTGTTGCCAAAGGAGAAGCAAACACCGGCAACCAGCCCCGGACAAACGCTCGAAACGATCATCCATAGGCGGATTGCCGTATTCTGAGTAATCCCAGGTCCTTGTAGAGCATTGCCACTGGTCGCCATGGTTCTCTGCGAGATTCGACCGGCACCTGAAGCCCTGAAGCGGGCAGGGCGAATACTTCTCAGGAGAGGCGAGGCCAAGCAGCCGATGAGATCTCCGCGGATGCTCGGCTCCCTACCAAGAGCGCCACAACTCCAGAAGAACCAGAACGTTCGCTCTACTCGGGGCGAAAGCAGAGAGGTCCGACGCATGCCTCGATCTCAATAATCGTCTCCGACTCGGCCTCTCTCCCCTTTCGAGCCTGCCGTGGCTGTTCAGGAGGCTTCTTTGGGCGTTGCACCACCGTCCTTGGCTCTTCAGAGGGGGCCGCCGAGATGAGTGGTTCGGCTCGCTTCACGGTAGGTGTCTCCGCGGCAGGACAGTCGTTCTATGCAACAATGACGGGGGTTGACTCGTGAGCCACTGAATCGGTTGCTCCAGGAGAGGGAGAGTAGGTCGCAACAAAGACTCCAAGACAGGATACGAGCAACGCGGCGGTCCAAAGCAGGTGGTGAGGATTGCTAGTGCGCACCTCAGCAATTGGCGACGGAACCTGAGCAGGTATCCACGGAAGCTGTGCTGCAGCCCGCAAGCTCTGAATCTCAGATTCGAGAAAGGCCCGTTGTTCAGCCTCGGTCTCAGTTCGCCTGCGAAGATCTGCGAGTTCTTCTGCGTATCTATTCGCCTCAGTCGGCGCTTGGCAGCTGCGTCAGCCTGCCTTCATGCTACCGCCGCCATCTCCTGATACTCTCGCGACTCCCGCAGAACTCGTCGCCTCTCGTTTTGGCGGAGTTCGTCTAGGGCGATGAGTACGGATGAGTCATGCGAGGAGGTCATATCCGGTAGGCGACGCAAGCCCTCCACTCACAACAATTCCTAGAGGCCAGAGAGCGAATCGTCTGAGCTCGTAGCACGGACGCTATCCCGCTTCTTCCTATTGGGCTTGGCGCTCGCCTTTGATTCCCGAAAGCTCTTCCCCGAGTGTAGGCGCACTTGCGTTTCTGCTTCCTGCACTGCGGGCATCCGCCCCGTGGGCGCAGTATCCACCAACAACGCGCCGTTCTCTCTGGCAAACTGCAAATCCCGAAATGCCTCATCCATGCGAGCTTCCGCACTATCAATCTCGGCAAGGGATGTTGGTGTCACTTCGACGGTGGAGGCTCGCTCGGGCGCAGTCACTTTAGCTTCATGACGTCACGTTGGCGTTACGCCTCAGCCAAGCGCGATTGTCCCCGTTCTGCTTCAAAACGGGGGAGATTCGGGCCACCCACTCGCACGACTCAGTGGCCAACACAGCAGAATTCTAGCTAGGCTTTGGTTGTCGAGGGGGCAGTTTGCTCTGTGTTTTCTTGATTCGCCTGGGAGGCGAGCCACTCACGCAACATGGCACGCAGCCGCTCATCCGAGTCGCTGAGGGTTGTTTGCGCTCAGTCGTTTGCGGGGCACGCTTGGCGTTGAGCCGGGCAACTCGCCGAGAGGCATAGAAGTCGAGAAACCACGGGCGGCTATACAGCCAGATGAGCGAGAAGCCCCCTGCAACACAAAGAGCGACGCCAGAGAAGATGATAAGTGCTGTGCTCACCGTGCGAAATTGCATGTAGGGAATCAGGAAGACAATCACCATGGCCAAGGAAACAAGGATCCGGAGTTTGTCCTCAGAACGTTTCTGGTTCTTATAGGCCCCGGCAATTTCATATTGCACGCCCGCTGGAATGTTGATTGTCCCGTCCGCTACTAGGCTCTGTCTGGTTTCCGAATAGAGGCCAAATTCTTGCCTGAATCGGGATCGCGTGATCTGTAGAGAGCATGTCTCAAAGACGCATGCCCCGTCACCAACTGACCGACCCACAATGGGAGACGGTCGCCGACCTGTTTCCCACCGGCAATTGCAAGACCGGTCGTCGCCACCGCAACCGTCGCGTGATTCTCAACGCTATCTTCTGGGTCTTGCGTACAGGCGCGCCGTGGCGAGACCTGCCTGGCGAGTATGGCCCGTGGTCGACGGCGTGGGGCTTCTTCGACAAATGGACCAAGGACGGGACGTTTGACGCGATGCTATGCAGACTGCGAACTCTTGCGTTTCGGCACGACGCGGACCCAGATGAACCTTGGTGCATCGATGGCACATCGATTCGAGCCGCGCGTTGCAAAAACCAATGAAGCTCGCGACGTTAGACCGGTAGCATTCGACAAGCGATCCTATCGCAGGCGAAGCATTGTCGAGTGCCTGATAGGTTGGCTCAAAGAGTCGCGACGCATCGCAACCAGATCTGAGAAGACCGCGATCAACTTTGGAGGCATGGTCAAGCTTGCCTTCATTCACCGCTATTTCAGGATCCTAGGCCTTTGAAG
>JAAEPE010000870.1 GCA_024222395.1 Myxococcales bacterium
CGAGAGAGAGGGGCCAGTGCAGCTCCAACGTCGCCGAGTTATTGTTGGCGAGTCGGAGCAGCACCAGCCCCGGTCCCGCGAAGAGGAGAGCAGCGACGAAGAGAGCGCCGAGGAGTCCGATCCGATCTGGTCAGACACACCGGGCCCTCCTGCTGCACAAAATGAGCCGTTTAAGTGCATACGGTGCGATCTCGAGATGCCACAACAAGAGTGCAACAACCACCACAACTGTGGGCGCCGCTACACCGCCGTGCAGTGCCAGACGTGTGGGTTCATCATTCCATCACGTTATGCAGCGGAGCACGAGTGTGAGCACCCGTTGCATCGCGACTGGCACAGACCGGGCCCAACACGAAGAGAGCGCCTTCACTTCGCCTATCGATATGTGGAACGATGGGGGGAGCGACCACACGCATGGACATCAAGTGATGATGAAGCTGATGAAGCTGATGATGAGTGTGATGACCTACCTGGGAGCGCCACCGCCTTACCGCCGGGGAACGGGGTCGAGGTCGCGGAGCCTGTTCATCCTGCGCCAACGACGACGAGCGGGACCGCGAGGAGGTGGTCCCGGGGAAGGGGGACGAGCAGCGGCGGCAGGAGCAGCATCAGGTTCGGCCGCAG
>JAAEPE010000871.1 GCA_024222395.1 Myxococcales bacterium
TATCCGAGAGAGACCGTCATCGCCGAGAAGTTCCAGGCCATGGTTCACCTCGGCACTCTCAACAGCCGCATGAAAGACTTCTACGACATCTGGCTGCTGTCACGACAATTCGACTTCGGCGGCTCCAGCCTCGCCGACGCTTAGAGGCACGCAAGATAGGCCCACTATGACATCGAAACCAATGTTTCTTCTGGCGTCAATACTGCTTGGTCTCACTGCTTGCCCCGTGCAGAAGAGTTCAACAAGTTCCAGCTCTAGCCTAGGAAGCTCAGGAGGCTAGACTGGCTGTTCTGCTGAGTACGAGTCTGGCGATGCCTACGAAGACAAGGCTGATCTGAGCTTTGTTCCTTCGGTTGAAGTCGGAGACATCATTCTGACCAACAAGAACGCCGAACGAGGATGTGACTACCTCGGTTGGGCAGAGAATCTCCTTACTCAGTTTCGCTACTGCCATGCCATGTTGGTGACCGGCCATGATAAAGCGACGGGTATCTCGATTGTCGAGGCCTACCCACCCTATGTCCGAGTCGTAGAAAACAAGCAGTACTATCTCTCGGACTACACTGATACCAAGCTGGCGGTATTGCGAGTTGTTGGCGAAGACGGGGAACCACTCTCGCCAGAGCTCAAGAAGGACGTTGTCGACAAAGGACTTTCGTTTGAGAGTATTCCCTATGTCTTTCCTCCCATCGATATCGAAGAAGACCCGAAGGAGGGACTGTACTGTTCGATGCTTGTCTATCGGTCCTATCTGGACGCGGCAGGTATCGATCTCGACGGTTGGTTCCCGGGCATCGTTACTCCTGATGAGCTCTACGCATCGGATCGTACCGTTGTCGTATTTGAGGCGGCCCCAGAAGACAGCTAGCCCAGAACGGCTAGCTGCTCAGCCTAGCAGCGAAGTTAGGCTCCGCGTTTCGGGCACGTCGGTGCGTCGGTGTATGTGTTTCAATATTGGCGCGGTCGATGATGGGCTTTCCCGAGAATACCGGCTCCCACACCTCCCTCGTTTCAGACGACTGGCGCTTGCGCGCTCTCCTTTCGTCGCGAATTTCGAAGACTTCCTCCAACCCTGATGGTCGCCCCAGCGAAGCTCGGCAAGCCTGGCACGAATAGGAGCGGTTGCCTTCTTGCTGCTCCTTCGGCCAAAGCGCCGCAGATACTCTCTAAGATAGTCTCGCTCAGCAACCCGTCCACGACGTTGGAACACCGGGGTTAGGGCAAGGGCCGCCTTCGCCGCCCTCCCCTCTTGCCCACTAGCCAGGAGTGTCTTGATGAGCAGAGTCGTATCGGCTTCTGCTTGTCGATCGTGCTCTAGGGCCAAACGAAACGTCACCGCCTTGTGGAGTAGATTGAGTCTGTCACTTGCCCGGGCCTTAGAGTGGCGCTCATAGCCTCTCGCAGCTCTCCCGAAGAACCCCATGGACTCATAGAGCTGTGCCGCCTTGTTCAAAGCCCACGATGATTGGAGAGTGTTCGTATAGAGGACAATTAGGGCATCGTAAATTGCAACAGCTGGCCCGCGTTGTCCGTCTTTCTCAAGACAGACAGCAGCGCGATAGAGATGAGTTCTGTGGGACTCGGTGCCGATTGCGAGGCCAGCCTCTTCTAGCTCCAATACATCTACGATCATCGACGTTCTTCGATCACAAAACAGCCTGCTAGGAAGAAGAGATTACGTTATGCCTTTGAACATGCGTGGGTCGTCCCCGGCCGGTAGGCTGTGATCGGCTTCATGGAGATCGGCAGTCTAGAAGTCATCGAGGACGTCCGGGCGTGGACCGCAGTCGTCCTCACAGATCGTGTCGAGATCATCCATGATGGCTCCGTCGGTGGACTCGCACAAGAGATGGCAATCCTCATCTGTGCCCTCATCGAATGGGCCCCCACATTCACTTCTCGTTAAGGCATAGGAGGGGCAGGTACTATTGAACCCAAAGGAGTAGCAAACCGAGAATATTCCGTCCACTGATGCGCTATCGGTGCAAATCTCCATACAGTCGTCGAGAACTTGCTCACAAGCGTCGGATTGATCGGCGTAGAACTGTAGGTCTTCAACAATTTGGTCACACACGAATGCGGCTTCGCCAAATCCGAGAATCAATATCGGAGAATCACAGGTGTCGGCGCAGGCTATTCCGGTCGCAGCGGCAGTCTGTTCCATGCAGGCATCGAGGGCGTTACGGGCTCTTGCCGGTCCGACACGGCCGTTGAATCTCTTGATCTCGTTGAGGGAGCAGGCAAGCGCTTCTTCGAGACAGAAATCGATATCTCCCTCAGTCAGATCGTCAACGATCGGGGGCGGAGAAGCTCCACTGCAAGGACCGCCGGTGCAGGTCGTTGTCAACGAGTACTCTCCAGCTCCTTGGTTTTGGAAGGCACGGGCAGCGATGATGTGCGTGCCAGTCGATGTCGCCACATAGGTCTTGGTGAGCACGGCGCCGTTGACTGCGAATGAACTCGAGTGGACGGTCGAAAATAGGCCCAAGTGCAACGTCGCGTGAGGGGCTAGGTTTCCGCTGGTGGTCTCCATAACCACTTCGAGGGCGTCTCCAGCTTGCAGATCCAAGGCATAGAGCTCAATTGATGTCGAGCTCACGCTTCCATCAACTGTATCGCCAAAAGCTATTGGCTTCGCATCATCGCTCAGGCCATCGCTCTTGCCACTCACGATGTCGTCGGTGCCCCAGTCTTGTTGGTAATGCGCGCTCTGGGAGCAGGCAGCAAGCAACAGCGCACACAAAGCAGATGAAATTGGTATTAAGTGGTCCTGGCTCATGCTCATCGACTAATGCCAGATGTGTGCCACTCAAGAGTCGTGATAATTCAGTGCATTGAGTCCAGTCGATGGAAAGGTGAGCCTGCCATGGCAACAGCAGCAGTCAGGCATCCAACAACAACCTTCTCTAGCGAAAGAGAGCCAAAATGAAGAAGAGCATCGCGCAGGCGGATGTGCTGTGTGTGGCGAATACTCATCTGCGCGTTCTTGCGACGCCCTGCCCCTCATTCATGCAGCAATGCTCCGGCTGCATCGGTGATGCAATCCGCCAACCGAGACCATTCACGCAATCGCCCGCGGTGAGCGTCTTCTTCGGCGGCGGATCACATGCGTACGGGGGCCGGAACGAATTGCAGCCCGCTTCGACCACCTTCGAACCAGCTCCGGATCACGATCACCTTGGTACCGTCTCCGGTCACGTCCATGAACTGGATTCCGATCCCCGTTTGAGAAGGGATAAGCAGCGAAGGACTATCAGGACCGAAGGTCGAGCAGTTTCCCCAACGCAGATCAACGAATGGTATATCGACACCGATGAAGAGCCAGTCAGGGCAGCCGTCACCATCAACGTCAGTGACGGACATCGCATCATTGTGATTATGAGAATTGTGCATCCTCTGCGTTTTCTCAAGTCCACCGGGCTTGTTGATCCAGACTTCCGTATCAGAGGGAAAGTCGGAGACATACTCCTTGATCTGGGAGACGACATCCGGAAAACCGTCTTGGTTCACATCCGCGACCTCTAAATCCAAGGTGTGCATCCCTGCTATTGCGACAGATGTGCTCCAGTCCGTGCGACTCGACCAGAGCCAGGTTTTCACCAAGAGCGTCCCATCGGGAGCGACGTTCTCTTCCATATCTCGGCCGGCCAGTATGTCCGGTCGGTCATCTCGGTCAAGATCGGCCACAACGAAATCCGTAACCGGGAAATCGCCGACTGCTCCGACGAGGGCATTGCAGCCGTCGTTATAGGTACAGCGTTCAAGTCCCGCGGCGGTCCCGCGGAGAAGCTCCACAGTGTCATCTGTATCAAGCTTAACGAACGCCGCCGGCGGAGGCATGGAGTCTACAACATCTCCTGGAAGTGGGTGCCAGACCATCGTTCGATCCAGTCCGCCAAGCGCAACGCCACTTGCGGTAGCCACATCAAGAAAACCGTCACTGTTCCAGTCCCCAACGTCTACGACGCTCGACGAGCTGTCACGGGTAGTTAGCCAAGGTATGCCTCCGGGCGGAAAATTCACTTCCTTGAGAACCTGGGTCCAGCGTTCGCTCCATTCGCCTGTTTGATCACCCCAAGCAACGACCAGGCTAAGCTTCGTTCCGCCGTTGCTGGTGACCAACGCAACAACGTCGCGACATCCGTCTCGGTCAACATCATCAGCGGCGATCGCGCTTGTTGTCCGGCCCACTACGGAGCCGCCGTCCTCCACGAGAACAAGTCTCTCTGGGGTGGTGGGGGGAATGCAGTTCGGTGATGTTGCCCCATCCGCTTCGCAGCGATCGCCCAGCCAGGCGCAGTCGTTACGTCCGATGCACAACGCCTCGTCCAGCACGTCGCATTCGGCGGCCTCATTGGACGCACATTGGGGGAATATGCCGGTCTCATCGACAAAGCAGTCGTCGCGTTCTGCGCACTGGTCGGCGTCGAGGTCGGTACATTCGTCGTTTTGACTGTCGCGACAGCCATCATCGTGCAGGGTGCAGTCGTCGCGGGCCTCACAGGCATCTGCGGTCAAGTCGTCACAGGCGTCGGGTAACCCGCTGTCGTCTTCACGGCCGCCATCCTCGGAGCCGCCGCCGCCATCGAGCGTTGCGTTTCCGCCGCTGTCAGGTGCCCCTACGGTGGGTTCGCAGGCGCTCGTGCCGAAGGCCAAGCCTATGCAGATAGCCGCACGCCAGATTGTTAAGGTTATGTTCATATGATATTCCAATCTTTGTCTGCCAAGCTGGTTTGCAGGGCATGTGCCAATTCGTCTGGCGGAGTCTTCGAGGGCCCAGAACGGCAAGAAGCACTTCAAGTGGGGAACAAAAACTGCCGCAGTGCCGGCTTTCTGAGACTCGGAGCTCAGCTTTCTGGGATCCAAGCGCAGCAATGATTGACCGTGGCAAGCGCCATGCCGCGCAATGCCGAGCAATGCCAAGCCCTTTGTTCGGTTGGACCCACTGGGCCGACCGAGCGCTCATTCGCGCAGACACCGCTAAGAAGAAAATGAAGAACCCGCTGGTGCTGGACGGAAGTCCGCAGCCTCCTGCAATTACTTAGAAAACAATAGCCTCCGAAAAGCCTGCTCAAGCGATTCCACGCGCCTCGTTTCCCTGTCATAACCAGGGCATGAAGCTTCGCATCGTCATTGCCGCCAGTGTTCTTCTGCTCTCTGCATGCCCCAAGAAGTCCTCGGACACCAAAGGCCAGGAAGAGGCGCCCCAGGAGGTGGCAGACAAGCAGGAGCCCGCCGCAGAGCCCACTCCTGCCCAGCCGGAGATGACCCGCGAAGAGCGCGTCGCCAAGGCCATCGAGCGCGTCCCGAAGATCCTCGAGGGCGTCGCTGAGCTGCGCGGCCTGCCCTTCAAAAAGCCGATCGAGGCCGAGTATCAGACTCAGGAGGACTTCGGAAAGTTTGTCCACCAGGAGCTTAAACGCGATCTGCCGCCCGAAAAGGCCGAGAGTCTGTCCAAGGCCATGTACCACCTGGGCTTTCTCAAAGAGCCCATCAACATCAGCCAGGTCACCGGCGACGCCTTGCTCACCCAGGCCGGCGCCTACTACGACCCGAAGCAAGAGAAGTTCTTCATGGTCATGGTGCTCAACAACGACTTGTTCATGGACATCCTGAGCGCCCACGAGCTGACCCACGGCCTGCAAGATCAGCACTTCGATCTGGACAAGTACTACTACGGACACGAAGGCGATGGTCCCCCCACCTTTACGACTGACGAGCTCAACGCGCGACGCTTCGTGGTCGAGGGCGAGGCAACATTCGTGATGACCGGTTACGGTGCCTTCGCCGCGGCCAAGAAGAACCTCTTCACCCCGGAGACGATCAAATCCATAGGGCCTCAATTCGAGATGATGGCCAGCATGGACATCGAAACCCTGCGCAAGCAGCAGCAGCAACATTCGGCCATGTTCGGCGACATGGGCGATGACATCAAGAAGTCCATGGAAGCCATGGACTTCATCCCGCTGGTCATCATGGTTCCCTTGCTCGAAGCCTACACCAAAGGCGCCCTGCCCATCTACGAGGCCTTCAAGGCCGGAGGTTGGGATCGGGTGGCCCAGCTCTACTCCGATCCACCCCAGTCCACCGAGCAAGTGCTGCACCCGGCGACCAAGCTTATCGGCGAGCGCGATCTCCCGGTCAAGGTCACCGTCGAGGCTCCCAAAGGCTGGAAACAGATCGACAGCGACGTCCTGGGAGAGCTGGGCTGGCGGGTCTACTTCATGATTTGGGAGCACGACAACGTCGACAAGGCCGCCGACGGCTGGGACGGAGACCGCTACGCAGTCTACGAGAAGGACGGGGCGCTGCTCGGCCTGGCCGCCAGTATTTGGGATAGCGAAGCGGAGGCGGCGGAGTTTGCCGGTGCCTACCTCTCGACCCTCAAGAAGCGCTTCCCTGAAGGCAAAGAAGAGACCGGCGACTTTGGCACCGCGGTGGCGCGACCCGACGGCAGCTCGGTCTACGTCAAAGTCGACGGCAGCAAGGTCTTCATCGCCGACGGGGCCAAGAGCCCCGCTGAACTTGCCCTGGCTCTCAAAGCGAAATTCGCCGAATAGCGCCGATGGAAAGCGCCGAGAAGGCTGTACTGCCGTGGGCGAGCTTCGGGCCCATCCTCGCGGTGCACTTTCTGGGCACCCTCGGCTTTTCGCTGGCAATCCCCTTCCTGGTCTTCAGAGGCTAGCCTAGAAAACAAGTTGTATTCATAAGAGGAGGAGAAACAACTCCAGATCGTCCATGGAAATTTTTTCACTTTCATCCAACAAAAGATCTAAAGATAGGCCCTATTGATCTTGTCTACTTTGACTTCGTTGAAGGTACTCGTAGTATTAAAGAGAATTGGACTCAAAAACGCAGCAATGAGGCTCCTGAAATGGCTGGACATGTACCACTTAAACCTGTGACAGAAATCCGCTTAAGACTAGGAGGCCTAGGACCTGAAGAATCGTCGATTCTTGCGTTTTATGATTGGGTCAAGATTCAACCTAAGAATAGTATTGTATCCTTTCAGTTCTTTGGTCATGGGTGGGATGAAGCTAGCCTCAAGCCACCTGTGAGCAAGACTTTGGCGCGAGATAGGTTTCGTTCATACGCCTCCAAATCGAGCGCATCGCCGTGCCAGCAGGCATCACCTTGAATACCGCAGCCTCCAGAGTCGTACTGATGGTCGGAGCTGAAGCAAGACCAGCGATCTTCGTTGTCGTCCAGCTGCCCAAAACAATCGTTGTGGTTGCACGTTGGACATGTTCCCCCGTTATTGGGAACGTCGAGCGGGTTGTCATCGTTGAACCGATCAACGGAGGCTAAAACCGAGTGTGTTAACCACTCGGTCGTTTCTCCCACTATGGGACTCTCTTGGCTCCCCGAGGCGACCTCAAGTACGAACTTCGAGTGCGGCTACGTAATCGACTTCGACAAGGCGAGAAAGCGGTTACGTCCCAAGAAGTTGGAGCCACCGACCGTTGTGAAGCGACTGGCCCAGGCCGAAGAGTGGCA
>JAAEPE010000872.1 GCA_024222395.1 Myxococcales bacterium
AGCAAGCACAGGGCAAGACTCTCGAGGCGGACCACCGCACCGACGTCTACTCCCTCGGCGTCATGCTCTACCAGATGCTCGCAGGTTCTCCACCATTCCAAGGCGAGACCTTCGCCTCGCTCATCTTCAAACACATTAGCGAGGTGCCGCCAAAGCTTGGCGATATGCGAAGCGATGCAGCCCCGGAGTGGACTGGCATCGTCGCCAAGGCGCTCTCCAAAGCTCCCGACGATCGATACCAGTCGGTGCAAGCGCTTCTGAACGACGCAAGGTCGGCATTTCCTGCGGCTGGTGACTCCGCGACAGCGATGGCTACTCAGGAAGACCCGAACGCGGCCCCTGAAAGAACGACTAAGAGTTTTTCTACCCTTCCTGCTATTGCCTCCGTGTTAGTGCTCGGTGGTGCTCTTGCGTTCTGGAACGCAAGGACGAATACGAAGAAGCACGACAAGGCGAAGGGGCCGTCTATCGCGTCAGTGCCTGCGAAAGATGCGCCGGCCATCGCTCTAGATCCTGTCGCGGAGGCGAGAGCGACGCCGATCGCAGCGCCCGTAGGCTCTCAAGCTAGCGACGATGCAACTGCGAGCACTTCACCTAACCCTGTGGACTCCGGAGTTGTTCCCGAGTCGCCCCGTGCTACGGACAAACCAAAGGATCCGGGTAGCAAAACAAGAGCTCGCGGCACCGGCCTCTTGCGCGTAACGGCATTCCCCTGGGCCCACGTCTACCTCGACGGAAGACGTATCGGGCAAACTCCACTGAGCCTTTCGGTTCCGGCAGGCAAACACAAACTACGCCTCCGCAACGACGCCACGGGCGTTTCAAAGAGCCATCGATTCACGATGAAGAAGGGGGGCGAGAAGACCATTCGCGAGAAGTGGTAGCCGGCGCCGGCTCCCACCGATCAAGCGGACAAACACCTGGTGTGAAGAACCAGGCCACAGCGCCGAAGGCGCGAAGAAAGCCGCGCCAGGCGAAGCTGGGAGCGTTAGACCGCAGGTGCCAAAGGATCTGGCACCTGCGGTCTAACGCTTATCCGCGCCCATGTCGTAGCCGGCGCCATTGGGCCGGCTATCGCCATCGATGTCCACCGTAGCCGCACTGCTTGGATCCACAATGTCGATTCCTGGTGAGACCGCTGCAAGGTGGTAGTCGCGCGTAGCAGTGCTAACGAAGATGGGCGCTACAGAGACATTGCCCGCTCCGCTTGTGATACCGGTGACGTTTGAGTAGAGAATGGCGCAGCTTCCGCTCGTTTGAACATCTTCACCTGGCCGCTCATTGCCTCCTCTGATGCTGCTATCGCACTGAACTGCACCGGTGCCAGCGCCGGTGTTGCACACCAGACCGGCGGAGCCCGCCGCACCTGGGGCCAGGTTGTCGGCGATGGTGTTGTGGCGAATGTCTTGGGGCATGATCGGAGCTCCGGGGATACTCTCGACAACGATGCCGCCTGTCGGATCGCCAGGAGCAGAGGTGAGGTTGCCATTCTGAACAATGGAATTGTTCTCGACCACAAACGAGCTACCGAATAGATGGAGACCACCGGTCTCGTTGCCCATCAATCTCGATTAGCGAATGTCGACGGCCGAAGAGGTAACGTGCTGGCCGTGAAACCCACTGTCCAAGATTCCACTGCCGCGCAGGGTGAGCACGGATCCTGTGCGGAGCTGGATGCCCTCTTGGGCGTTGCCGCGAATCGTCGGATCCGTGAGCCGCAGGGTGCAATTCTCGACAGTGATACCCGCGTAGTCGTTGCCTCGAACCGTTACATCGATAAGCCGTAGAGACGAAGACGAGCAGCCGAGGCCGACGCCGATTCCTACCGAATTGCCACCTTCGAGAATGGCGTCTTCCAAGCTAACATCGGCGCCCAACAAGACAGAGAAAGGTGAACCAGGAACAAAGCCGGGAGGGAAGATTCGCGTACCGTTGCCAATGATATTTAGCGTTGTATCGCTGATGCTCACGTTCTCGACGTAGCTGCCCGGGGCGAGCACCATGTGCTGGCGATCATCGGCAGCTTTTGCGACAGCGAAAAAAAGGGGCCATCTAGATGCTGGCAAGCGGAATTGCCAAGGCCGTCGCCACAGCCCGCGCCATCCGTGCCATTGTTGCTATCGACGTAGATGATATCACCGCTGTCTAGGCAGGCTCCGGTATCGTTGTCGCAGACAGCTGAGTCGCACTCGCTGTGCTCACCACAAGCCTGACAGCCACCCGTCCCGCTGTGGCAGATTGGAGCCGTGCCAGATCAATCACTATTGCTGCCGCACTGCACGCAAGAGCCATCTGCTGCGCAAATGCCAAGCTCCGCGTTACGATCGGAACATTACGCATTGCCGGTAGCACCGAGCACGCAGAACTCACATTTGTCGTCGCGACAAATAGGCAATTCATCAGAGCACTGAGAGGACGCGGTGCACATGACCGTCGCATCGGGAACGATATTGCCAGCATCCGGAACTTGCACGGAGCCCGGATCGGCGATGCAAGTGCGACCTATGCCATTGGCCGCGAGCTCTTCGCCAGTCAAGTCACAGAAGGGACGGTCGGGGTCGGTGCAGGGCGTATCGTCGTCGCAGTAGAGCGTATCGGGACTGGTGCAGGCCGCGGCAACTAGGGGAACGAGGCTAAGAAGGATC
>JAAEPE010000873.1 GCA_024222395.1 Myxococcales bacterium
CCACTTCGTGGGGGGGCAATGCAAGCTCTACCAAACATCCACACGACTCTCGGGAACCACCCACACCCAGCTTCCCGCCCTATGACGTCAGGACACTTCACTTCGTGGCGCGCGGACGATCGTGGATACTACACTGGCGTGGAGTACACACCCACAGAGGTTGATCACTTGTTTGGGCCCCGCATGTGCCCCGCATGGTGCATTTGTTGCGTATGACATACATAGTACAGAGAGAGAGAGAGCAAGACAGAGAGCCAGTGGAGAGAGAGATAGAAAGAGATTCGTCACATGTGTGAGGCAACCTGAGAAGATGTGGTACACGGTACACGTGAGATGGTACGCAGTGCCAAGATAGTTGGTCACATTTTTGGGGCAAATTCCTGGGAAAATGTGCGATTACACAAGTACATGTGTTACGTATGATAGATATGAAGCAGAGAAAGAGCGAGAGACATAGAGAAGGAGAGAGAGGAGTCGGTCACATCTTTAGGGCAACTTCCTGAGGGATGTGGGAGGACACAAGAGAGAAGGTATCGTTGTCCCGATGGTTGTCTCGATGGTTGCCCCGATGGTTGTCCTGATGGTTATGGTTGTCCCGATCGTTATCCCGATGCTTGTCCAAATGGTTGTCCCGATGGTTGTTCCGATGGTTGTCCCGATGGCTGTCCCGCTGCGATGCAATGTTGTCTGTTTCTGCTGTTATACAGTCCCAAGGATGACGCATGCATTGCTCATACTTTCTCCTGCTTTCGCAAACAGGTCCAGTCACACTATGAATATACACAAAGCATACTAAGGCGACTCGTCGTCTGCGACGTCGCAAATACGCTTGTGTACATGACTGCCTGGCTGACGCAGGTGCGGGCCTGGCTGATACCCGTGCGCTCCCAAATGGCCAATGATATTGCCGATACGCCTGCTGGCGGGAGAGCCGGGGCTCGCATACGGCAGTGCTAACGCGAGCACGTTGTGGACCTGCGGCGGCAAGGCCGGGTAATCGAGCATGTTCGGATACTCGTCGCTCTGACCAAAAGACCGCCATACGGGCAACCACCACCACTGGTCTTGACGCGGATACTTCATCTCTGGGCCGACCTCAGGGGATACGTTCCAAATGGCCATTTTCTGCGGGTCCGTACCCATGAAGGCCGCGTGATACGCAATCAATACGTCCAAGGTGGCGAGGGCCCTGTAGGAGAGGCCGGATACGACCTCCGCATGAATGGGCATACCGAGCTGACCGAGCAAATACCGCATACTGCTATACACCCACTGGCCCGGGTGGACGAAGAGGTTGGCTTTCCAGGCGACGATACCTCGCCCGGTGCATAGCGTGTCGAATACGTCGAGAAGGAAGCCAATGGGCTTCCCAAGCCTCTCATCCTGGAATACCGAGAAATTTCCGAATACCGCGTGCGCGTAGAAGAAGGCCTCGAAGTAAAGCCAATCCGGCTCGGGGATGCCCCCCATACTGTGCTGGTAGTCCGGGTCGTTGTTCGTCTTCGACTGCCTCGTGGACATACCGCTCGATACGGCGAGGCATACGCCCTTGACACCCTCCCATAGAATAGGGAAGAAGATACCG
>JAAEPE010000874.1 GCA_024222395.1 Myxococcales bacterium
GCTGTGGGACGCGAGCACCGGCGAGACGCTGCGTACGCTCGATTCCCGTATCGCCCCTGTCGAAAATATCGTTATCGAGACGCATAACTCTATCCCCTATCTTGATGAGTTCTCCGAGGGCATGCCGGGCCGGGTATTGTCGCTGGCCTTCTCGCCGGATGGCAAACGGCTCGCGTCGGGAAGCCAAGAGGGTTTCATCAACCAATGGGACCTGGCGTCGGGAAAGAAACAGACGTTGGTCCCTCGGCGGAGTGTGTACGACACCGATGATCGCGCGCTCAAGGCGATGTACAGCCACGACGGCAAAGAGTTGGTTTCTGTCCACACAGGCAGGGGGTATGCCCAGAAATGGGTTAGTGAAACCGGCCAAGGCGGCGAGCGTTTCGCCCTTTTGGGGACCGGACGCTTCAAATCGGTCTCTTGGCTACCACCCGGCAAAGGCCCGGACCGACCGGCGATTGGTTTTGAAAACTATCCGGTCGGGCTTTACACCACCAAAGACTGCGAAGAGCCAGGAATGAAAGTTGCCAGTTACGCTGGCCTGTGGGAGAAGCTGCCGGAATTCGATGCTCTGAAACCGGTCACGCAGGGTGTGATCAGGCACATTGACCAGGA
>JAAEPE010000875.1 GCA_024222395.1 Myxococcales bacterium
CGGACCCAAACTCATCTTCTACAGTTTGGGGTTTTTTGAAAAAACTCGGGTACTGATTCTAAAGGACTTACGCGGATCAGAGCTGGTTTTCCCCTGAAAACAGTCGAAATCATGGTGCCACGTCCACTGGCCAATTATTGACTTCGCCGGTACTCATGGATAGAATCATGGTGTCCTTTGGAGGTAACCATGTTCTTCCGAGTCAAAAAATCCGGGCCTCGCGAGTATCTCCAGATTGTCGAGAATCGTTGGGAAGACGGCCGATCGAAACAGCGCGTGCTCATCACACTCGGACGGGCCGATCGACTCCGAGAGTCCGGGCAGCTCGACTCTCTGCTGGCCTCTGGATCCCGCTTTGCCGAGAAACTCCTGATTCTCAGCGAATTCAAGAAGGGCACCCTGCCAACGCTTGCCAGCCGAACCCTGGGGCCGGCGGCGATCTCAAGCAGATGATCGTAGGCGCCGTGATCGATGATCAGGGAGCCCCGATCTGCTGCGAGATGTGGCCGGGCAACACCGCCGACGTCACCACGCTTCTGACCGTGGTGAACAGGCAAGCCGACCACTATTGACCCGAGGAGGCCCCCTGCATCAACTCGCTCAGACTACTGGTCGCTTTGCCCTGGAATGGGTGGTCGGAATCGTCGGAATACGCAGGCGGACAACTGGTGGCTCCCCGTGCCATCGCCGGTGCCACTATCCGCGAGCCAGATGCATTGGTCAAGGCGTCCTCGGCAGAATCGAAGGCAGTCTTGCGTCTTATATAAGGTTGAGAGCAGCCTTCAATGGAGAAGTGCGCAAAGACACCGCCGCGAGGGGCAAGATGGCCGAAGAGCACGACAAGACCCACCGCCTCATATTTTTCTTTCCGCGCATCATCGCCGACATGATCCGCCTGCTTCTGGGCGGCGACTGGGTCGAGCGTCTCGACTTCTCCACCCTGGAGAAGGTCCCCGAGCGCCTCCTGAGCCCGGAGCTGCTGCGCCGCGAGCAGGACGTGCTGTGGCGCGTTGCCTACAGCTGCCCGGAGGAGGAGAAGCTCGACTGGTTCTTCTTCTATCTCCACATCGAGCACCAGTCGAACCCACGGCCGAAGATGTCGCTGTTCACCTCCGGCTACAAGCTCCTGGCCTGGCAGGACCTGTTGCGGCGCGACGCTCTGGTGCCCGACAATAAGCTACCGCCCATCCTGTCGCTGGTGTTCTATACTGGTGAGCGGGTCTGGAAGGTGGCGACCTCGCTTTCAGACGAAGTGAAGACGCTACCGGAGGCTCCCGATGGCACGGATCCTTGGAGCTATCGCCTGATCGACGTCAAGCGGTACCCGTTGCAAGAGATCCTGGGGGAAGACAGCCCTCTGGTCGGGATTCTCCAACTGGCCCAGGCGAAGAGCTTCGAAGACCTGCCCGGGCCGGCGAAAGCGATCTCCGATCTTCTGGGACCTGAAGACTACGAGCTACGCCAGGCCGTCGTGACGATGATCAACGAGGAGATCTGCCCGAAACTGGCTGATGATGGCGAAGAGCCACCGCGAATCACCGACTTGGAGGAGTTTCCGACGATGATGGAACAAACCATGGACAGCATCATCCACCGCCTGAGAATGGAGGGCGAAGCACGAGGCAAGGCCGAAGGCGAAGCACGAGGCGAGGCCAGAGGCAAGGTTGAAGGCAAGGCCGAAGGCGAGGCCAATCTCTTCAAGGAGCTCTTCGTGGCTCGATACGGAGATTTGCCCGGGTGGGTTCGCGAACGCATCGCCGCGGCCAAGAAAGGACAGCTGGTGACCTGGGCGAAGCGGCTGCTCACGTCTCAACGCCCCGAAGACGTCTTCGAGCAAGAGTAGTTTCC
>JAAEPE010000876.1 GCA_024222395.1 Myxococcales bacterium
ACCTATCAGCCACTCGACAGTGCTTCGCCTGCGATAGGATCGCTTGTCGAATGTTACCGGTCTAAGGTCGCGAGCTTCGCCGGTTTTGCTTGGGATGACTCGAGTGCTGCCCAACTCATCCAGTAGGTAATCGTCGCTTTAGTTGGCGCGGCAACCCTTATCACCGGCGCGCTTCAGTGGCCGCGCGAGGGCGACGCCGTCTTCGTCATGAAGTTCGGCATCGGTACCTTCCAACGCGGTGTCGAGCATCGTGGAGTCGTGTGCTTGGCCAGGACTGAGATGGAAATGGAGCGGATTTCCGTCAGCGTCACACAGAAGATGGATTTTCGTACCAAATCCCCCTCTCGGCCGCCCCAGAGCGTGATCCGCTGGTTTGTCTGGGTCTGCATTTTTTTCCCCCACCCGCACTGCAACGTGCGGCTCGAATCGATGTGCCATCGATGCACCAGAGTTCATCTGGGTCCGCGTCGTGCCGAAACGCAAGAGTTCGCAGTCTGCACAGCATCGCGTCAAACGTCCCGTCCTTGGTCCATTTGTCGAAGAAGTCCCACGCCGTCGACCACGCAAGATCATGGTTAGGTCTGGTACCCACTGCGCGCACCCTTACTTCGAGGCTCAGGCCGTTGCGGGCTCCGTTCGCTTCTCCCCCTATGTCTACTCGGGAGAGACCGACATGCGCGAAGCGCTCGAGGCAATGGAGTTCATCCTAGGGCGGTAGCCCTACGCCCCTGCCTATAGTCCCCGTTTTCTGGTTGACACTACGAGCGCGCACAGCTGGCCGGCAGACGTCACCACTGCTGAGGTTCAAGACCGCACTACACGAAGCGAGCACCAAGTTTGGCGCTCCGAACTCTGTCGTAGCGTGGGCGGGAAATGTCGAGTCGGTTGGACCATTGAAAGATGTTGCCCCAGAGGCATGGTGGCGAGGAGTAACAACAAGCGTTCGAGGCACGATCTTGACACGCCAGTACCGGATGCCAGAAATTCGATCAACATCGATCGGCCATCGGTCACACTCGTGGCAATGGTGTCGACGACCCATCGGGAACGCACTTAGGCGTGCACCTCCAGACTCACTTGCACAACCTCTTCTCCGCTTCCAAGAGGGTCACTGCCATGCTCATCCACTTGCTTGATGAGTGGCGCCAGATTCACCTCGACGACCCGGTCTGCGAGTACATCCCCGAATTCGGCACCTACGAAAAATGGTGGATAACCGTTCGCCACGTGCTGACGCATCGTGCGGGCATTCCAAATATTCCGGCCGAACTTGCGAACCCGAGTCTGCTAACCGACCCAGAAGAGGTCATGGAGCTACTGTGCAATGCCAAGCCCGTCTGGCGACCAGAGCGGCGCTTCGGATATCACGCACTCACTGGGGGATTTGTCCTAGGAGAAGTTCTCCAACGCATCACGGGCCGTACTATCCAGGAGTTTCTCCAAGCAGAGATCTGCAAGAATATCGGATTCGACCATTTTCGCTATGGAGTGACGCCGAAGCGCCTAGACGAGGTGGCACTCAACACCTTCACCGAACTCCTTGCAAGAGGGATGTAGGTGCTTGTAAGGTAGCGTCTTAGTTGAGCCGCATTTCCGCGCCGCTATCGGTAGCCAGATAGCAGAGGCGAATTAGTACATCCATTGCGTCGAGTTCGTAGAGGCCAAAGCCGTCGGTTAGCAGACTGAGCACCGCTTGTGGATTGTCGCGAACGGTCTGCTCGGTGATTTGGTCGAGAACATCGAGCCATCGAGCGTCGCGTTTGATCTGATTTTGGAAGGTGCGGATGGCACATAGGCCGGTCTCGCGATCCATCCCGCAGAGTTCTGAAAAGATTTTTGACGCGGATCCCTCATCCAACAGGATTAGTTCTCCAAGCACCGACAGTGAGCAAAGTTCAATACTTGGCCTAAGATTCGTCATGACGCACCCCCCTCAATGAGAGAGTTCTCGGCAATCTCAGGGGAAACTTTAGTCTCGGGGTGAAATTTTACCCATTTTTTTTGTGCGCCGGTCTCCCTATATTGGTTTCAACACAACGCTTAAGGAACGCACATAACCATGACCAAAGTAGTACCCCCAGATGTAGAAGCAGCACCCCTTGAGCAGCGTATCCGCAAATGGATTGAGGACAATCCGGTTCGGGCCCAAGCAGGCGAGCGCATGCTTGAGCAACTCACCAGAATCCGCGGCGAATTCCAAGGCGATACAGCCCTTCGTTTAGAAGGTCTGGTCGAAGAGACCTTGACTCGCCAACTTCGTATCGACGAGTCCAAGAGAGCAGGACTTGAAGCAGCGAAGCAACTCTCAGACACAGTTCAGAAACTAACCGAATCGATGTCGCAGTGCCTACTCACGGCCAAGAAGGCCCACGACGCCGCCCTTGGCGCAGCGATGAGCGCCATGCAAACTCAATCGAAAGTCACTGCGCAGAGCAGGCCTTCGGTGCTCCAGACCGTGACCTTGGCAAAGCCAAAAGGTCCAGACAAGAAGCTCATAAATTAGACTTAGGTGGAAGCGGGCTCCGACACTCGGCTACGTTCGGAATGCAGTCTAACTCCTGTGTCTCGGGCCGATCACTATCGGGCGAGCGTGTAGTAGCTGGTTACTACTGCACCACCTAGGTGCGACTTCGATGCAGAGGCTCCGAAGACGCAAGACACTCGCCTATCGGTTCCAGAGCGTGCCGACACTCCTATCGTCGACTCCTATTCCCATGGGAGTCGGCGATTTTTCGTCCGGAGCGGGGCTCACAGGGTGGGCTTCGCCAAGACGAAAGCCACTATCCATTAGGGCGAGGAGAACGCAAGCGTACAGCCCTGCGGCTCAACCTTGGAGGTAATCTCGACATCGCAGAAACGCTTAACAACATCGATGTTGGTCGTCGCATGCTCGCTCAGCTCCGATGTACGGAACCTCCCGCCGCCGGCAAGAGCGAACGGAATGACCAGTTGGTCTGCTAGGCACTGGCCAACAGGTGCGTCCGCATCAATATGGGCATTTATCGCCTTGGCACCAACGGCTGCGACATCTTCTGCCGGCAGGCTGCGCACGCCTATGACCGAAGCGATCTCGGAGACATCCTCTCGCGCCACTTCGAGAAGAAGCACGTTGCCCGGGCCACCATCATCTTGCGTCACTCGCGGAAGGCACTCTTCGTTCTTCCACCCAAGAATAGTACGAATTTCTCTTAGCTCGCGAATCGCGATAGTGCCTGGCAGATTCGCCACTAGAGCGGTGGCTCGTCGCTCGACAATGGGCTTTGTTTCGCAAATCTCGATCGGAGAGAGAGCGCAACCACCTTCGATCTCGGCGACAAAGCGGCCGCCGCCTGCGGGCATAAACCCAGCCCGCTCGAAATGCAGAGAGACCTTGGCTCCCATCCGCTGAACGATGGGTAGGAAGACGCGCTCGATGAAGTCAAAGGGCGGCGCGAAGGCGTTGTGCGTTCCACCTTCGAAGACCACCCGCGAGTTGCCCTCGGCAAAGAGTAGCGGCCACAGCACGGTCTGAAATACCAGACACGCGCTGCCTGCAGTACCAACAGAGAAATGGTAGTCCCCCGCCTTTACTGTACCGGGAGTAAGGAATAGTTCTGAGCTACCAAGCGCATCGCCCTGCAGCGTGCCGTCACACAGCTCCGTGATGGCGCGCGCGCATGTTAGGTGCTGGCGACGAAGTCCGGGCTTAGAACGCCCCGCGCGAATCTTGGAGATTCGGAGGGGTTGCCCTCGAAGAGCTGCGAGGGCAAGGGAGGTGCGCAGAATCTGCCCACCCCCTTCGCCACAGGAGCCATCGATATGTACTTCTTCACTCATCCTTTTACGCAGACGACCTGCCCGAGAGTATGCACGAGCTCCACGAGATCACGCTGTGCCTCCATCACGTCGGCGATGTTCTTGTACGCCATGGGCGTCTCATCCACAACTTCGGCATCTTTGCGACACTCGACACCCTCGGTTGCCCGAATGTGATCCTCAACCGTGAAGCGCTTCTTGGCAGCGGTTCGACTCATCACACGCCCTGCGCCGTGGCTGCAGGAGTGGAAGCTCTCGTCATTGCCCTTACCGCGAACGATGTAGGAGCGCGTCCCCATGCTTCCGGGAATGATGCCCAAGTCGCCCAGGCGAGCACGCACCGCACCCTTGCGGGTCACAAAGACGTTCTTCCCGTAGTGATGCTCACGAGAGACGTAGTTGTGGTGACAGTTCACCGCCATGAGATCCGATTCGAACCCAGGAAGGCTGGCCAGCCCGTGCAGTGCACGGATGACTGCAGCCATCATGAGCTCGCGGTTGGTGATGGCAAAGCGCTGCGCCCACTCTACGGCTTGCACGTAGTCATCGAAGTAGAGCGAACCCTGGGGCAGATACGCGAGGTCTTTATCTGGCAGGTTGACGTGGAAACGACGCATCTCTTCCTTGGCCTTCTCGATGAAGTAGCTCCCGATGCGATTGCCCACGCCGCGAGATCCAGAGTGCAAGATGATCCAAACCCGGCCAGCCTCGTCGAGACAGAGCTCGATAAAGTGGTTGCCGGTTCCGAGCGTTCCCAAGTGGTTTACGTGGTTGGACTTTGCAATCTTGGGGTGCTTGGCGGTGATCTCTGAGAAGGTCTTCTCGAGGCCTGCCCATGCCTGCTCCTGCGCCTTGGGAATAGCTCCCCAAGCTCCTTTGTCTCGGCCGCCGCCCTTACCCCGGCCGCGGCCCTGGTTGGTGCGCCCGTGGGGAACGGCAGCTTCGATTGCGTGGCGAACGGCTCGCAAGTTGTCGGGCAGATCTTCGGCAGTGAGGGAGGTCTGCACCGCCATCATTCCGCAACCGATGTCGACACCGACGGCTGCAGGGATGATGGCGTCTACCGTGGGAACGACGCTTCCGATCGTGGCCCCCTTGCCGAGATGCACGTCGGGCATGACTGCGAGCCACTTGTGGATGAAGGGCAAGCTGGCGATGTTCTCGAGCTGCTTGCGGGCCTCGTCCTCGAGGGGGACGCCGCGGATCCAAGCCTTGATAGGGCGCTCTTTGCCGGGAAGGACCTCGTAGTTGGTTTCGTTGGTAGACATGCTGTGCTGTAGAGCAGCTTTGGTGCCAGGGGGCTAACACACTGTATCTACGAGATACCTCCGGACCAAGGCTCTTTTTGAGTTCGCTAGAATCATCGTCCTTTATCCCTTAGGATACATATGTGAGATCGACAGTCGTCATCGGAATCCTCGGCAATCAGCTCGATCGAGGCGGCGGAGACCGCTGGAAGCGGTGGCGTCCAACCATCGACCTCGGGCGCCACGAGGACTTCCTCGTTGACAGGCTCGAGCTTCTGCACAGCGCAGCCGACGGAGCTCTCGCAAGCCAAGTGGCCGCCGACTTTGCCCAAGTCTCGCCGGAAACCAAAGTCATCCTGCATCCGATTACGTGGCGCGACCCATGGGACTTCGAAGAGGTCTACGGCTCGCTGCACAACTTTGCCCGCAGCTACACCTTCGATACGGACCGCTCCGACTACTTAGTTCACATCACCACCGGCACCCACGTGGCGCAAATCTGCCTCTTCTTGCTCTCCGAGTCCCGCCATTTTCCCGCGCGTCTCTTGCAAGCCACCCCCCCAAGGCGCGATCGAAGCCAACCGGGCACCCTGGTTCCCATCGACCTCGACCTAAGCCGCTACGACAAGCTCGCAACGCGCTTCCGCGAAGAGCAGAGCACGAGCTACGAGGTTCTCAAGTCGGGCATTGCCACCAAGAACAAAGGCTTCAACGAAATGATCGAGCAGATCGAGCGCGTGGCCTTGCGCTCGACAGAGGCCATCTTGCTGATGGGGCCGACCGGCGCCGGCAAGTCCCAACTCGCCCGGCGTATCTATGAGCTTCGCAAGAGCAGGCAGCTGGTACAGGGAAATTTCGTAGCGGTGAACTGCGCCACTCTCAAAGGTACCTCTGCCATGTCCGCACTCTTTGGGCACGTGAAGGGCGCGTACACCGGCGCTACCAGAGATAGACCGGGGCTCATGCGCGCAGCTCACAAAGGCATGCTCTTTCTCGACGAGATTGGCGAGCTGGGGCTCGATGAGCAGGCGATGCTCTTGCGCGCAGTCGAGGATGGCGTCTTTCACCCCGTGGGTGCCGACTCCGTAGCCAAGAGCGACTTTCAGCTCTTGGCCGGCACCAATCGAAATCTGTCGGAACGCGTGGCCAAGGGCGAGTTTCGCGAAGACCTCTACGCGCGCATCAACCTGTGGACCTTCACGTTGCCAGGCCTGGCAGATAGGCGTGAAGACATCGCGCCCAACCTGGAATACGAACTCGCCAAGTGGACGAAGAAGAGCGGACACGACGTTAGGTTCAACCGTGAGGCGAGGCGAGCGTTTCTTGAGTTTGCAACGAGCTCCGATGCGAAGTGGCAGGGCAATTTCCGCGACCTGAATGCGGCAATGATACGCATGGCGACGATGGCTCCTGGGGGGCGCATCAACAGCGATGTGGTCTCGGAAGAACTCGCACGACTCAGAGAAGCCTGGTCGACAGGAACCGGCTCGGCATCGCGGGGCGATGACGTGCTGCGGGAGCTATTGGGAGCAGAAGCTGCCAACGATCTCGACCGATTTGAGCGGGTTCAGCTCGCCGACGTCGTACGAGCATGTCGAGACTGCAAGACCCTAAGCGACGCTGGGAGGCTACTCTTCGCCGAATCCCGCAAGAAGAAGGCTAAGCCCAACGATGCCGACCGGCTTCGAAAGTACCTGGCGCGCTTTGGCCTCGACTGGGACAAGGTTTGCTAGAAGCTGATTCCGGTGCCGATGGTGAGGCGGCGCAAGCTAGCGGAGGACGTGAATTCTTCTAGGTAGGAATCCCGCTCTCTGGCATCGAGACGGGCTTCCCAATACAGGCCATAGGGCAAGTCTTCGACACGCAAGTGCACTTCACCTTCGACGAGGTCGGCGCCGCTCTCTTGGTCAAGCGTCACGTCTTCTTGGGTACGGTCCAAGCCCTCATCACTGCGGTAGCGCGCGGCCCAAAGCGAGCCACCGAACAAGATGGAGCGGTAGCGGAGCTCCGCGGAAAGCGCCACAGAGCCACCGTATCCGTAGTAATAGCCCATTTTCCGAAGAATCGCTTTGCCGTGCTCGTCTGGGTGAGCCGCCTCCCAATCGTCGTTGGAGAGCGCGTTAACGCCAGCGAAGTCGGCATGCAAGCGAAGGGATGTGTCGAGCGTGACGTCGCGCCAAGAGAGGTGAGCATCCGCCGCCAACCCGGGCATGTGAAAGACGCCGACCCTATCGTCCCAACCTCCTACTTGCTCACGGCGATATCGATAGGCCATGGACACACCGACCATCGTCGCGTTCGATAGAAACTCTCGGCTCTCGTGAACCTGCTGGCCGTACCAACCAACGAGGGTCGTATCAGCGAAGATCTTGAAGCCACTGCCACCGCTGGCGCCGGAGACATCCATCTGTGCACGGGTGAACTCCGCCTTGGCAAACCCTCGCCCCCACGCGCCGGTTTCGAGGTATCCGGGCATGCGCACGAAGCGTCCACCTAGATGCAGGCTGTGCAGCGTGTGATCAACATCGTCACCTTTGCTGGTGGCGGATGAGGCGCCGAGCTCGTAGCCGACATGCATGGAATGCCAGAGCGGCCCTACATTGGTGAGACTGAGTGCCTCTTCTCCGTCTAGCGCACGCGTAAGTGCCTGAGGAAAGCCCGCAGTCCACCGCGCCGCGGCCCATTCGGAAGCGCGTTCGTCTTCGTGAAAAAAGCGCCCCATCACGTAGATAAATTCGCCAAGGGGAATGCCAGCGCCTGTCGTGAAGATGAGATCGTTGATGCTCACCTTCTCTCGATACTCAAGCGCGTACTCCCAAGTCAGCGACGAGAGCACCCCGGCTCCCACCGACTCCCAAAGCGAGAGGCCATTGACTCTGCCAATCAAGTGGAACATCGAGCCATTTCCCGCGTGCCACGCGAAGTTCACGTGGAAGGGATTGTTGTCGTAGCGCATCACATCAGTGGTGAGCCGCTCGCTCCACGAGGGGAAATCCCAATCGCCCACCTGGCGGTCGCGGTCGATCCAATACCAGGCGGTACCACCAGCGAGAGCCATAGCCTCCTGGATCGCGGTGCGCAGATAGTGCTTCTCGGGCTTGGGTTTGGGATTGAGTTCGGGCGCGTCGGCGTGCGATACCGTGGTCACGAGGAGCAGGTGAAGCGCCAAACAAGCTCGCAATCCGAACATCGGGGCGAACCTAGCACCGGTGCATCCTCAATGAGAAGAAGGCAAAGTGTGGTAACTGAAGCGAAGTCTGATGGCTAAGCGATTTGATACCCGCGCCTGGCGGTTGGCAGAGAAGCTCGCCATAGCTCCCAAAGCGGCGTATCGCTACGTTCAAGAACAATCCCCTGCCCTGGTGAAACGGTGGGACCCAGCAGCTCACACCGCCCAGATTCCTCCGGAGGCTGGGGACCTCTGTGCGGGACTGGTCACGAAAATGACCATCAGCGAGAAGCTCAAAGCCTTTCGTCATAGCGTGGCTTCTGGTGCGCACGGCGTCGCAGCTCCCCTTGCAAAGGACCTCTACCAAGCTATTCCACAAATGGTTCAAGACGCGCAGAGGCGAGCCGTGGCTGCGCTTGGGACCCACCATATAGCGACAGGTGAAGAAGACCAGTTCGAGAAACTTCGGCTCGCCTACGAAGAACACCAACACGCCCATACCATCGACGCGCTGTCCATCTCAGAAAGAATCGACAAGGGGCAGCTCGCTCCTCACGACGTTGATGAACTACTTTGTCGGCACTGGCGTGAAGTTCTTAAGAACCCGCAGCTGCATCTACTCGCCCACCGCAGCACCGTGGCGGCAGCACCGGCACAGGCCACCGCAGCACTCAATCGCTATCTGAGGGCTGTTGGCGGTGACGAGGTTGAATCGGTAGGCAACTCGGGACACTACCTCCGAGACTTGCGCATGGCCGAAGTGCCGAAGGTAGAAGGAGGGCCCCTGGTATCGATATTGGTATCGACGTTCAACGCGGAAGAGACCATCGGATACGTCATGCGCTCTCTACTCGGGCAGAGCTACCAGAACATCGAGATCCTAGTTTGTGATGATGCGAGCACCGACGAAACAACGACGGTTATTCGCGAGCAGTTTGGCGACCATCCCAGAGTATCGCTATATCGCTCTGAGGATAACCAGGGAACCTACAATATCAGAAATGCTCTAATCGCACGTGCGCGAGGTGAGCTGATTACCGTGCACGATGCGGATGACGTCTGCATGCCTCGCCGCATAGAGTTGCAAGCAAAGCAGCTGCGCGTTCCCACCAAGAAAGCGAGCATTGCCAACCTGCTTCGAGTGCAACCCGATGGGCGAGTCGAGTTCTTTCGCGACCGGAACGCCAATCGCATGGCCATTGTCTCGCTCATGGCAAGCAGGCGAGTCTTTGCCGAGCTAGGCCCGTATCGCAGCGCGCGATTTGGCGCCGACTTCGAGTTCCTCGAGAGACTCAAAGCGCGCTATGGCGCCGGCTCCATCGCCCGAGTTCACAGCCCGCAGCTTCTGTGCCTGTGGGCCGAGCAATCAGCGACAAAACAGAGCGGAGCCCAAGCCCTATCAACCGGCTACCGCTCCCCTGCCCGCCGCCTCTATGGCGATCTCGTGTACAGGCAGCGCGTCCTCGGAAACACCCTCGTGAGCGACGATGACATCGATTCACAGCTGCGCGAATCGGGAAACTGGCGCGCTCCGTCTGCTCTTGTAGAGGTCTAAGGCGCCGTAAGCGTGGCGGAGGCATCGCCATAACCGCCACTTGGCACCACTACGGCGCCAAGCGTTTGAGGCTCTAGCCCCTTGGAAGAAATCACTACCGTGTACGTCCCCGGGCTCAGCGGATAGAGCTGGAAAGACCCATCCTTACTGCGATGGCGCGAAGACTCGCCGGTCTTCTTGCCCTTGGGAATGACCTCAACAGTAAAACTATTGACCGGTCCGCCCCCCGCATCGAGCATAGTGCCCTCGAGGCCACCACTCGCAACCAACGTGAGCACCACATCACTCTTGGGAGCCATGACCCCGCGAAGCGTGGCATCGGCATAGCCCTCCTTGCGGGCGCGTAGGACGTGGGGCCCAGGACCAACCATCGAGAAATCGAACTCGCCACTCGCGTACGTCTCGAGCTTCTCAAAACGCTGCTTAGACCCAATCCAAACCTGCGCGACCCGCGCATTGCCAACCGGGCGCCCCTCGGCATCTACGACCTTGCCTGACAGGCTTGCCGGCTTGCTCAGCGAAAGCTCCACATCAGCCTCCAGAGACTCCGCCGTCAGCGTGACGGATACTGGCGCAGATGGAGCGTGGCCAGGCAAAAGAGCCTCGAGAACATAGACAGTCGGCGCCAACCTATCGAAGCCGAACGAGCCCGACGAATCCGTGGAAGCCGTCCGCGTATCGAACTGGCTAGTGCCCTCTCGCCTGTAGGATACGAGAACTTCTGAATCCGCCGCTGGTGCACCCCCGGGCAGAACAACGCGGCCCGCAATTTCTCCACGCCTATCAAGAACGATCTCTACACCGGAGGTCTCAACTCCAGCAGGCACATCTGCCACAGAGGAGAACACCGTCGTGCTCTCGAGGGTCGCCGACAAATCAACATTGCCCGGTGGCACCTGCAACTCGAAAGAACCATCGCTCTCACTCGTCGTCGCCCCGATCTCGCCCCCATTGGGAAACGCCTTGCCATTGCGCGTGTCATTGCGAAGCAAAATCTCGACTCCCGCAATGCCCGCTCCGTCGGATCCAATAACCCTGCCGCTGAGCTTCGCCAACCGGGCAACCACGATGTTCCTTTTGACAGTAGCTGCCCCGCCGATGCGCAGAACCGGCATCGCCTTGGCGATCACGCCCTCGCCGATTGCCCGCAGTGCATATTGACCGGCAGCAAGTTCGACCGAGTAGCGACCATTCTCATCACTCGTGACAGCGGATTCGCCGTCGCGAGTCTCGAAGATGACATCGACCCAGGTGGCCGGTTCGCCGGAGTCGAGAAACGTGACGAGGCCAGAGACTTGGGCGATGGCGACAGCTGACGGGTTGCCGCCGGAAGCGGTGATTCGGGTTGGGGAGTTGATGGCGGGTGAAGGATCGTTGCTCGACGTCTCTGCGGACGACGACGCGGAAGTCTCGCCCAGCTGGGACGGGGAATCGCCATTGCTCACGCGCCCGTCCGAGCGCCATACCGCGAGTACTGCGACGAGAATGAGCGCAACACCAATGAAAACTACGCGACGAGGCACCAGGAACCTGTGCCCTTCATGCTGCCATGAGGTGGGACGGTGGGCAAGAAGAGGGTCTCAAACTCGTGCCTTCTAGAACCTAGCGTGCTCTTTCAGCGTGGCGCCCAGCATGGTGAAGACCCCCATGAGCACGAAAGAGAGGACGAAGACCGTGAGTATGCCCCAAATACGGCGTGGATGGGCTTCGCCAGTGGGCTCCGAAGGCTTGGACACCACAGCTATGTAGAGTTGCTCCCTGACCAGCGCGACCTGAACCTTCTCTTGCGCAGTCAACGCAGCCTCGTATTTCGCCCGCGCGAGGTCCCGCATGTAGCGCGCCGTTTCCAGACGTGCCATTTCGTCCGTGCTTGGTAGGCTCAGCTCCGTCGACTCTGGGATCACGATGGCAGTGAGCGCGAGCTGGGCGGCTACCAGTTGCTCTTCGGCCTCAGCCACCGTGTCGGCGGCCAACGTCGTCCGTGCTGTCCTGGCGCGGCCATCCGTCGAATTGGTCATCTCCTCCGCAGCCCTCAGAATAGCATCCGCAAGTTGCTGAGCTACTTCGCCGGAGAACGCCCGAACCGTGAGTCGAAGCGACCCAGATTCGCTCTGATACTCCAGTGTGACCTTCTCTCGAAAGTAATCATAAAGGTCCTCCGAGCTCGCACCGGAAGAGAGCCGAGACGCAAAATCCCCGCCTTTTTCGTAGTGGTTCTTGAGTTCATGAGATGCCACGAGATACTCGAGCATCGTTCTCGATTCGGCGTACTCTTTTACAAGCATAGAGTCGACTTGCTTGGCATTCGACTTGCCACCACCCTTGGACTGGACGCGAATCACTCCAACTGAGTCGTACTGCGGCGCCGCAATGAAACCGTAGTAAACGATGCCAAGAAGCGTTGGTGCTACGACCCACACCGCAAATCGACGGAGCATACGGCGAACTCGTGCTCCACGAATCTCTTTCGAGCTCGCGCCAGCCCAATCTTCGCCAGTGTCATCCTTGCTCATGCTGCTTCTCCTGCTTGGTAGGCTTCGTACTTCTCATATGCCTGCTCGACAGTGTCAAACAGCGTTAGCTTGCCGCGAAACAGTACTGCACAACGAGTGCAGTACTGCTTAATCGTGTCCGGACTGTGACTCACCATGACGATTGAGGAGCGCTCGCTCCTGTCCGCGAAGGCGTCCTTGCACTTCTTCTTAAAGTTTGCATCGCCCACAGCTGTGACCTCGTCCACAAGGTAGACACTAAAATCGATCGCCATGCTCAGGCCAAACGCCAGCCGAGCACGCATGCCCGAAGAGTATGTACGAATTGGCATGTAGAAGTAGCGTCCAATGTCGGCAAAGGCGCGGGTCTCATCGGTCACGCGATCGACATCTTGCCCATAGATACGGGCTACGAACCGACAGTTGTCTTCACCGGTCAAAGACCCGCTGAATCCACCCCCAAATCCAATGGGCCATGACACTTGGCCATCTGTGCGAATCGTTCCAAGGTCGGGCATCTCCGCACCGCCAATGACCCTCAGTAGGGTGGACTTTCCGGCGCCATTGTTACCGAGGATTCCGATGCTCTCCCCGGTTGGCAACGTCACGCTAATATCGTCGAGAACGACGTTGGGCCCGAAAGGCGTTTGGTAAGCCTTCGTGATATTTCGCAACTCGATCATGTCACCTCGATCTTTCGCCGAGTGATCGTTTCCAGTGTAAGGCCGACGAACCCAAGACCTAGGATCCAAAGGATAACGTAGGGGATGTCTGTATATTGGTTAGACTGCGTTGAGTACCAACCGGCCCTTACGAGTTCGACTGTGTGAATCACAGGATTGTAGAGCACCAAGTCTCGGTAGTGGTCTGGGAGCGAGTGGGCCGTGAAGAAGAGTCCGGACACCCAGAAGAAGGGTCGCATCAGCGGGCCTCGAGTTCGCTCAGTGACATTAGAGAGTTGCCCCAACCCCATGAAGACCAGCCCAAGACCCGCACCCAACAAAGAGGCCAGAGAAAATCCGACCACAACAAGCAAGGGATCCGAAACAACAAGCTCCTGCCGAAATAGGACATTGACTGCCATCAAGAATAGGAAGACCGCCGCGTAGGTACAGAATTCGAGAGCAATGCGCGCCAATACAACATCCAGAGGTTTGACTTGCGGATAGAAGAGCAGCCCTTTGTTTCCGTTGATCGCCTGTGAAACTTGCGTCGTTGTTTTGGTGAAGAGAAGGTACGGAACGATACCGGTCGCCAAGAAACCAAAGGTGTCCATATCACCGGCCCGGCCCCGCTTGGCGACGGCGAACATGATAACGAAGGTCAAAATAATGGAGGCCGGCTCGAGAATAGCCCATGCATAGCCGAGCTGATGCTTGCCAAATCGCGTCCGTGTTTCACGGAGGATCAACGCATTGATGACGTTGTACTGTCCTAGGAGCGCACGCCCCAAGGTTGCCTGACCCGGCGTCACGACACGCCCCTGCTTGGCAGCAGGCATGTTTAGAGTGTTCTCTTCTGAAGACACGATCGACCTAGAGCCAAGTATCGATATTTGTGGGAGTGGTCAAGTCTTCCGGGCTCCGCGGCTCCGCGGGTGCGGATCCTGAAAGTGGGGGCTGAGGGCTTAGAGCACTGCGACTTCACACAGCGTGAACGGAAAAGGATCGTGGGACTGTAACTACGGATGGAGAAATTTGGTTGCATCGAAATGCGGGGTATCCGGAATTTTGAAAAAACCACCCGGCAACGACCGGAGAAAGATACCCGCAAAATGAATAGTACATAATTTCCAATACTGCCTGTAGTCCGTTACGTTCAAATTCGTGGGGCATGCGTTTCTGTCATCCTTTCGTTTGTGGTGAAAAAGAGGGTGAACCATGGCCTGCGGCTCACGCCGAGGCCAATTTTCAGAAACAATGATGCACTACCCTTCTTTCGTACACCAAACCAGGTGGCAAGATGATCCACTCCTACAGTACGAGCCAAGACGGCACAGACCCAAAAGGGAATCACTTCAACCATACGCTTGGCGGCATGGCCAAACTGATGGAGACAGCTGGAAAAATCGTGGACGCATCGGTAGTCGGTAGTTTCGTTCAGCTCGTCGTTCAGCGACGTGAGTAGGCCCGCGAGTGAAGGAGGGATAAGGCACCAACAAGACTACTTCGCCTCCCGCGGATAGGTCTTGTCGCTCCGCTCGTCCCCATCGGCCTTGGGTTTGGGGCCGACTAGCCGTTCGCATATCTCTTGCTCAGGGCAGATACCCTCGCTCACCTTGTAGAAACTGCCGTTGTACTGGTTGTGCTCGCGCATCCAGCGATTGAAGTCGCGAAACAGTGCGGTATCGACTTTGCCAATCTCACAGAAGAAATTGGCGAGACTGCCCTGGTAGGTGAGTTGCGGAACATTATAGATGGCACGCCCCATCACCTTGACAGGGGCTTGGTGATACAGAGCCGATGTCCCAACTGTACTGTTCATCGTGACAACACCACGAGCATGCTTAAGCAGCGTAGGAAGGTGCTGATCGTGTATGTAGTGCACCCTGCCCTCGACTCTGAGGCGGCGACTGTGTCGTGCGATGAAGTCAGTGTAGTCGCGGTAGGCTCGATCAAGAGGGTGATGCTTGATGAGTAGTCTCGTATCCGCCGGGCCGTGCTCGGCAAACGTCTCCAAAACCTCTTCCATGAACGCGGGAATACTCTCGTAGTCAGAGTGCACGATCTGAAAATCGCAATGCAGCTGCAGAGGAACCAAGAAGAAGTTGCCGCTCCATTCGCGAATCGCTCGCTCGAGAATGCCGCTTTCCTTGAAAGCATATGTCTTCTTGCGCCAAGCACTCTGCGCCCATGCAATGCCTTGCCCAAGAGGTCGAATATCCCGATGGTGCTGGTAGTGCGGGTAGCGCCAAGTGCCAACTGCATGTGCACAGGCATAGAGCACTGACTGAATGGCAAACGGAACAAACGTATCTCCGATTCGATCGGCTTTGGGAGCCGGCCCCATTCGTGCCGCTTCCGCCCGATACTGCTCCGGGTCCTTTGGCATCGACGAATTGCCGTTCACACCATCGCGCTCCAGAGTGATGTGATCGGGCCGCAGGTAGCCTTCTTCAAACACCCAAACTGCAATACCCATTTCTTGCGCGATCGGAATAATGGGTTTGTGAATGACCCGGCAGTCTCCAACCAAGAAGATTGCGTCGACTTTCTGCTCCTTGACGATCTTCCGAAATCGGGCGGGCCATTCATCGATTGGGTCGCGGTAGCGAATTACCTCGGGGCCGCGGAAGAAGAAGCTATCACCGGAGTTGAAGTTTACCTTCGTGACTTGAATGCCGTGGTGCTGAAGCTCACTAGCAAACCGACGAAAGAACGGGCCGACGGGCCCTTGGAGAAGCAGTGCACTCTTAGGAGCCACGTCGCACCTCCGTCGCAGCTAGAGCACTGGCGATGTGGCGCAGCTTGCGCACTTGCCTTCGTGGCCAACTCACGTCCATTCGCTCAGCGCCTGTGGCGCGCGCTGTCTCAAGCTCGTCAACCACCGAGAAGGCCGATGTGAATCTCTGTGTCGCGCGGTTGAGATAGCGTGGGTAGAGCAGGTACGTGCCTGCAACCAAGGCATCGAGCGAGAGCTTGCGAGTGCGCCGAGAGACAGGGTGGCGGTCTGTAGTGAGGCCCCAGCCTGAGTAGAATGGCTGCCCATAGGTATGCACGTCGAGCCCGCGCAGGAGCGCTTCAAAACCGACCAGTGAAGTCATGACATGCACCTCGTTTGCAACCCGCAGACATTGTGCCAAAGACGCCTTCTCTTCGACGTGGTCGCAGACGACAAGTGCCTGCTCTTTCGGAATATTTCCACAACGATTGCCACTTAGCACATCGGGGTGGGGCTTGAAAATGATGTATGCTCCTGGCCGGGCGGCTCGAGCGGCCTCCAAGAGCCCGAGGTTGGTGGCGATGTCGAAGCAGCCAAGCTGAATCGAAGCGTCGTCCTCTACCTGCCCGGGAACGAGCACCACGATCTTGTCGTCGGCTTCGATGGGCAGAGACCTTTCTGTGTCCCCAACGTTGTATTTCGATAGGCCCGAGGCGAGGAGCCGCCCTCTGAGGTGACGAGCTTTCTCCAGGAGAGGCTCGGCGAAATTCGTTGTCTGCAAAATCGACTCGAGTTCGCTTGGCGTCGACGGGTCAAAGTAGATGCCTTCCTGGTCTACGACAAGCGATGCTGGGGCATCCATGTCGGAGCCCAAACCGACCGATCGGAGGAAGCCATCCTCCATGCACCACGGCTGTATTCCGTACTTGTCGGAGAGCTTGCCAACATCGTCTTGTGCCCTGCGACCCCAGACGACGATCTTGCTATTGGCATCGAAACCAAGCTTCTCGGCGTGAGCGGCGCTGTATGGGAATTCGATGGTATTGCCCGGGCAGCGGAGATAGGAGCGCACGTAGTTCTGCTTCCAGAAGTGCTTGATGAAGCCAAAGCAGAAGATGCGACCTTGGTTACGCGCGAACTCTTGACGCTGAAGAGCGAGGTGCTCAATGACTCGCTCGATTTCGCAGGGGGCACCGGAGTCTGGGTCGACGTAGCGTGTGTAGTGAATGTAGGCGGCTGCAAAGAGCTGCGATAACGAAAGGACTCTGCCTCGTCTGTCCACTGGACGGCGATCTTCGGTGAGCCCCCAGCCTGAGTAGAAAGGAGCACCGAAACACGTCACCGGTTTGCCGACCAAGAGAGCCTCAAACCCTAGTTGCGAGGTAACCACGTAAACCTTGTCAACTTGCTCTAGTAGTCGAATCGGACTACACGGGGAGCTGATGAGCCGTTGCCTGTCTCGCTCCTGTGGAGTTCCGAGATAGCCATGCTTCTTCCCGCTCAGTACATCGGGATGTGTCTTGATCAAGATTTCCGCATCGGGGTTTTCCAGATGAGCCGCTGCCAGCATCTCCGTGAATGCACCTCGCTTTCCAAGACCACACGCAACGCTCAGGTCCCCCGCAGTCTGATCCACTACCAAGACCCGAGGACGTCCTCCATTTTCTCGGAGCGCCACAGGTGCGACAGGGGCATTGTTGTACTTTGAGAGACCGTGCTCGACGATGGCCGCAATAGCTCGATCCGCTCGCTCGAGTACGGCCGGATCTTCTAGTGGGTCGTCCGCGAGAATTCTCTCCAGCCTTGATGGACGGCGGGCGTCGTAGTACAGACCTGTATCGTCCATCACCATGGAAAGAGCAGTATCGCCCTCTACGCCCAGGCCCACGCTGCGAAGGAACCCATCTTCCAACCGCCAGTACGGCAAGCCATGCTTGTGGGCAAACTCGATAGCTACCATCGTATTGCCTTTGTGCCCCCAGCCAACTACCGCATCTATGCCAGAGGCGCTGAGCGGCCTATACACTACTTTCTCGCAGCCGATAAGGGCGGGGCCATGTTCGAGCCCGGCAATGCCTCGAGAGAACGTCGCTACGCGTTTCAAGACAAGCTACTCCGAGACCTGCTCGTCCGAGAAAAACCGACGCGCTCGATCTAGATCGGATTGGGTATCAACTCCGGGCGGTGGGGGCTCGGTGATGACGCCGACATGAACGCCGATCCCCATCGCCATGGCTCGGAGTTGTTCCAACGACTCTGACTTCTCATTTGTGCTCTGAGGATGGGCTGCCATCTTGGTCAACACTCCGGCTCGATAGGCGTACATGCCGATGTGACGCAAGAACGTATGTCCCTCTGGCAGCGTCTCTGGAACTTCGCCTGGTCGAAAGACCCCGCGAACCCAAGGAATGGGGGCTCGACTGAAATACGAAGCCATTCCCTGCTCGTCCATTACAACCTTGACCGCATTGTCGTTGAAAAGCTCTTCGCCCGAGTTAATCGGTGTTGCCATCGTGGCAATGCCTGCATCTGGCGCATCGACTAGCGCCGACGCAACCTGTGTGATGAGAGCAACAGGAATGCATGGCTCGTCACCCTGAAGATTGACCACGACTATCTCATCATTCCACCCAAGACGAGCGACAACCTCCGCAAGCCTATCTGTTCCGGACGCGTGCTCGGTGCTCGTGAGCATCGCGTTGCCGCCGCAAGACTCAACCTCATCAACGATTCGGGCGTCGTCGGTAGCGACGATCACATCATTCGCGCCAGCGAGTATCGCGCGATCCCAAACGCGAGCAATCATGCTTCTGCCTGCGATAGATCTAAGCGGCTTGCCAGGCAGACGCGACGCGGCAAAGCGTGACGGAATGATGACGTTGAAGCTAGCAGCTTGGGGCATGGCTTGGTTCCCTTTCGAAAGCGGGGCGAGGCTATCTCACCGGCCACGAGGACGCATCTCGCCCCTCACGCTCCGGTCGAATTTCTGGTTGAGCACGGAACGGACGTTGTCCGAGAGGAAAGGGCATAATCGCCGAGCTGAGTCCTTCAAATACGCTTTCGTGCCACTGCCTAGCAGCATCGCGATAGATTTGGCGGATGGGAGGCATGGTGGTTCGGCCATCCGCATCCACAGCAAATGCCGCAGCGCCGGCAGTTGTTAGCGACCCTTCCGCCTGCAATGCGTAGTACGAAACGACAGGCAGGAGACGCACATCACGACCTGTAGCGATGTTGAGTCGCTCAACGTCCTCAGCGTCTACAGAAACCCGCACGCTGTCAAAGAACCCAACTGAACTCATAGCG
This sequence comes from Myxococcales bacterium, assembly GCA_024222395.1. Lineage (GTDB taxonomy): Bacteria > Myxococcota_A > Polyangia > Haliangiales > Haliangiaceae > NORP324. The sequence continues at coordinate 18,946 of JAAEPE010000876.1, forward strand.
GCCTCACGGCGAATCATGAGTGTGATGTAGCCAGATCGATTGGTCCTGCCATTGAACCAAACCTCATTCCCATCTTCTGACAAACGCTGGTATCGAGTGTAGTTGCCAATGGAGCCTGGATCGGAAGACAGCGCTTGCGCCTGCAGTTCCACACGATTTAGTGAGGAGACGTCATCCGAATAGTGGAACGTCACGAAGACGCCACGTGCGAATCGTAGGCCTACGTTCTTCGCATAGTACGTGCCGCTATTCCGCGCGGTTTGCAGTACTCGGATTCGGTCATCCTTTGCGGCCTTAGCCCTGGCGACAGCCAACGAGTCATCGGGACTGCAATCATCAACTACCAAGAGCTCGATATTGCGATAGGTCTGATCAAGGACCGAATCGATCGCCGCCGCTAAGGTGTCCGCGCCGTTGTATGCGGTCATGATGACGGAGACGAGGGAAATCTGATGTTTCCAATCAGAGGCCATTGGTGTGGGCCAAATAGGTCTTCGGTCGAAGCACTCTACGCGAGACACATCGTCACCACGTTCGTGAAATGGGCTCGACGGCTCTACACCTGAATACCTACAAGAATCGGTAACGAGCTCGGTCTCAGACAGGTTTTCCGCAGTCGCCAACGACGTCACGCCTAGCTTGTTTCTAAGCGTGTCCATTCCGGCCTTGAGGTCAGGCAACTCACGTTCTCCAGAGAAGAAATCGTGCCAAGTATCTCTCCTTGCCAGGACAAGACCATTCGCACTCTCGAAGCGATGATCGCGATTCGGCGAGAGGCATGAGAAGCCATGTTCGACCGCACCGCGGCCACACGACATTGGGAGAGCCACGACAGCAATATCGGTTGCGTAGCTTCGCTCAATTCCGTGGCGAAGTAGCTCATCCGTACTGCTTTCCCAAATCGTGTAGACACGAGCACGGGGACACCGCAATTCGGCCAGCGTTTGTGGCACTGAAGCAGCGTGCGCCGAGGACAACATCACGATGAGTTCCGTTCTCAATCCCAAGTCGTGGCTGAATTCCGCCAGTTCAGTTGTATTGAGTTCGCATCCAGCCCCCACGCAGAGCACTAGTGTTCTCTTCGGAACATCGTACACCGTGACTTTTCTTCTCGCTTCTCGGGTTGCGGCAGCCGGAGCGACCAACTTGAACACCCGAAGCCCCGGACCAGAGAGAACCGTATGCGACGAGTCTTCTAGGAATTTCCCTGGGCTTACCAGCAGCTTGTGCAACTTGCGGCCCCGGAGACTCGCCGGACGCAGTCCGCGAAATTCGAGCGCTACATTGCGAAGCCCTTTGTATGCAGAGTTCTTCTCAAGCGTTGTCTTGGCTAGGTCTTGTAGCACTTCGAGGTTCTCTCGCACCGACACACCAAGACGCACTTTCGGCGAAGGTCCTTCCGAGGCTTTGATCGCCCCCCCCCCCGCCACCGCAAAGCAAACCATCTTGCTCGCCGGTATCCGCGCGATGGCCTCATAGCCCCACTCGCCGAGCAGTGCTTCGATGTCCTTTGGTATCGTGCCTCCCGCGCACTGCAGAAAGAGCATTTTGCCGTCCTGCAGGATGGTAGGGCGGGCAGCCTGCAGCGCCGAGACAACTCGAACAACGCTGGCCGAGTCGCGAGCGTCGACGGTGGCATTGAAGCCTGCGAGTGAGTCTGAGTTGCTCATGGCTGGTTCGAGTTACTCTTCAAGCACTTTGGCAATCGCCGCGTCTAGCCCTACCTGGGCGTCGACGATAGCGTCGCAGACTTCGCGGACTGCGCCTTCGCCTCCGTTTCGCTCGGTGACGAGGTCGGCTTCTTTGAGGACTGCGGCGTGACCATTGGCGACGGTGACTCCGAGGCCAGCCAGACGGATCGCAGGGATGTCGATTATGTCGTCGCCGATGTAGGCAGCGTTTTCTGCTGGGACTTCGAGCTTGTCGAGCAGCTCTTGCAGGGCCGCCCCTTTGTCTCCTCGCCCCTGTACTACGTGTTTGATCTTTAGGTCAGACATTCTCTTAGCAACGGCAGCACCAGAGCGTGCGGTTATGATGGCGACTTCGATGCCGTTGTCCATGAGCATGCGCAGGCCCATGCCGTCGCGCACGTGGAAGGTCTTGGTGGCTTCGCCGCCGTCACTATAGGTTAGGCGTCCGTCTGTGAGCACGCCGTCTACGTCGCAAACCAGTAGTTTGATGTCGCTTAGCTGCGCGGCTGGGTCACTCATACTTCGTCCTCTTGGTATAGCTCCGACTTGGTCAACTCGTCGAGACGGGAGAGCATCGATAGGAGTTTTTCTGCCCTTGTGAGGGGCCACTGATTCGGCCCGTCGCTCCAAGCCTTGTCCGGATCTTGATGCACTTCCATGAAGACGCCTGCGACTCCTGTGGCTACTGCGGCTCTCGCCAAGACCGGTACCATTTTGCGCTGCCCGCCAGTGGAGGTTCCGTTTCCGCCGGGCTGCTGAACAGAGTGGGTGGCGTCGAAGACAACGGGGCATCCGGTCTCGCGCATGGTCGCAAGCCCGCGCATATCCGATACCAGGGTGTTGTAGCCAAACGAGGCACCGCGCTCGCAGAGCATGATGTCTTCGTTGCCTACGGCTCGGCACTTCTCTACGACCGGCGCCATGTCCCAGGGAGCGAGAAACTGCCCCTTCTTGATGTTCACGGGCTTTCCTGCCCGAGCCACGCGCTGCATGAAGTCGGTTTGCCGAACCAAGAAGGCTGGGGTTTGCAACACATCCACGACGGAGGCGACCTCGTCGATTGGGGTGCTCTCGTGAACGTCGGTAAGGATCGGCAATTCGAGCTCGGTCTTGACCTTCTCGAGAATTCGCAACCCCTGCTCGAGGCCCGGCCCACGCTTGGCATCAGCCGATGTGCGATTGGCCTTATCAAAGCTCGCTTTGAAAATGTAGGGGATGCCCAGCTTGCCAGTGATGCCCTTGAGCGTCTCGGCACAGTGCATGATCATCTCTTCGCTCTCGATCACACAGGGACCGGCGATAACGAATAGCGGCAGACGATTGCCAACTTCAAAATCCGCGAGTTTCATTGCAGCCGACTCTACCTCAGCGCTTCTGCAATCAAAGCGGCTTGGGCAGCCTACTCTTCGAAAACCTCGACTACGCCAACCACCGAGCTTGCATGGTCAACGACCACAAAGGCCTTGAGCTTCATTTGCTGCATCCGCCTATGCGCATCGACCAGCAGAGTCGACTCGGGAATCGTGACCGGATTGTCGGTCATGATATCGCTCACGGGGCGTGAGAGCATATCGGGGCAGTTCTGCATGCCACGGCGCAAATCACCATCGGTGATTAGCCCGACGAGCTTCTCGTCTCTCATCACCAAGACCAGGCCCAGCCTGCCTTTGCTCATGGTCATGAGGGAATCGCCAACACTATCTTCCGGCGTGACAACCGGCAGCTCTTCGGTGCGCATCGCCTCTCGGACGGTGAGCAGCTGTTTTCCGAGGCTTCCGCCGGGATGAAACTGTGCGAATTCGCTTGGGCCAAACTCCCTGCGCTGAATGAGGGAGACCGCAAGGGCGTCGCCCATGGCGAGAGCTGCCAACGTAGAATTTGTCGGTGCGAGATTGTTGGGACACGCCTCTCGGTCCACAGAGACATCGAGAGCTACATCGACACCGGCGGCCAATGTGGAATCAAGCACTCCGGTGAGCGCCACCATGGGAAGACCGAGACGCCTAAGGTGTGGCATCAGGCGGACGACCTCGTCGGTCTCGCCAGACTGGGAGATGAGTACGACGCTATCTCCTTGGCTGATCATGCCGAGGTCACCGTGATAGGCCTCACCAGCCTGTACGAAGAAACTTGGAGTGCCGGTCGAGGCGAGAGTTGCGGCAATCTTGCGGCCGATCAGCCCCGACTTGCCAACTCCTAGGATGACGACCTTTCCGATGGTCGTAAGGAGCACCTCAACCGCTTCCGCATACCCTTGGTCGATGCGCTCGGCGAGTGCCTCGATTGCCTGTGCCTGTGCGCGAAAGACGTTTCGGGCCTCAGCGACCACGAAGGACGTCTGAGTGGTGCGGTGCCGGCTGGGGAGTCGTTTGAGATTGGAGCGAAGCATTCGGGGTATCTAATTCCAGTCTAAGAAGCGATTGAGATTGGGCAGTTCTTGTAAAAGGTAAGGACTGCTCGATCCGAAGCGCATTTAGTTACAAATAGTTAAAGATTGGTTGCCCTGTATCGTGTCTCTGTGCCTGCGTCAAGATTCGACACGCAATGACGCTACGCAACATTCGTGCCTTACTGGCACAGGCCTGCGCCAGCCAGACAATGTGTATGAGATCCATGCACATACACGAATGAACATACGTCATCGTTCGTTAGTAGCTGAGAACAAGTCTGACAAGCGGGTCATGCACGCGACACCGTGCCCCGAATTTCTGAGCACATTCGTTGCCAGCTTCGGTAACTGGAGTAGTCAAGGCTGCCGGTGGCCGCCTTCATTGCCGAAACCTCGGCAGAAGTCCGGGAGTGTCCACGGGACGGACCCACCGTCCGTGGGCATCCCCTCACCGGACAGGAGCGGCGTGATCTCAGGTAGTTGGCCCTGGCACCAACCTTGCGAAGTGGAAGAAGCGACTAGTCACTTCACCTACCGAAATCTCTAACCCCCATCAACCAAAGGAACCCCATGTCCAACAACCTCAAGAAGGTGCTCTGCCCAATGGAGCGCAAGGGAAAGACTCACTGGATGCGCGTCGGCTCGGCCTTCATCAACTCGGATGGCTCGACCAACGTCTATCTCGACGCGTTCCCGGCAAACGGCAAATTGCAGATTCGAGACCTCGATGAGCGAGATCTCAAGAAGCCCGAGTCCGGAGCCGGGGCCAATCAGCCGAGCTCCGCCCTGCCCTTCTAACTAAGAACAACACCCAAACAAGAGACGACGACAAACCATCACAAACAAGGAAACTACTATGACCAATCAAACCAAGAGCAACCTTCGCCGATTCTTCTCTCTTACCGCCTTCACGGCTCTCGTCGCGGCAATCACCATGGCCTTTGCCTCCGCGCCAGAAGCGCGAACAGAGATGCGCTTCGACGAGTTCGAGCTTGCGCCCATGATAATGCCCACAGCTATTGCGGAGCCAATCCAAGTGACTCCGCTCATCGAAACAGGAGAGCGCGCCGTACCCAACAAAGCGAAAACCACGACTAAGAATAAAACCAAGGGCGCTCTCTCAGGAACCCTCAACATAAATACTGCGACGGCGAAAGAACTCGTCAAACTGCCAGGGATTGGCCCAAAAAAGGCGGAGAAGATCATCCACTGGCGAGCGGCTCATGGGAAATTCGGCCGTGTCGTCGACCTTCGCCGCGTGAAGGGCTTTGGAGCAAAATCAGTGAGGAAGCTGATGCCCTATCTCAGCATAAAAGGCCCCAATACCCTAGAATAGGGCGCGCCTCTACATCGCCAAAGGAGGGCCGTCAGCGTTGCTTGCGACGGTTCTTCTTCGACTTGCGTCTCGGACGCTTCTTGCGTCTCGGACGCTTCTTGCGCGCCTTCTTAGCCGGTGCGACCTCGGTGGGCGTCGCGTCGAAGTCAGGAGCGGCACCCGCAAGAGCTACTGGTACGGAAGCATCGACAGCCCCCGCATCAGGACTCGAGACACTCGCACTTGCAGCCTCTTCCCCGCCCAAGAAATGTCCCGCAAGAACAAATGCCACGACAGCCAGAGTTCCGCCGATGAGACCCATCTGGATCTTCTTCCGACGCGCCTCCGCCTCCATATCGAGGTGGCCAGCAGAGCCACCGGCGTAGCCCTGGTACTGTTCGGGGATAAGCGCCGTGGCTTGCCTCGGCTGCATCGCGTGCGAGTGAAAGACGTCGCGCTCCGTCGGCGTAACAGCTCGCGCGAGATTCGGCCGAGATTCGGCGATGGGCTCCGTCCCTGGACGTGGCGCCCCAGCCAAGGCCTGCGCCCGGCCCGGCCTTGGTAGTGCAGCATCGGGGAATGAGGCCTTTGGCGAACGAGGCTTCGGAAGGGGTGAGAGTGGGGCAGCGCCAGGCCTTGCTGCCCTCGGAATCGTGGCTGCTACCAGTTCATCGTCGTTATCCGTGGCAAGGTCGCCAGGAAGCTCGGAAATAGCTCGAGCATCCAAGGTCTCTGGTGCAGTGATTGCCCCCACGACGCCAGGCTGGCCAAGCAGTGGATTCACTCTACCAACGGTCTTCTCATCATCCAACGCATCGAGATCGAACTGTGGGCGGCTATCCCGAATCTTTGGTTCTGGAAGCGAGGTGACAAGTTGGTGCAAGCCCGAGAGGTCAGTGAGATTGAACTCCGCCGCGGTATCAATTCGGACGACCGTGCTGCCGCAGCCCTCGAAGTTACCAGACAGGTCTTCCAGATCGGGTTGCGACGGCTCCCTGCCTTCTCGCATCACGAGGGCCGCAATCTCCGCCGCCGGATCCGCTATCTCCGTTTCGAGAGAGTAGCGATAGCTCCTGAGCACAGCGCCAAACTCGCCGGCACTTGCGAAGCGATCTTCGGGAGCTGTGCTCAGGGCCTTCATGATGATCTCCGCCATCTCTGGCGCGACATCCGGCACGTGTCCCGCGTTTGGGCGCACACGTCCTTCACGAACTTGCCGCAGGGCATCGAAGTCATCGAGGCCAGAGAAGAGCTGCTGGCCACACACGAGTTCGTAGAGCAAGAAGCCCACCGAGTAGACGTCGCTGCGGGCGTCTACGTGTTGATTAACGGCTTGCTCGGGCGAAATGTAGGCGAGCTTGCCGCGAACGCCTCCGTGGCCTGTCACCTCTTCAGCTCGCTTGGCGATACCGAAGTCTGTGAGTTTCACTTCGCCAGATTTGGAAAGCAGCACGTTGGATGGGGAAACGTCGCGGTGCACGAGACCAAGGGAGTTGCCCGCCGCATCCTTAGAAATATGTGCGTGCTCCAGGGCCTCACAGAGTTCCGAGCCAATGTGTAACGCCACTTCGATTGGCAAGCGTCGTCTGTCGAAGAGGTGCTGGTAGACCTTCTTGAGATCCGTCCCGTCGATGAACTCCATCACCAGGAAGTACTGACCATCGTCGCCGAGACCGACGTCGTAGATCTGCACAATGTTGCGGTGGTGAAGCTCGGATAGGATCTTGGCTTCGGCGATCAAGAGCTCGATGAAGCGCTGATCTTGGCTCAGGTGCGGGAGTATTCGCTTGATAGCAACGGGTTTTTCGAAGCCGCCACCAGCCGTGGCGACGCCCCGAAAGATCTCGGCCATGCCACCCATGCCGATTCGCTCGAACAGCTCATACCGCGCCATTGCAGGCGGCAGGGTATCACAATGACTTTGCGCACTTTGGCCGTGTATGATCTCGCTACCGTGCTCAATTCACTCGCCCCAATCATTGCCGATGCCATCGCTAGGAAGGTCACGCCGGGGGCGGTGGTGCTGGTCTCCGACGGCGGCGAAGTCTGCTTTCACCACGCATTCGGAAGACTCTCGGAGGACGGTCCGAGCACCGCACCCGATACGATTTATGATGCAGCCTCGATTACAAAGGCCGCCACCTCGGCGCTACTAATGACCTTGGTGGCAGAGGGCAAAATCGATCTGGATACAAGGGTTGCGCCGCTACTCCCTGAGCTGCACGGGCCGGGCAAGGATCAAATTGAGGTGCGCCATCTCATGGGGCACGCCTCTGGACTGCCGGCTCACGTACATTTCTTTGACAGGATCTGGGCGTGCGACTTGGCGGGTGCAGAGCAGCCCTGGGACGCCATCGCGACAATGGCCGGCGCCGAGCCTCTGGCGTACGAGACCGGTACCAAGACAATCTACAGTGATCTCGGATACATACTACTTGCCAGACTCATCGAAACACTCACGCGCCAGCGTCTAGATGTAGCGTTTGCTGATCGCATCGCCGGGCCCCTCGGCCTAGAGGACACTCAGTTCATCAACCAAAACGGGCCAGGCCACCCGGCGCCCCAGCGCATCGCCCCCACCGGTGAGGCGCCCACAGGAGTGGGGGGCAAGCGAGGCATGGTGCATGCGCAGGTCCATGATGACAATGCCCGATCGAGCGGCGGCGTCAGCGGCCACGCCGGCCTCTTCACCACCGCCCCCGACTTGGCTCGATTCGCCCAAGCCCTATGCGACGCGTATCAAGGCCGTGAGAGCTTTGTGCCCCAGGAGGTAGTACGCCGATTCTGGACAACCGCCGGGGCACCGGAGACTAGCTGGCGAATGGGCTTTGATACGCCATCTAGCACCCCGGGCATTTCCCACGCGGGCGATCACTGGCCACCGAGCGGCGTTGGGCACCTCGGCTTCACCGGCACCGCCATGTGGCTAGCTCCCGCGCACAACCGCTTCGTCATAATTCTGGCAAATCGCACCTACTACTCGTGGGAGCCGTCGGGCATCAAGGGGCTCAGGAGAGCCCTCATGCACGCAATTGGCGACGCTCTCTAGAAATCTACTGCTGAACACGGTCGACGAGAGATTTCTGCGCGCCCGGCTTCGCCAGACACGCGCATATCGCCTACCCTGCGCGCGTGCCCGGTAAAACGCCCGAAGACGCTCTCACTCGCCTCTCTCGCATGGAAGGCGAGGCCCTACTCGGCGGCGGCTCAGCTCGCATCGAGAAACAGCACAAAGCCGGCAAGCTCACTGCCCGCGAACGCATCGACGCTCTACTCGACGAAGACAGCTTCTCCGAAGTGGATAAGTTCGTCACCCACCGCTGCACAGACTTCGGCATGGAAGAGCAAGCCATCCTCGGCGACGGCGTCGTCACTGGAACCGGCACGATCGAGGGCCGCACGGTATGTGTCTTTGCACAAGATTTCACCGTCTTTGGCGGCTCACTATCCGGAGCCTACGCGAGCAAGATCTGCAAAGTGATGGACCTGGCAACCAAGATTGGTGCCCCTGTGATTGGTCTCAACGACTCGGGCGGCGCCCGCATCCAAGAGGGCGTTGAATCTCTCGCAGGCTACGCCGAAATCTTCCAGCGCAACGTGCTGTCCTCAGGCGTTGTGCCCCAGCTATCTGCGATTCTCGGTCCCTGTGCTGGAGGTGCGGTGTACTCGCCGGCCATCACCGACTTCATCTTCATGGTGGATCAAAGCTCCTACATGTTTATCACGGGGCCGGACGTCATCAAGACGGTCACCCACGAAGAGGTCACCAAGGAAGATCTCGGAGGCGCACATACCCACGCAGGGCGTTCGGGAGTGGCCCACTTTGCTTGTGAGGACGAGCTCTCATGCATACAGAAGTTGCGCGAGCTGCTCGCCTACTGCCCTACGAATAATACTGAAGATCCTCCCCGCATCGAATGCGAGGACCCGATTAACCGCGCTGACGAGGCACTCGATTCGCTGGTCCCTGTCGAGTCGAATCAACCCTACGATATGCATCAGATCATCTCCAAGGTGGTCGACAACGGAACTTTCCTCGGGGTTCAGGAGGAGTTTGCAAGGAACATCATTTGCGGCTTTGCACGTTTCGACGGTCGCTCGGTCGGCATCGTTGCAAACCAACCCTCACACCTCGCCGGTTGTCTAGACATCAACGCCTCGGTCAAGGCTGCTCGCTTCGTTCGCTTCTGCGACTGCTTCAACATTCCACTTGTCACCCTCGTCGATGTGCCTGGCTTCTTGCCCGGCATGGATCAAGAGTACGGCGGCATTATCAAACACGGCGCAAAGCTGCTCTACGCTTTTGCCGAGGCTACGGTCCCGAAGATCACTCTCATCACTCGCAAGGCTTACGGCGGGGCCTACGATGTGATGGCCTCCAAGCACATCCGAGCCGACATCAACCTCGCATACCCCGGTGCGGAAATTGCGGTCATGGGCTCAGAAGGTGCGGTCAACATCATCTTCCGCAACCAGCTTCTAGCCATCAAGGATGAGGATGAGCGAGCGGCGAAACGCGCTGCCTTCGTTGAGGAGTACAAGGGCAACTTCGCGAATCCATACAAGGCAGCTTCACTGGGTTACATCGACGAGATCATCAAGCCGAGTCACACCCGCCAGTCGATCGTGCGCAGCTTGCGCCTCCTCGAGAACAAGCGCCAAAGCAACCTGCCTCGCAAGCATGGCAATATTCCGTTGTAGCTTGATGGGGCTTTGAGCCCCATCAAGCTACAACGTTTGGCGAAGCCAAACGTACGGTTCTTCGTATCCTTTGGATGCTAGTTGGTGTTTTCCCAAGGAAACACCGATTTTGTCCGCGTACTCTAATACACTCTCCCTATGTTTCGTGTCGGGCTCTTCCTTCTACTGCTTGCGCTTCTTTCCTGTGGTGGGACGGCTAAGAAGAGTACTGTGGCTCCGGAACCTGTGGCGCTATCGGGGGATGCGTATGCGCACTATCTCCGCGGACAGCTTGCGCACTTTCAGGGCGATTATCGGCTTGCGGAGACGGAGCTTGCGGAGGCTAAGCGCTTTGCCCCCGACCAGGCTCCAATTGTTCGAGCTCTGGCAGAGGCGCACTACAATGCGGGCGATCGCAAAGCTGCCGAGGCCGAGATGCGTTGGGCATTGCAGCAATGGCCGCGGGATGCAAGGGTTTGGCTCCAGAGTGGGATGCTGCAGCTCAGCGCTCGTGACTTCTCGGCAGCCGCTCGCTCGTTTAAGACGGCGATCGCCCTGGGGGCCCGTTCCGAAGAGGCCTGTCTCTCGCATGCCCATGCACTAGTTGAGTCCGGCCAAAGCAAGGCAGCAAAATCCGTGTACCGAAAGCTCATTGGCAGGGAGGAAGGTTCGGCCGAGAGCCACTACCAACTCGCTGTACTGCTTCACGGAGAAGGGCGATACGAGGCGGCGGGCAAGCATGCCGAGAAGACCACAATCCAAACTCCCTATGATCTGCGAGCATGGGCTCTCCTCGCCGACGCTCTGCGTGCGCAAGGTCTGATAGACGAGTCAGGCGATGCTCTCCGCCGCCCCTTTGATCGCAGCCGGGGCAACGCCAATATTGGCAAGCAGCTCTTTGTCGAGCTGCTCGACCTGGGAGCGAGAGATCACGCACTGGCCAGCGTCGCCATTCTCGATCGAGACGACCTTCCTGCTGATACACGCATTGGTATGGGCCACTGGCTCCTGCGCGCGGGCGACTTCGAGGGGGCACTCGCAATCGCCGATAGGCTGGCTGGTCCCAAGCCTCTGACGATCGCGATTAGCGAGCTACGTGCGCGGGCACTGCGAGCTCTGCACCGCGATGACGAGGCAATCGCACAACTGGGCGCTACCCTCGCAAGGGAAGAGAACAATGCACTCATGCGCGCAATGCTCGCCCGTGCGCTGGCCGATACCGGCAACATAGAGCGAGCGCGCACCGTTGTCGCGCATGGGCTTGAGGCGCGGCCCGACAATCCCGATCTGATCATGGCTAATGCCGCGGTGGAGGAAGCGGCAGGCGACGCTGAGAGAGCCAGAGAAATTCTCAGCGCAGCAGTAGCCAGACACCCCAGTGCTCAGCGCCCACTCTTTGCACTCGCCGAACTCGAAACTCGGAGCGGAGACAACCATAGGGCCATCGCCACGATAACGCCCATGCTTCGCGCCACCCCCCGTAGCTACGCCGCCCTCAACTACATTGGCTACACTCTGATCTCTGATATCAGCATGCGCACCCGCTCCAAGGACATGCTCTTGCGCGCCCTCGAGCTCGCTCCCGACTCGGCCTTTGTTCTCGATAGCTACGGCTGGTTCTTGATGCAGACCGGCAAACACTCAGAAGCCGCGCCTCTAATCGAGCGCGCGGTTCGCCTCACCCCTGCAGAGCCCGAACTCCTCGCTCATCTGGCAGAACTCAGATGGATTGAGGGACGCCGAGGCGAAGCGAAAGAGCTGCTCAAGCGCGCCCGAAACCTCGCCCTGACAAAGCACGCCCAAGGCGTCGTCGACCAGGTGCGAAGTCGGTTGACGCAAGAAACACAGTAAGGTCAAACCAGCGCTCGTAGAAAGCTTGTGCCAACTCGTCTGGCGCCCATTCCTGCGCTTCTAGCCGTGATACCCTCGGCCCATGAAAAGCCTGTGTCGCGCAACGTTGCTTGGAGCTGGCCTAACCTTCGTTTTGGCGGGTGCCGCTTCGTGTTCGAAAGCCCCGGCAGACGGCGATTGCGCCAAGCTATTTGGCCACCTTCTAGAGATGGAAGCAGCGAGTAGCACGGCGAGCGACGAGGACAAGGCAAAGCACAAGGCGAGTATGGATGCGACCCAGCGAGGCGAGTTCGTCGAGCGCTGCGAGCGCAACATCAAAGCCGCCCAGGTCACGTGCAGCCTCAAAGCAACGACCCCCGAAGAAATCGACGCCTGCGACAACAAGGGATAGATGTTCGTCGTTCGTGAGTCCCGGCCAGAGGACGTCGAGGAAATCCTAGCAGTCGCCAAGCATCTCGACTCGTACAACCTTCCCTACAATAGGGAGGTCATCATCGAGATTTTGCAGCGCAGCTCCGCGTCATTCGCGGGGACAATCCCAATTGTCGAGCGCGAGTTTACATTCGTTGTAGAAGACACCGACGCCAAGCGCATTGTCGGTACTTCGATGCTCTATGCCCAGCACGGCACCCATCACTCGCCTCACGTCTATCTCGACGTGCTGCAGGACGAGCACTATTCGGAGACCCTAGATACCTACCTTGTCCACCAGGCCCTGCGCATTGGTTACAACTACAACGGCCCCACCGAGATAGGTGGGCTCATCGTGCTGCCCGAATTTCGGGGTCATGCCCAGTCACTGGGAAAACTCTTATCGTGTTCCCGCTTTCTCTTCATCGCCATGCACCGCGATGTGTTTCGCGACACCATTCTCTCGGAGCTTCTGCCAAGGCTCGAGGGCGACGGCACGTCTAGGCTTTGGAAGCACTACGGCAAGCGCTTCACGGGGCTTACGTACCGCGAAGCAGATCAACTCTCAAAAGACAACAAAGAGTTCATCAAGAGCCTATTCCCTCAGGGGATGGTCTACACCTCGCTCTTTCCAAAGGACGTGCAAGCGGAGATTGGCGAAGTCGGCCCACAGACCAAGGGGGTGGAGCGACTGCTTAGGAGGATCGGGTTCTACTATGCCAATCAGATCGACCCTTTCGACGGCGGCCCACACTTCGAAGCCTCGACCGATACGATTACACTGGTTGCCAATGCATCGGAGGTCTCTCTAGCAAGTTCGGATACATCGCTACCCGAGCCCGAAGAACGCGAATTTCACCTAGTAGCAATGCCGCGCAATGGTGAAGACGGGTTTCGTTGCACTTGGTCTCCGCACCCTCCTTCCGACTCGCGACTTGCGCTCTCCGTCGATGTCGCAAAAGCACTGCAGGCAGAAGCGGGCGATGCGGCTTGGACCGTCCGTCTATGAAAGGCCCGGGCAAGTTCGGGCTGGCGATGATTGCGAGTGCGCTCGTCGCAACTGGGGTCGGTGCGCAGCCGACAAATACCGCCCCCGCGATGCCCAAACTCTCAGACTTGAATCCGGGCGAGGGCTGGGCTGAGCATGGCGTCATAGCTCCCGAGGGCGGGCAGGCTCGAGCATGGAGCGATCCGGCAGACGGGTGCCACCTGGCTTTGTTTGCCCTCCCCGCGGGCGAGAACGTAGGACTGGCTCCGATGCGAGCAAGCCTCAAGCTAGCCCTCGGCGCGGCAAAGCTCGCGACCCGTGAAGACGAAGATGGCATTCTGCGCATCACCGGGGCAGCCGTCGACGGCCTTGTCGGCCTACACCTTGAGAGCAAGCCCAATCGTAGCGCTCAGCTCTTGGCGTGCTATTGGAATGATCGCGAGCCTGCTCGCTGCGAGGCGATCTGCCTGCGCACCCTAGATGCCTACAACAAAGATTCGAAATGATTCGCCCCGCCGTTCTCTCCTTTGCCCTTGGGCTCTTTCTCTCTTTCGCCCCAACCGGGGCAAGTGCCGAATTGGAGCCACCGAATGAAGAGGTGCGCAAACTGCCCTCAACACTCTCGATTGGCACTCCGGATGGCTGGGGTGTACTAGAAGGGCTTAGCAACACGGTTTCACAGAGCGTCTCCGAGACGAATTTCTTTGGCAAAGAAGAGCCCTTTAGCAGTGGGGCAATTGCCTATGGCCGAGCCAACCGAGGAGTGGTCTACGTTACGTGGGTAATTAGCCTTCGTAGCCAACCGGTCGCAGCCGAGAGTGTACGACTTGCATTTGACGAGCTACACCAATCGCCTTCTCTCGCAAACCATGACCCCGGATCGACACAAGAAGTCTCGTATCGTGAGCGCATCTTCGATGGCGTCGCCGAACTACGCTTTGAATGGGCTCACATGGACAATGGCACTGTGAACATTGTTCGCGCACTGGGTTGGAAAGATGCGAACGCCCGCGTTCACCTAGCTCTTGCCGAATGCGTGCTGCAGAGCGAGAGCATCGCCGAGTCTCGCCCGCTCTGCGAAACCTCTCTTGACTCGCTAGTTCTCACCAAAGAGAGCAACCACGAGACACTCGCATCGCTTCCTGAGCCAAAGACACTCGGACAAATGGCGCCAGCAGACTTCACGGTGCCGAAGCTTAAGACGAGCGAAGTCCTGCCGAGCGATAGCCTGGGCGCTGCGCCTGCTCAGATGGGAGAAGTCCTGTACCAAGGGCGCCCCAAGTCCAAAGAGGACAACAACAACCGCTTCGTCATTGCCATTGGGGTCTTGCTCTTGGGTATCGCCTTTTGGCTCACGACGCGCTCTACACCTGGTGCCGCGGAGGACAAAGAAGAGGGCGAGAGCGACGAGAGATCAGAAGACACTACCGAGGAAGAGCCGGAGGATTCGAACGATGAGAATATCCGGGACTTCGGTCACGACGACGAGGAGCAATCATGAGCACTATCCTTATTGTTGACGACGAAAAGAACATTCTCCGAACTCTGCGATTGGTATTGGAAGGAGAGGGATACGATGTTCTCGATGCCAAGAATCACTCGGCGGCTGAAGCCCACCTATCTGGAACCACCCAAATCGACACCATTCTTCTCGACGTAAAACTCGGCGAAGACAATGGCATCGAGCTTCTCGAGAAGATTAAGTCCAACACCGCCGGTAGCGGCTCCGCGTACGACCCTGCGGTACCCGTCATCATGATTTCGGGCCACGCTTCCATCAACGATGCGGTTAAGGCCACTAGGCTCGGCGCCTTTGACTTCATGGAGAAGCCCCTAGACCGAAATCGTGTGGTTGTGGCGGTTCGCAACGCGGTCGAACGCGCGGAGATGCAAGCCCGCGTCAATCAACTCCGCGATGCAGCTGATTCTCAATTCGAGCTGCTCGGTACCTCTCAGGTCATGGTCGACTTGAGAAGGCAAATTTCCAAAGTCGCACCCACCAGGACCCGCGTACTAATCACGGGCGAAAGCGGCACGGGAAAGGAGCTCATCGCGCGGGCAGTACACCGCAATAGCAACGTGGCGGGCGGCGACTTTGTCAAAGTCAACTGTGCCGCCATTCCACCAGAACTCATCGAGAGCGAGCTCTTTGGCCACGAGCGTGGGGCCTTCACAGGCGCCACCGGGCGCAAGCGCGGCCTTTTCGAAGTCGCGGACAAAGGCACCATCTTTCTCGACGAAATCGGCGACATGTCGTTGTCAGCGCAGGCCAAGGTCTTACGCGTTCTGCAAACGGGAGACTTCAGTCGCGTCGGGGGAGAGCAGACGCTAACCACCGATTGTCGCGTTGTTGCGGCCACCAACAAAGACCTGCAGAAGGCCGTCGCCGATGGCGAGTTTCGCGAAGACCTCTATTTTCGGCTCAACGTGTTGCCCATCGAGTCGCCACCACTACGCGACCGCAGAGACGACCTTCCACTCCTGCTACAGAGCTTCATCACGTACTGCTGCGAAGAGAACGGATTTGCAACTAAATCGATCGACGATGCGGTCTTGGACAAACTTCGAAGCTTCGAATGGCCGGGGAATGTCCGCGAGTTGCGCAACGTCGCCGAGCGGCTGGTCATAATGAGCGACGAGTACATCGTCGAAAAAGACTTGCCTCCATATCTTGGCGGCCCAACTCGCGAGGCTCAGGGAGCCGGCAGCGAGGGCAATGTTGACATCTCGGCCTACGACTCCAATAGCTTGCGAGAATTTCGGGAGCTTATCGAGACGCAGTTCATTGTTCACAGGCTCGAAGAGTTCGAATGGAACATTTCGCAGGCAGCGCTCTCGCTTGGCATCGAGCGAACGAACCTGCACAAGAAGCTTCGCGCCCTCGGCATTCAACGACCGTCGTGAATTCTCACCGTATCCTCCCGCTGTGTTTGCTGCTCTGCCTCGTGTGCAGTGGCACTTGGGCTTGGGCAGGGCAAGCAGAGGTGCTGTGGAATAGGGCTACCGGTGCCATGGCGAGCGGCGATGACGCTCAGGCCGAGGCGTTACTGGCCGAGCTCGAACGCGACTATCCGCAAGATATCTTGGCCGATGACGCTCTCTTCTTGGCAGGGAAGCTTCTCGAAGAGAAGTTGGGAGACCCTAAGAAGGCCCGAGAACGCTACAGAACTCTTCTCGCCAACTTCCCCGACTCACGGTCTGCCCTAGCCGCTCAGCGTCGGCTGGCCCGACTCGACGAAGGACTAGGAACGCTAGGCGAAGGCGCGAGCATAGTCTCTGAGTTTCAAGAGATTCTCCGCGACTACCCTGGCCGAAATCCCGATGAGAGTCTCCGTCTCGCCAAGCAGCTGGCTGAGAACAACCCTGATTGGTCGCAGCTTCACACAATCCATCTTTGGATCGCCGCCACGACAAGGCGTACAGGCGACCTCAGAGATGCCAGCATTCACTTCCAGAAAGCCATACAAGGCTCGACGCCAGCGCCGGCCCAGATCGATGCGCTTCTGGGCTTCACCGAAGTAGCAATACTGCGCGGCAAATACGAAGGAGCGCGAGAGGCGCTCACACAGCTGGGCAAGCGAGGCGACCTGAGCCGCTCGGACGTTCATGCCATAAGCGATCTTGGAGAATTTCTTAGTTCGAGCAAACGACGTCGGATACTTCTCCGGGGCAGCATCGTTGTATTCATCCTAGCGCAGATGCTCTTTCTCGGACTGGTGCGTCGCCAAGCAGGTAGCTGGCGAGGCGCACTGAGTGTCCTTTGTCGCCCGAGTATGGAGTTCTTCTACATGCTTCCGCTCGCGGCCCTACTCATCACCATGGCTCTCACCGGCCATCAAGAAATTGGCCCCGCTGTCGCCATCATCTGCACAGGCGGGCTCATCACGACCTATCTCGCTACCGCAGCGCTCGAGGCATCAAAGGCGCTCACGACCTCTCAAGCCCTCGTCTGCGCATTTGCCTCCGTCTGCGCCACGGTCTGCGCTTGCTATCTCGCGCTGCAGCGCTCGCAACTCGTCGACCTCGTGCTTACAACAGTTCGCTTTGGCCCCGAATAGCCCTATAGTGCGACGCATGTTGCGTCGAAGGCGAGGCCGTGTCTTGGCCATAAAGTGGGGGCTCAACCCCAACTCATCAAGCCTGGGGGTCGACGTTACCTTTCTCCTTGTTGGTGCAGCTGCCCTCAGTGTCGCCACCCCATTTGTCTCGGCCCTCGTGAGGCTGCGCGCGAGCAAGCGCGCTTCATCCGCAAAGACCAGCGAATCCTCCTCCGATGAAGACCTGGCTCAGTCGTAAGCGGCGCTCCGTGGAGAGGCGACTGCGAGTCGAGCAGTTTGGCGCGATAGCACAGCTCTCTTGGCCCAGGGCCCTGGTCTTTGTCGATCGCGACTATGCTCGCACACTCGGCATTAAGACTTCTTCGCAGTGGTCTGGTGAAGAGCCCGACATAGGAGAGAGGCCTCTAGTCGCGCCTCTCGAAGCCCATCTTCAGATCACCAATCGCTGCGACGCGGGATGCCAGGGGTGTTACACAGCGGCAGCGCCAAGTGCACAACGCGAATGGCCCATAGAAAGGTGGAAAGCCAGCATCGATGCGCTTGCCGATATGGGCGTCTTTCACTTGGCTCTCGGCGGTGGGGAAAGCGCAGACTTGCCGTGGCTGGGGGAGCTTGTGCAATACGCCAGAGATAGGGGCCTAGTCCCCAATCTCACGACCAGTGGCCTCTCGAACCTCTCCCGAGTCTTGCAGCTCGCTCCCCTCTTTGGGCAAATCAACATCTCCATCGATGGGTTGGACGACGAGTACGCGCGCGTGCGCGGCTTTGATGGCTTTGCAGAGGCGGACGCAGCACTCATAGAGCTGCGGAAACGCACCAGGAATGTCGGCATCAACGTCGTTGTGACCCGGCACAACTTCGGCTCTTTGGGTGCGATCTTCGCCTACGCCAAGAAACGTCGCCTAAACGAAGTTGAGCTCTTGCGGTTCAAGCCTGCGGGTCGTGGCATCTCCACCTTCGCGGACATGAGCTGCAGCGATGTACAACATCGCGAGTTCTTGCCCACCGTTCTAAAGGGCGCAAGACGCCATCGTTTGCGAGTCCGAGTCGACTGCTCCTACATGCCCATGCTCGTGCATCACAAGCCGAGTAGAGAGCTGCTTGCCAGCCTATCGGTCTACGGCTGCACAGGGGGAGATTTTCTTATAGGCGCGAAAGCCACGGGACAAGCAACAGCCTGCAGCTTCGCCCAGCCACCTGTGAACGGCCCCAACGTCGACGCACTTGCCGACTACTGGAAGGAGCCCAGTGCCTTCGGCGCCTTTCGCGATTGGAAGAACGCTGAGGAGCCCTGCAAGAGCTGCGACTACCATAGCCTGTGCCGAGGAGGCTGCCGCGTTGTCTCCCGCCATCTAGTGGACGATGAGCGCAAACCCGACCCCGAGTGCCCTCGGGTCGTTGACGCGAATGCCAAGCACAAGACGCTGCCTCTTCGGTAGTGAGAAACCTAGTTCTCACGCCGCGATAGGCTGGCCCCTTGCCTGCCCCAAAGACCAACAAGAAGCAGAGCGAGGACCAATGGCCACAAGGCCCGGGCGCTCGAGTTGCCCGCGACAGAGCAGCCGGTGATGGGCGGAGGTACGGTTACCTCTGGCAAGGGTGTGGGCTCACTTCGATTGCCGGCGAGATCTATGGCGATGACCTGAAGCTCGAGGTCGCCGGGTTCCATTTCGAGCGCGGTGGCCGTTCGTCCAGATCCCACCGCCATAGCGCTTCGCGGCATCTCCGTGACAGGGCCAATTTCAGTTAGAAAGAGCAGCGCCGTCTCGCTTTCGACGCGCACCGCCACAGTTGGACGAGCACCGCAGAAAAGATATCCGAAGTACTCGCCGTTCACATCGAGAGCTTCGAGTACGGGAGCCGCAGGAGCTGCTGTCAACTCCCCCCCTTGTGCCGTGAAGGTGGAACCCAACTCGTTGCGAACCCAAACCTCGACGACTTGCCCATCTTCTAGAAGGTCAACCGGATCGATTACCCAGAGATGCGTGAGGTAGTCCGCAACTACTGAGACGGTTCGTGCTCGGACGGCCAACACGACGCCATTGCTTCGCAGAACGATTTCTTCTGCCTCAAGAGGGCCTGCGTTTGGTCCATAGGTGTAGTAGATTGGCTCGCTTACCCAGATATTCGTATTGAGAGGCGCGGTCTGCCCTGTGGCAGGCAACACAGGAGGCGTTGAGATGCCGTTTGCAGCTTCCCTGTCACAGGCATCTGTCTTTTTGGCGGCAAGCGCACAGCACAGGAACGAGAAAGCGGCAATAAGAACAAGTCGTACTTGAAGAGAGTTCATGACATGCCTCATCTAGAACCAATACCGAATTCCGGTCTCGAAGAAGAACGACCCATGGGCTGGCTGCTGCACAGAGACCCTCTCGGAGCGCGCCTCCACCGCAGCCATTCCATGGAAGCCAATGCCACCGCGTATGCTGACGCCACCGGCAAACATCCACGAGAGACCAAGGGCGCCAAAGCCACCCGAGCCATTGCCCCAGCGATCTCCGTAGTGTCGGCGCAGGTGCTTCACACCAAGATGTGCAAAGGGTATTAGCCGGCCATGAGTGTTGAAGAGACGAATGAGGATAGACGGCGCGAGAGCCACTCCGCGTCCATGCTCCTCATGGAGGTAGTAGCCCGCGATGCCCAGTATGACGTGCGTGTTTAGCTGCCAAGCGGCGTCGATACCAGGATTGTTGGCCAGGCCGTCGCCGCGTTTGATTCCGAGGCAAACGTTGCTGAGTCTGCCTCGGAAGTTTCCGTGAGGTGCGAGTCTGCCTGGGCATCAGCGGCGAAGCCCAGACATGCGAGGACAGCGGTAGTGAGAAGAATTGGATCCGAGATCATTGGCCTGCCTGCCTCAGCCATGAGCAAGAGCGGTGCCAAGATACCACAACATTGTGGTGGGATAGTCGGTGCAGAGTTTGTGGGAATCGTGCGCAGTTCCGAATAGCACGACACTACTGTCGTGGGGGGGGCTTGTGGTGCACCACCACCAAGTATGTGCGTCTTTGTGGCGCCAACCCGGTGACGTTGCCAGTGCCAATAGCATTGGCCTGGCTCCTTTTCGGTAGACTCCTAGGTCTGTGAAGGAAGTAATGGTCATTAGCGACGCGACCGGCGAGACCGCCGAGCGCATGGTACGAGCGGCTGTTCTGCAGTTCAGCGATTCGCCTGTCAACGTCCGCCTCTACTCAAGAGTGCGCCTGGAATCCGAGGTCGAGGCGATCATCGAGCGAGCGGCAGAACTTCATGCCCTACTGGTCTTTACGGTGGTTAATGCTGAGGAACGACAGCTCATCATGAGCCTGGTCGAACGCCACGACGTCGAATACGTAGATCTTATTGGCTCACTCATGACCAAACTCGAGGGCTTCCTATCGAGTACGGCCGATGGTGTACCGGGCTTGCTTCACGTTATTGGAGAAGACTACTTCCGCCGCATCGAGGCTGTAGAGTTTGCGGTCAAGCACGACGATGGAGCAGAGCCCAGAAATCTTCCTAAGGCAGATCTTGTCCTGGTGGGCATATCAAGAACGTCAAAGACGCCGCTCTCAACCTACCTGGCGCAGAAGGGCCTCAAAGTCGCCAATGTCCCCTTGGTGCTCGGCGTTGATCTGCCGAAGGAGATAGAAGAAGTCGACGATCGAAAGGTCTACGGACTTGTCATTCGGCCCGACGCGCTTGTTCGAATTCGACAGGCGAGACTCACTCACTTGGGCATGCCGCAGGATACGAGCTACGGCACCCGTAATCACATTGAAGACGAGTTGGGCTACGCCAGAGAGGTCTTTCGAACCCATCCCAATTGGCCGGTGATTGATGTGACGAATAAGGCGATCGAGGAGACCGCGTCAGACATTCTTCGGCTCTACAAAGAGCGCCACAACGCTGATGGTTTATGCTAGGTCATTTGCAAAGCAAATGCCCTGCACTGTTGGGCAAGGCGATCGAGTTCTCGCAAGTTTCATCATTTCGAGGGCTTAGCTCTGTAGCGTTCCCTACGGCGCTGCGATTGTTGTCTCCTAGGGTCGACACGGGCCTCCCGATCTGAGCTGAGAGGGGATGGCCCGAGCTACCAAAGCACAGAAGATCGAAATCGAAATCGAAATCGAAATCGAAATCGAGCAGGCGGCGCTTCAGTTATTTGAGTGCATGCTGGCGGGCTTGACGGATCCTAGGCGCCCACAAGGATTGCGCTAC
>JAAEPE010000877.1 GCA_024222395.1 Myxococcales bacterium
CGCAGGCCAGCGCACGCACCAAGGGACTTTCTTCGTTGCATGCGTTTCTCTTCTTGCGCTCATGGCTGTTGTTTCTTGCGACAAGGACTCGAACAAGAGGCGGGCTCTCGGCGAGCTGGTGGAAGTTGTCGAGGGCAAGGCCTAGCCTCGAAGCTATTTTCGCATCATTTGTCGTTGCCCAGAATATTGGAACGAGTTTGCTCCTCCGCTCGCCGAGGCGACCGCTTGAATTGCTAGCCTCCTGGGTAAACCACTGACACGGCGCGACATTCGCATCCGCGATCCACTGTGGATGCGATGAACATATTTGCGCCAAGGTGGCCGCTTATGTCCGGTGGCCTTGAAAACGTCGAGTACGCGACCGTGGTTCTGCTGGCAGTCGGGTTGATGCACTCCATGGGTTTTCGTTCGCGGAGAGACTCGGCCACAGGGACGGCATGAGCGATAGGGTCCCCTATGGGTGGATTCGGAGAGTTTCATCTAGACATAGGGTTGCCTTCATCATAGCGTCGTGAACATGCTGAAACATTTAGTGTTATCGGTCTTGGTGCTGGCAGGATGTACGTCCAAGTCTGGCCAGCCGACCACAATTCGGTGGCAGTTGCCCAAGGGTGAAAGCCTCGCCTACAAGGTTACCGCTGAGGGTGGAGCCGTGGTCGATGGCGAGGACAAGGGGAAACAGGATTTCTCAGGCTATATCTACGTGGACGTAGACGGCGAAGGCAGCGCCAACATTCGCCTGGAGACCGGCCAGCCTATCTTTGGCATGACCTCCATGGCGCTGAAGGCAGATGCATCGAACTTCTTTTTTCCCCTGCCCGAGGCGCCCATTGCAGGGAAGCCCCTTGGGCAGAAGATGACGATCAAGGGGTTGGGAAACACCGCGAACCAGACCAATCCCGACATTGAAGTATCGGAGACGCTCACGAAAACCGCCGCCGATGGCAGTTCCGCCAGTTTGAACTTCTCACGCAAAGGAAAAGCTGCCGGGGCTACGCCCCTCAGCCTGGAGCTAGAAGAGGATGGGAAAGGCACCTTCGACTTGCAGGCCGGTCGCTATCAGCGCCTGGAGCGAACCACAAAAATGACGATGAGCGGGGATCTTGGTGGAGACAGCACGAACATGGCGGTGACCGTCAAGTTCACCTTGGAGTTCGACGCTGAACGGTCCAAGACCCGAACAAAGGAAAGGGCACAGCTTCGTGAGCCGCCGGTTAGCGCCGACGAGCTTGCCAAGTACCTTAAGGCAAACCCCGTCGAGTCCGAGATCTCCAACGCCGTGCGAAAACTCAGCAACCACGGCATGCCGACAGCCTTTCTCTTCTTTCACCTCCGGGCCAATCCGGTGGCCACCTGGCAGCAAGCGATGGCCTTGCCTTCCGAGGAACGGGAGGCGTTTGTCTCCGGGGTGAGCTTCCACGTCGGTCGCGGGCAACGCCTACCGCAAGCCCTCGTTGACTGGTTCAAGGCCGAGCTGCCGAAGCAACCCGCTCTCGAAGACGCCGTGGCGAACATGCAAGATGCTCGGCTTAGAGAGCAGCTCGTTCCCCTCGCCGCATTGAGTGGCCCAGACAAGGAGATGATCGCAAGACGGGCTGGTGATTCCCTCAAAGCCATCGACGCCCAAGAAGCTGGTCCCAAAGCCCTATTGACTGCTGACGAGCGCCAGTTCATGGAAATTGGTCACGCCCTGCAGGCCGAGGGGCAGGATTACCGTGCGCTTGTTCCCATCCTCATCGAAGTCCTGGAGAAGGCGGCCTCGTCATCTTCGACCTCGAAAATGCCACTGGATGATCTCTGTGTGCAGTGGCTTGAGGGGCTCGTGTCGCGCTCCTTCCGCAAAGACGTCAAAGCCTGGAAAGCGTTTTGGGAAGCCAACAAGCACAAGCCGTACTGCCAATGGATGGTCGAGGCTGCAGGACAGGACACACCGCTTCTCGTAAACAACGCCCTGTCAAAACTATCAACCTGTCGTGAATCTCGCGAGGCGACCGACTACCTGGCTAGCCGTGCCCAAAAAGACACGGGCGATACTCGCCATCTGGCCGCTCTGTCTCTGGCTGAGCACAATGACAAGCGGGCGATCCCGGTGCTCATCGACATGTTGGCAGGCGACAACCAGCAACTAAGGGCTATGGCTCTGGTGGCTCTCGCGAATTTTCACAACACAACCCTCGGCTACGACCCGGAGGGTGACGACGCGAGTCGTGCTGCCGCTTTGCGTCGGTGGCGGGCCTGGGCCAAGGAGCCACCGGCTCCGACGAAGTGACAGATGACTAGCGCCCGTTCGCCTCGCTCGTGCGCAACGGTGCGGGGACCTTGTCGGGAGTGTCGAGAAACGCGGCAAAGCC
>JAAEPE010000878.1 GCA_024222395.1 Myxococcales bacterium
AACGGCTTGGTTGACGAGATAGGCGGCCTCGATGCCGCACTTGCTCATGCTACGTCGCTGGCGGGCATGGATAGTCCTGGCGATTTGCAGATCTATCCGCCCAAGCCAACGCTCATCGACTTCGTATCTTCATATGCTGGCGGGGTGGCGGCTAGCGAGAGTGCTCTACTGGCAGAGGTGAAACTCTTGATCGGAGATGCGGCGGCTCAGACGATCGCCAGTACCTTGCGGCAAGTTCGATCGTTTCGCGATGCCAGAGTACAGACGACTATGCTGCTGCCTGTCATTTGGCAGCAACAGTAGAGTCTCGGGAACTCCTAGCTGCGCTTGTGGGCGATTTCGGGCGCAGAGGCGAAGAAGAGATTGCGTGATGGATCGTTGAACTTCTCGTATTCAATGACCCAAGGAGTGACCTTGGTTTCGTCTTCCGAAATGGTCATGGTCATCGCCATGGGCGTTACATCGCGGTAACTAGAGTCTTCGGGGAGGTCTCGGTTGTTCTCTCCGCCCGCAGAGAAGAGACTGAGTAGGCGAGCACCGCCGTCCTTGTAGACTGAGCAGAATCCTTCAACAACCTTCTCGTGGCCGCGGACAAGGGTGGAACAGCCAATCTTGGCCATGAAGGCCTCGAACTGGTTCTGCCCGAAGGGAAAGCGTGCGTTCTGCGCTTGCAACTCCTCGGGAATGAACTTCGCGTGACTTGGATCGCTCCACAGCATCTGGAAGCGCAGATCCGGATCGTTAAGCGTGTTCATGTCCACCCACTTCTCACGAAGGTCTGCGTCCCGGGGTATCCCGGCGTGCACAAACATCGTCCTATCGAAGAAGCAGACATTGGGGAGCGCCTCGAAGAGCTCCATGTAGCTCTCGAACATCTCGTTGGGCATGTGGCCTTGCAGAGTATTGATAGCGTCAGCTGGCTTGACGCCGCCGTAGATGCGTCCACGGTATTCCAGGTAGTACTCGTGGTTGCCCCGCAGTGGAATAACGTGTTCGGGAGCGGTGCAGTACAACTGCATCACAGTGCGCAATACGCCGTTGTAGCTAAAGTGTCCCCGGTCGATGTAATCGCCTAGCAAGACCAACTTCGGGTTTGGATTCGCTTTGGGATCAAGCCTGTAGGCTTCGACCTTTGCAAAGAAGTTGCTCTGCAAGAGCGCCCCTTTCAAGCAGCTGTAGCAACCGTGCAAGTCACCCAGCACGATCAGCTCGTAGGTCTCACCGGCCTGCGCAGGGTGGACCAGTATGTTGCCGTCGAGGAACGGCGCCTGCCCATCGAACTCAGCGACGTTCTGTTTGCCAGCCAGCTTGCCGGCACCACTCGTTCGAGCTGCGTTGAGCGTATCCATGGTGCGCATGATGAGCTGCAAGTCGGCTTCCGCCTGTATCGCCATGCGGTCCGGATCCGAGGAGTAGTGACGTTCGAGCGGTTCGAAGATTGGGTGGTTGTCGTGCTCCGAATCGAGCGTCGTGGGTGGGTGAATCTCTAGGTCGGATGAGACGAATTCGACCTCGTGGTCGTCTAAGGGGAGCTCGCTCTCGAGCAGAGCACTTATCTCGCTTCTGAATTTCGTTTCGGCGGGGTGGACCTTGCCATCTGCGTTGATGAGTTCGTCGATGGTGTCAAGCAATGCTAGTTGGTTCTCTTCATCAAAACTCTTAAAGATCTCGTAGCTGCGCAACTTGAGTTTCAAATAGACGAACTCGTCGACCTCTTCTTTATTCGCAACGACTTCCGTGAAGAGCTCTTGCACGTAGTTGTTGGTTTGTTCGAAGACCTCGAGAAAGTGGGTTGTGAAACGGCTCGAGATCTCTTCACGAACCTCCGGCGCAGCATCGGGCATCGCGTCGTGCGCTCGAGACTCAACTAGCTTGGTGATGTACTCCCGCACAAAGAGCCTCTCACTGCGATCGAAGTCACCATCTATATAGCCAAAAGCAGTGAGGTAGAAGATGACTGCGTTCATCTGCTGCTCGGCGACATCTGGATCCGTACTGAATTTGAGCATGGGAGTAGCACTTCCCGCCAAGGCTCCGAGCCTGGGCTGAGGCCGGATCTTGTGTTTACCGGCGTAGTCTGATTCACTCATATTTGAACTCGTGGGAGCGACTGGCGCAAGATTGGGGTACCGCATTGCTCGGTGGCTCGCCGGAAAGTTTGGTAGAGTTAAGGACCTGGTTCTTGGTGGAGAAGCGCGTGCGAATATTGAAGAAACTGCGTCCTGATTTCCTCGTCCCCCTTGTCGTGACAACCCTTGCGGGCGGTCTGGCTCTTGCGGAAGATGGCGAGGTCTCCGCCGACGAGGGCGTGGTTGACGAAGCCTCGGACTCTGCGCTCTCTGGACGGATTCGGATCGGCGGATTCCTAGGGGGCAACTACCTCTCGAGCGGGAACGAGCTTGGGAATTCCTATCACGCAGATCAGGTGCCTGGGTCGGGATTCCTGCTCGGCCTTCGCGCCAGCTACTTGGTGCTCGACTCCATCGCACCAAATTCGTCGCTCGCCCCGCAGTTGAGCGCCGAATTTGAAGCGAAGTTCACGATCTCTTCTACCGATGGCAACGACTCTCGAGAGTCGATCTCCACTCCAGTCATGGGGTGGCGCGCCAATGCCGTGCTTGACCTCATGCCCGATCGCGAGGTCGTGCCCTTTGCCTTGATCGGCCTGGGAGGCGAAACCGTTTATGGTTCGAACAAGTTCATGACGAGCCCCGATACCGACTTCGCCACGTACCTAGGTGGAGGTCTTTGCTATCCCCTCAGCGAAGGTATCGACTTCAGAGGTGACCTTCGTATTGGTCTCACAGCTGGTCGAGAGAGTTCATTGTCCACTCTTGCCGAGTTGCACTTGGGTGTGGCCTATAGTTTCGGGGCAAGCGCCCCTGACACTCTTGTTATCAGAGAACCGGATCCTGAGCCTGAGCCTAGGAAAATTGCCGATGAAGATCGCGACGGCATCCCCGACGATGAAGATGCCTGTCCGAAGCTGGCAGAGATTCGCAATGGCATTGACGATAAGGACGGCTGCCCGGAGGTCGACTCCGACGGTGATGGCCTTCTCGGAAGTCTTGATGAGTGTCCTGCCGCCGCCGAAGACATGGATGGCTTCAAAGACCAGGATGGCTGTCCAGAGCCTGATAACGATGAAGACGGTCGTCCTGATGTCATCGACAAGTGCCCTGCCAAGCCCGAGAACCTCAACGGCTATCAGGACGAGGATGGTTGCCCCGACGAGATTCCTGAGCAACTAGCTCAGTTTACAGGCGCAATAAAGGGCATTGAGTTTGAGACTGGAAGTGCTCGAATCCTAAGGCGGTCGAGGAAGACTCTGGATGCGGCTTTCAAGGTGATGAGCGACAACCCCAGCGTGCGAATCGAGATTAGCGGCCATACTGACAATCAAGGTAGAGACAAATCCAATCGCAACCTAAGTCGCAAGCGTGCCGACTATGTGAAGTGGTACTTGGTCGACAAGGGCATTCACGCGGACCGAATCTGGACTCAGGGGTTTGGCCCAGACAAGCCAGTTGCGAGCAATGATACTCGTGATGGGCGCCAGAAGAATCGCCGTATTGAGTTTCGTCTACTCCCTGGGGCTGCGACCGTCGCCACACCAGCGCCTGCGGCCACACCAGCGCCTGCGGCCACACCAGCGCCTGCGGCCACACCAGCGCCTGCGGCCACACCAGCGCCTGCGGCCACACCAGCGCCTGCGGCCACACCAGCGCCTGCGGCCACACCA
>JAAEPE010000879.1 GCA_024222395.1 Myxococcales bacterium
CAACGCTGGCGACCACAAGGTCTATCTGCGATCCTGTCGATGCGCGCCCTCAGGCAGAGCAACCGATTTCAAGCTGCCTGGCATCACAGACCCGCTCCCCGCCTCGTAACCCTCGCAGAAAGCTAGGTCGGTTTCTGGTCCAGACCCCTGGGGACATTCCCCTAAAACGTGCGTGAACGAATATCGATGTTCTGTCGCCACGCCCAACCTGTCGACGTCGGCCCAACGTGAGTGCCGACAAACTCACGCGCGCCAACGACCGGCGTCGACCGAATATAGCCGGCATGCCCAGCGGGCGTGTGGTGGTCGGCGAAGCCCACGCGGGACATGACGGCCACTCCAAGAAGAAGTAGGATCGCGGCGCTGGCGATTTGCGGCCCCAGCTTGGCGATCGGGTTGTCTTGTGGATTGATGTCAGGACTGATGGGCTATCAAGCGAGCTCGTACCCTAGATCCTGCACTTTGCCTCGTGGGCACGTCGAAAATCTCAGTATTCGAGATAGCCCCGAGCCCACATGGAGTCGCTCTCACTGGGATCGCCGCCATCGTCCACACCAATTAGCTTGGCGCCCATATGGCGGTGAAATTCGCCGACTCGGTAGGCCGATTGCTCTGCAAAGGCTCTAGCCTCCGCATTCAAGAAACTAGATGCCGGTTCGTCCAAGAAGTCCGGCAAGCTATCGTGGGCAAGCAAGTCGGTGAGCTGTCGCAGCAAAGATGATGCGTCCACTTCGCTATAGCCCGTTGCAACAGCATCCCAAGTCCTGGAATCATCGACAATCTGAATGATTCTAGCGCGTAAGCCGGTCAATGGTGCGTAGGAAACGAGTGTTGACGCACCCGCCTCGGTTCGAGCGACCTCCTGCAGGGCACGACCGGCACCGAGGTTTCCCGGGTTTGTGGCGATGGCGTATTGAATGACGTAGGGCGACGCTCCCCAGCCCTTGCTCTCGCGAGCGAAGAGGTCGCGTCGGCCCTTTGGCAACTCCGCGCTGGGAAGAAGTAGCGTAAGCCCCAGAGGAAACCCCGCGAGATCAGGGTGTTCCGCGACGAGCACGCGCCCGGTGGATGCCGTAAAAATGAGCTCACTAGACGTGATCGCGGAGCGAGAACTCAGGTCGAGATGCAGGATTAGCGCCCCTCGAAGACTCACATCATCGCGAATTTCTTGGTCGCTGACCGACCGCACGAGCACCGGCTTGCGAGCCAGGTCGAGCTTGTCGATGAGCTTGAGTATGTGGGCGCGCAGGGTGAGTCTACTGGCACGGTCCGCCAAGGTGGCGTACTCAGCAACGCCAGCAATGATCTCGCTCCCAACCTCGTCGACCGTCACAGAAGCCAAGTATGAACGGCCCGGCCAAATCGTGCAAATGGCGTCTGCCGCATTCTCGCAGAGAGCCTCACTGGTCCTAACAGTGTGAGATTTCGACCCACTTCGACGCAGATTAGTGCGAAAAATGGGCTATGTCTCGCAGCCCCCTCGTTTCGACTCTCTCTGCAGCTGTCCTTGCTGGCGCTGTCCTCTCATCCGCGAGTACTGGCCTAGCCGCACAGGTCCCAGCCTCTCTGCAAAGTCGGCCACAACTAGAGGTTGTGAGCGGGCCAGCATCGCGGGCGAGTATCCTAACCACGGGGCGCGTCTCGCCAAAGGCAGCCAACGAGTGGAAACGATTTCTCGCGATCATTGGCGGAACTTGGCGGGCGACTTGGGATGTCAATACCGGCGTTCCGCTGCGAATCTACGGAAGTGGAATCTCGGTTCCGGGCTCTGTGGCGGATGCGGGCACAGCAGAGCAGCATGCAACTGAGTTTGTCCGTCAGCACCTTGCCCTACTTGCACCGGGTAGCAGCCCAAGCGACTTTCGTATGGTTTCCAACGAATTGCACCGAGGCATTCGCAGTATTGGATTTGTGCAAAGCCACGCGGGCATGCCTGTCGTCGGTGGACAGCTGAGCGTGAGGTACAAGGCAGACCGCTTTGTGATGATGGGCTCTGAAGCTCTCCCTCACGTGCAAAGCAAAGGTAGGGGCCAGCTTGGCGATGGGTCTCTTCGCGACGCAGCACAGAAGTGGATCCTCAGCGATAGCGCGACTACGGGACAAGCCAGCACCGTCGAGGGCCCCATGCTACTGCCGGTAGTCTCGAAGGCAGGGCCCCGCTACCACCGGGTCATGGCCATCACCGTCGACGGCAAGGCTCCTATTGGCAAATGGCGCGTCTATCTAGATGCATCCAACGGCGCCCGAGTCGCTCGAGAGCAGACCCTTCGTTTTGAGAATGGCACCATTCAATACGACGTTCCCACTCGGCAACCGCTAGCAGAACGTGCCCCTTTTGAAGCTAAGGGCGCCAGCCTCACCGTCAATGGCGAGAGCCAAGACAGCGGTGGCGAGGGTGGCATCACCTGGGAAGGGGGCGGCAACGCCACCGTAACGGTTTCGGCTACAGGCCCTCTCGTTTCAGTACAAACACAGAATGGCGCCGCTGCCTCGGCCGTGCTCTCCGTTCCCCACGAAGGCACAACTGTTTGGAACGAGTCCGGAAGCGAATTGCTCGACGCGCAGCTAAGCGCATTCATCCACGCACACATCGCCAAAGATGCTGTACGCGTTCTAAATCCGAACCTGGGCTGGCTCGACACTCAACTTCCGGTCAACGTGAACATCGATGACGCTTGCAACGCCTTCTCCGATGGCAACTCAATCAACTTCTTCATCGAGTCGAGCCAGTGCGCCAATACCGCACGTCTTGCGGACGTGGTCTATCACGAGTTCGGTCACTCGATGCACTCAAACTCCATTGTCGAGGGCGTCGGGTCTTTTGATGGAGCCTTCAGCGAAGGTTTGAGCGATTACCTGGCCGCGAGCATCACCAACGATCCGGCTATGGGCGTCGGCTTCTTCAAGAGCAACGCTCCACTGCGGCACATCGATCCGGAGCATTCAGAGAACATCTGGCCCGAAGATATCGGCGAGATTCATCGAACCGGAATCATATTCGCCGGAGCGATGTGGGATCTTCGCAAGCTCTTGATCGAGAACTACGGCGATGAAGAAGGCGCCACGATGGCCAATACCTACTTCTACGGAGCGGTACAGCGCGCTTCCAGCATTCCCGCCACGTACGCGGAAATCCTCCTCGAAGACGACGACGACGGCAATCTCGCCAATGGCACTCCAAATGTTTGCGATATCAATGTGGCCTTTGGTGCACACGGCCTTCGAGATCTAGTCGCAGAAGCGGGAAACCTCAGTGTCGTCGACCCAACGGCTAATGGCTACGAGGTGCAGGTCGCAGTAGAAGGGCTTTTCGAAGACTGCCCCGGTGATTCAGTGCGCTCCGCCACCATCTCGTGGGAATTGCGCGGCGACAGCACAGTTGGGGATGAGATAGAGATGACTAAGGGAGAGGACGCTCTCGAGGGCGTTTTCATCGGCACGATTCCCAGTGCTAGCGATGGCGATGTTGTTCGCTACAACGTTGACGTCGAGTTCGCAGATGGGAGCACCAAGAGGTTCCCGGACAACCCTGCAGACACGCGCTACGAGTTTTACGTCGGCGAAGTGGTCAACCTCTTCTGCACAGATTTCGAGAACAACCCATTTGAAGACGGCTGGACCCACGATCTTTCCATGGGCGAGACTGGCGACGGCGCCGACGATTGGCAATGGGGCCATCCTAGCGGCAATCCTGGCAGCGGCGACCCAAGTGCGAGTTTTTCGGGGCAGAGCGTGGTAGGAAACGACTTGGGCGGAGCCAACTTCGATGGCAAATACCAAGCAGAGAAGGTCAACTTCATGCTCTCGCCAAAGGTCGATATTGGCGACTACAGCGACGTGCGCTTGCAATACCGCCGATGGCTAAGTGTAGAGGATGGCTTCTTCGATCAGGCGAACATCTACTCCAACAATCAACTGGTCTGGACCAACTTCAACTCAGACTCAGACACCAGCAGCACGATTCACCACGAAGACCGAGAGTGGCGCTTCCACGATGTGGCCCTTGCCGGTACTGGTGAAAACGGCACCGTGCAGATCAAGTACGAAATCAGCACTGATGGCGGTCTGGAGAAGGGCGGTTGGACGATCGACGATTTCTGTATCGTCGCCAATGCGAATGCCATCTGTGGTGATTCGGAAATCTACGGTACGGAAGAGTGCGATGATGGTGATGCGAACTCAGATACTGAGACCGACGCTTGTCGCACCAATTGTCTGGCTGCACGATGTGGCGATGGAATCCTCGATTCCGGCGAGTTCTGTGACGACGGCAACCTTCTCGATGGAGATGGCTGCGAAAGCACCTGTCTCATCGCAGGCGAAGATGAAGGCGATTGCGGATGTGTTGTAGGAGCTACTCGACCGTGGCGAGGGCAACACAGCGCTCTTGCGCTACTGGGTCTCCTTGGCCTCATGCTGCTGAGACGGCGACGCTAGGCCAACTAGGCTCCGTCCGGTTTCCCTTCAAAGGCCTAGGATCCTGAAATAGCGGTGAATGAAGGCAAGCTTGACCATGCCTCCAAAGTTGATCGCGGTCTTCTCAAATCTGGTTACGATGCGTCGCGACTCTTTGAGCCAACCTATCAGGCACTCGACAATGCTTCGCCTGCGATAGGATCGCTTGTCGAATGCTATCTGGGTCTGCATTTCTTTCCCCCACCCGCACTGCAACGTGCGGCTCGAATCGATGTGCCATCGATGCACCAAAGTTCATCTGGGTCCGCGTCGTGCCGAAACGCAAGAGTTCGCAGTCTGCACAGCATCGCGTCAAACGTCCCGTCCTTGGTCCACTTGTCGAAGA
>JAAEPE010000880.1 GCA_024222395.1 Myxococcales bacterium
AACCGACGAGGTCACACCGAAATTCCCAGAAGAGAACTGTCACAGTCAGATCTACACCCATACCAATCCGGCACACATTCATCGCTCCCTAGGCGGCTGCGTGCTGCCACCTAAGGCCTGGAGAGTTTGATCAAACGAGGCCCCCACATCCCCGCTCCTTGCTTGCGAATTGGAAACGCCTGCGCTTCCCAGGTTCCCTGATTGCTCCTATGCCCTCGCCCTGCTCACCGACCCCGGTAGGATCACACCGCCCTAGCCAAATAGCGGACGTTGCGATGTTGCCTGCTGGGCGTTCAAAACCATCAGCTCCTACATCTTCACAATTTCAAGGCTCAATCACACAGCTCGTGCATTCGCTGTCTACGCTTCGCAGACGGGTTCACCCCTCGTCCACGCAAGACTCGCTACCAGCCGGCTGGCTAAGCCTTGGTCACGCGGAACTCTCATCCGCTGGGCAACGATGCAGAGTTTCTAGATTACATTGTGTCTTCTTTCCCCTCTGCCAGAGCTTCGCCTGGCGCAATGAACAGTTGCTGGTACAGATCTCAGATTCCATGCAGAAGAATGCGCAAGACACCCAGCGCGCTGGCGTTCTTGTCCAGACTTGCTCCGCCGCTGCCAAACGTGGCGGCGAGGCCATGCAGCAAATGCGTCTTGTGATGCTCGAGATTCAAGCTGCCGCAGAAGGCACCGCGGACATCGTGGCCGATCTTGCTGACCTGGCCTGTGAGGGGGATATGCTCTCACTTGATGCGGCGGTGGAAGCGGCGCGCGCTCAGGGCGCGGGCCAAGCCTTCGCAATTGTGGCGAAGGAGGTGCGTCGCTTGGCGTCACGCACGCAGCAGTCCGCAATCGAGACCAGGAGACTCATCAACGCGTCCATGGCATTGGCTGCAAAGGGAGGAGATATGTCCGAGCAGGTCAGTAGGAGTCTCTCGGAGATTATCGAGTCGGTGAATGAGGTGACGACCATCGTCTCTGAAATCTCTGCGGCGAACGAGACCCAGTCCGTCGATATTCACGAAGTCAGTCGAGCAGTCGCAGACATCTCGAGGGGCGTGAGAGAGTCCGCGAGTCTCTCGGAGGAGTCATCGGAGACCGCCAACACACTGGCAGGGCGCTCTCAGATGCTGGCGTCTTTGGTTGGGGGCTTCAAGCTCATCCCTAAGACCTACTCCAAGGAAGAACTCCAAGACTAGGAATCCATCCGCCAAGCCGAGCGCGAAGTTACGTCATCGAAGTTGCAATGCTGTGCCGAAGCACTCGATGTCGCGAAGCGCATCTAGGATGATTGGCGCCAGCCCTCGAGAAAGCGGTCTAGGTTTCCCGCCATGACATCTCGGGTACGGGCCATGGTAATTCCGGTACGCGGGTCTGTGACACCTTGTCCGTTGTGGCCGTATTGGCGCGCAACCGTGTCCACGGCATCGTCAACATGGCTCGAACGCAGGTCTATGCTGAATATCAATTCCGAGAAACTCTGACTTCTCTGGCCGACAATCTCGGCTGTCTCCCCGCTGGGAAGTTGCACTTCACTCTTGCAGTCGATTTCTAGGCCAAAGGCACCAGCTCGACTACGGGAAGCACGGAGTCGCTTGCTCGATTCTTCGCTTGCACCCTTGTCCCATATTTCGCAGAGGCAACTTAGGTCCACAGTATCCTTGCGAGCGAAGCAGTGTTTGCCTTGCTCCATGCTGATGAATGTCTTTGCACCCATTCCTCGGATATCGAGGAACACTCGGAATATGCGGGCTTCCTTCTCGCAGTAACCGACGACAGAGGCGTCAAAGCCGAGTCGTTTGCACCATGCCAGCTCTAGTGCCGCGAGTTCCTCAATGCGCGCCTCGCTGGGCAACTGCGCTTCTGTACAAGAGATCATCATCCACAGTGAACTGCGGCTGCGCTCCGCCTGCCGCCGTTGCCACGCAACGAGGGAGGCTTCTGCCAGTTCTATGCGCTGGGATAGACGCCAACGCCCGGCCGCCGAGTCATCCTGGCAGTCTCGCTCTTCGCGCAGGCGCTCCATGGCCTCGGCTGCGTGCTCTTCTGCCCGCAGGACCACTTCGATCTCGCGGAATCTGTCCAGCACTTCGGCGCGCTTGCCTTGGTGTTCCCAAAATGAACTCTGATTCATCTTGGCCTGCAGGCCCTTGCGCTCGCTCTTCTTGGTCCGCAGGTCTTCAAAGATTAGACGGCCTTGCTCAAGTACCGCTCTTCCCTGTGTGCGCAGGGACTCCAAGTCTAGGTCGCGCTGCAGGTTGATGATCGAAATCGGCTGCGACATGAAGGGGGCAGGAGTTTCAACTGGTGTGCTGCTCTCGACTTCGCAGGAGACGTAGCACACGACCTTGTTGAGCCGGACTGTCGCTGTCAGAGTCGCGCCATCGGAGGGGGTTTCTCGAACTATGGCTGCGGCGATCGCGGTGGCGACGTGACGCTCAATGGTGCGTCGCAAGAAGCGAGCACCAAAGTCGGGGTGGTATCCTTGGACGCTTATCCAATCGATGAGTGTCTCTTCCACGTCGAGCTCGAGCTTTCGCTGGGCGAAGCCCGCTCGCTCCTTGATAAGGTCGAACTCTCGCATTGCGATCGTGCGAATGTCGTCCTGGGAAAGCGGATGGAAATGCACGATTCGATCGAAGCGATTGAGGAATTCGAATCGGAATGTATCCTGAAGTCTCCGAGAGAGTTCGGCGTCTTTGGCCTCGAGATCCATTTCCTGTGGTGCGAATCCAAAGAATTCTGAGCGATATACTTCGGCGCCAGCGTTCGATGTTGCAATGATGATCATCGAACGACACGAGACCGTTTCTCCTGCTCCATTGATGAATGAACCCTCGTCCATGAGCTGCAGGAGCCTATCGTGAACGCTCTCGTGGGCCTTTTCGAACTCGTCGAGTAGGAGTACCGCGAAGGGGTGGCCCGAGACTCGTTGGGCCAATACGCCCCGAGTCATCGTTGGTGTGGTTCCGTTTGGATTGCCAAAGAGCGTCTCAGCCTTGCCGGGCTCGGAATAGTCGGCCATGTTGATGCGCAGGAGGCGCTCACTGTCTCCGAAGAGGAATTCGGCGAGGAGCTGAGCGAGGTGCGTCTTGCCGACTCCTGTGGGGCCGACGAAGAGAAATACGCCGAACGGGCGTCTGGAGTCGGACATGCCGGCTTTGATTAGCCCAACTACGTCGATGACAACTCCAACCGCCTCGTCCTGACCTAGGACGCGCTCCTGGAAGTGTCCGCGCAGGTTATTGAGATCTAGCGCGATATTCGGATCGACTAGATCTCGTGGAACACGATGGTTGTCGCAGAAGCGATTGATCACGTCAGCGACGATCACATGATGGTTGTTGCACGTGGCGGCAACCTGCTCAATTAGATCGAGGGCCTTGCGAGGCATTCGACTTCGAGAGAGGAAGCGATGAGATAGGTAGAGGGCGTGCTGCAGCGCGCTCTTGTCAATGCGCGTGCCGGTATCTGTCTCGTGCTTGTCGCTCCACAGTCCGAGGATCGTCTTCATGCGTTCGAGGTTGGGTTCAGTGAGCACGAGCGTGACGAAATGCTGATCGAGTTCGGGGTGGTACTCGAGCATGTTCTGCACGGTCGACCGCAAACCCTCGGCAATGACGGGACCCTTGAACTTGAATGCGAGGTTCTCGAAGTGTGTTTCGAGGTTGAACTGATAGGCGAGATCAATGTCGCGAAAGAACAGGGCGAGGGGTTCTTCGGTATTGGCAAGCGCATCTACGAGGCGGAGCATCTCTTCGCCCATCTGGGTATGTGGTTGTCGCAGGCCCGAGGCTCTTCTCCGCAAGGAGATCTGCAGAATTCTGCGGTTCGCCAATACGCCCATCATGCGCATTCGGGGAAACTGAGTTTGCTCCGATGGCGGGAGGTGCATCCGCCTGACGAGCTCATAGATCGTTGCCGATTTGCCGACTCCCGAGTCTCCGACCAGGACGGCGGCCCGGCCCGCACTAACGATGTCATCGAGTTGACGCAGTTGGTCGTCAATGCAGAATGCGGTCCGCAACTCTCCCTTCTCAGCCATGGCAGATAAATCCCGCTCGATCCACTGTTCCAAGGTTTCCTCGTGCGTGGGTGGCGACGAACTCATGTTCCAGTGGAATCGGCTCGTGTCCGCAGATCTTTAAGGTAGATAGGGCACACTAACTCTCCGCCATACTCTGTATAGGCTTGAGTGGGGATGTCCCAAGCGCTGTTAGCTCTTTGGGTAGCGGTTCCACCCGATCCGAGAAAGGATCGGTTCGCCAAAACAAAGGAACCGCTGATGACTAGAGTATCAAAGAGGAGAGAATCCGTTGCTGAGGTCATCCCACTTG
>JAAEPE010000881.1 GCA_024222395.1 Myxococcales bacterium
CCGAGGATGGTGAGTTCTGATCTTTCGAGTGCAAGGCGCGAATGAGGATTTTGCCGGGGCAAATGACGAAATGAGCAACGCTGCAATCGGGAAAGCAGGACCATCAGACCGATCATTGTTTACGCTCGGCGGTCTAGGCCCGACGTTCAGGTTCACAGAGTCTTGGCTAGCGAGCGCATCCACTTGGTTTGGGCATCGCCGCCGCTTGCGCTTGCAAACGCTCGAGGGTCTGCCTGCCACTGTTTCACTTGTGGGCTGGCGTCCCGGGCCTGGCTCAAGACGGTGGCGAGTACGGCGTGCACTTCATCGACTCCGTATAGACGCTTCCAGTCCTGCACTTGCCCAGCAAACTCACTCTGTGGCTCGGCTGGTTGCTCAAGCTCGGAGGGAACCGAGAGGCGATTGATGCCCGCCATGACGAGGTCGGTGCGCGCTTTGTAGTGCATCGGGCGCAGCTCGCTCGGCATGATCGGCGTGCCCATGAAGATGCTCTGCTTGGCCATGCCTACGGGGAACTCGAGCCTTGTTGCGACTTCTTCACGGGGCAAGCCGCCCACGAAGCGCACTGGCACGATTGGCGTGTTGGACTCAATCGCCATGTCGATGAGGGCGCCCGACATCGACTGGACGGGCTTGGTGCAGCTGCTACCGCGAGTGCCCTCGACGTGCACTAGGAGGGAGTGCTTGCTACTCGCGAGAGCTTTGCCGAGCTTGGCCAGAATGCCAGGTAGTGCCTTGGTGTCGGAGCGGTCGAAGAACTCGATGACCTCTGGGCCTGCAATGCCTGGATAGGAGCTCGCGTGGGCTATTAGCCGCCCCAGCCACGTCTCCTTGTGTTCCGCCTTGGCAAGGGTGCGCGTCGGCAACTCAAGGAGTCCGGAAGCAACAACAGAGAATACCAGCGACTCGATGCCCACTTGGTGGTTGGCCAAATAGAGCACACCCTGTCCGCGGAGAGCCTCGATAGCAGCGGGCTCTTCGTAGACTACGCGATCCATGAAGCGCTCCACGAGCGAGTAGTAGAGGTCGGCGACGGGCCAGCGATCAACACCGAACTGGCCGTTCCAAAACTCCCTGACACGCGACAAATCAACATATCCGCGACCGTCACCGGCAACGATAACGTCCTCGCCTTCGCCTCCTACCTCGAGCTCAAATTTGTGCAACGGCAAAGCGCCACGCAAGCTGCCGGGATGAAGCTGGTGCGCCCTCCCGCAATGGTCGGCCGTAGCGATCTCGGAAGCGCGTGTGGTGCCGTAGAGGCTCTCTATCGTGCCAGGCAACCAATTGCTATCCTCTACCTCGGCCTGGCTCAGGCGCGTCTCTGAGAGTTCTTCTTGTACGCGACTTAGGCCTACGCCCGATGCATAGAGGCGATCCTTGAGAAACTTTCGGCGTTCAAGGCGCGGTGCCCTGCCGAGTGGACCTTTTTCAAACGCGGCCTCGACGAGACGAAACTGGCACCACACACCATCAGAGGCAACCATTTCGACCTCGTAGACAAGAAAGTCGGACGAGCCAATATGGCCCTTGGGGCGCACTTGGCAGGACACCTCGCCAGTGGTCGGCGTCGGCCCGTAGAATGCTATTTCGGAGATCCACGCGGGAAATGCAACTCTGTCCTCGTCGGCTCTCGGGTGCCAGAAGCTCAGATTATCGTGTTGAATGGCGTGGGTCGCCCCATCGAGTAGACCTGGGTTGAGTACACCAACTGGTACATCGGACTCGGCTCGAAGAACCGCAGAAGCGCCTTCCTCGGTCAAGATGAGTTCCTTGAGCACTTGGAAGGCGGGACCGTGAAAGAGTCGACCATCTTGGTAGGGAGAGGAAGCATCTGGGCTACCTTGCAAAGGAGCGCTGGCTTGCGGCCTTGCTGCGTACTCCCCGAGCAAGACCTTGGCGCTAGCAACTTCCGTCCGCCCCGTCTCACCTTCTTTCACAAGGAGGATCTCTTCGGGGCTGCCACCCGGAGCCTCGATTGTGGTGAGCTTTGTCGGCTTGTCCACCACGCACCAGCCCTTGATGCGAACGTCCTTGAGACCGACGATGGCCTGGCCCTCTTGAAGCTCAGAGACTCGATGCTGAGCCAGAAGCTCTAGCATCGACATCATCGGCAAGGCCGGCACAGTGTACGTGGGACAATGATCGCCAATCCATGCGTCCTGCTCACTCAGTGGATCGAGTTCGTGGACTCGGCCTCCACCGCCGTCGCCTGGGACGATGCGCATGCCGAAGTTCTTTGCCTCGTAGATGCGCTTGCCATCAACCCATAGACTGGCATTGCCAACCGCCCATGCACCGCGCTCGTCTCGGCCACTGTCGACGATATCCAAGGTAGAGTGAATGACCTTATTGCTCGGCACGACCTGGCCTCGGTACTTCCATGTCATCGCTCGGCCAAGTTCGATGGGCTCGAAGCGTGCTTTCTCAATGCCCTCATCAAGACCTGCATCAAGCATGTAGACCTGGAGTAGCTGTGCCATGGCCTCGATGCCAAGAGATCCTGGCTGAACAGGATCTTGGTAGAAGTGCGCTTTGAAGAACCACTCGCCTTTGTCGACGTCCTTCTCGCCGCGCAAGCGCCCCTTCCCGAACTCGCCTCCTCCTGGCCAAATCGCGCTAACCCTATCGACCATGAGCAGCATGGGCTTGGCTAGCTGGGGCCGATTCGCGGCAAAGAGCTCGCCAGAGCGCTCAGTCAAGTCGTAGTAACGGCCGCAAGGATCACTGAGTTGGGTGCGTTCTTCGTCGGTGGTCGGCAGGCCGATCTGATTCTCCATGGCCGCGCTTGGGAAGAATCCGAAGACGGTATCCATCTCGTAGATGAGGCCGCCTTGCTCGTCGAGAGTCTTCACCTTGAAGCCAACGATGACCATGCCGCCACTCTGGCTCAGCTTCACGAGTTCAACTTGGGTCGTGAGGGTGCCCACATCGTCAAAGACGTCGACCTTCTGGTCCGCAGTGCCATCGAGGTTGCGGAAGACGAGTTCCGTCTCGGTCGTCAGCGCGGAACCGATGTAGCTGGCGAGCCAGCCGCAGGGTTGCAGTGCTGCTTCGAGCAAGACCGCGTAGGGCATGGTGCGGTTGCCGTTCTCGGAGAAGTACCAAGCGTCCTTTGGCACGTCGTATTCGACTTCTACCGTCGAGCCCACTTCGAGGCCGCCAAGGGCGCCCGAGTGCTTAGCGATGCGCGACATGAAAAGATAGGGCGGACCGGGTAGGCGTGCCACGCGAGTTGGCCCATCGAATCGGCTGTAGATAGGGCCAAAGGCGTCAGATGGACGGCCCCAAGCGCATGCAAGTAGGGAGTGCTGACCGAAGCGATGGCCCTCTGAGCTGATAGCGGCCTTCTCCTCGCTAGATTTGAGAGCCTCTAGACCTTCGTCGGCGTGCAGAGGCCAATCGGGCACGAGTTGTAACCCAACCCGCCTCGCATGAAAGGCTTTGAGGCCATCGATAGTGACAAGCAAGTCGGCGTAGAGCGTGGGCAGCCCGCCGTCATCACCACTGACAAACTCTTCTACGAATACTTCGTAGACAAGGTGTCTGGACGTTGGTGTCGCTTGCCCGCGACACTGCAGCTGGAAGGCTGTATCGGTCACTGGCGCAAAACGGTAGCCATCGCGTTTGATGGTCACGCCTTGAGCCGCCATGTAGAGAGCCATGGTCTGCAGGCAGCCATCGAGCATCAGCGTACCGGGCATGCACGGGTCGTTCTTGAAGTGTCCCTTGAAGAACCAGTGATCAGGGGTGAGCTGTGCCTCAGCGCGCAGGTAGCCGCGCTTCCATGGGCCGCCGCCTACTTTATGACTCTTGATGTCGGTAACTCGGTCCAAGAAGAGCAAGTGCTCTCCAGAGATGGAGGGCGAGCGCGTGTGAGTCTTGCAGTGGTCAAAATCGTCTCCAAAGCACTCCCATGCGCGTCCCTCACTAAAGGCTACTACCTGCGCGCGACTGAGCATGTCTGTCGCCGGCCGGGCAAGAGGCTCTCCAAGGCGCGGGTTGTCGACAATCTCTTGCTCCTCGGCTGTCCAAAGGCAGCCGGCCGAATCGGCGAGTTCCTTCTCGGTGAAGAAGCCTGCTTGGCCGTTCTTGACCGAGAGCCTGGGCTCGCCGTCGACTTCGCAATGGTAGTGAAAGAACATCAGACGAATGTCACCTTGGCTTGCGTGACCATCGAGATGAATGTCGTAGCAGAGAGTATCGCCGGGTTTTGGCATCTCGCCGTGGTAGGTGAGCTCACATCCGAGAAGGCGATAGACTCGCTCGCCTTTGTTGAGCAGGTCGATGCCCATGTAGCTAATCAGCATGAGATCCGACTGGCCGGACTCGATCATGATGCCGGCCGGCAAGCGCCCGTCGTGAAGGAATGGGTGGTCCCAAGCCACGTCGGATTCGGTCCAGATCGTGCCTTTGCCGAGCTTGGCCTTCGGAGCGTCGATGCCCGTCACACGATCGGTGAGCAAGAGGGGCGGCTCTGGCATGCGCACCTGTAGCGCGCAGTCATCTTGGGCGATGAACTCGGGGCCATAGATTTCAGAAATCTTCCCGCTTGCGTGAACCTTGAGTTGCTCGTAGTTCCAGGTCGGGCCTATCGGTACAGGCTTTGCTACAGTTGCCTTGGCAGGAGCGGGCTTCTTCGCGACGACGCTTATTGCGACGGCGGGCTGAGCAGCAGGACGCACTACCGGACTGGGAACTGCTGGTGCTACTGGTGCTACTGGTGCTACTGGTGCTACTGGTGCTACTGGTGCTACTGGTGCTACTGGTGCTACTGGTGCTACTGGTGCCATCGGCGCAGAAGCGACAAACGTCTGAGGCATCGGCGTGGACACTTGCATGCCGGCTCCGAGATTCGCAGTCGGTGCGCCGCCCTGCATCGTCGATACAAGAGCGAAGTTAGCCATTTCGCGCATGTGAAGAAAGCGCTGGTGCAAATCGGTCTGCACTGCCATGAACTCACACTGCGCTTGGCCGATGCGCCTAGCGTGTTCGAAATGCAGGACCATCATCGGATCAGCCGGCGGAGTGACGGTCGCCGTTGTGCTGCTTGCGACTCCCACCGATTGCGCCTGCACTGGTGCGGACGCGGTAGGGTGTACCCAAGCCTCTTTGGCCTGTGCCAGCACGTGCGCATCTTGCAAGGAAGCGGAGTTTGGCAGGAAGGGTGCTGGAGGCATCTCGTTATTGGACATGAAGCTTGCCGTAGTGCTGTGCCCCACACCAAGCGAGGCAGGGGGAATGGAGGGAGTGCTATGACGGCCTGGCGCGAACGCTGGCACGGGTGCTGGGTGAGCCGGCATGGAAAGGCTGGCACCTTCGAGTTGCGAGAACGTTAGTGGGTGCGCGAGCGAGGGAGCACAGGCCTTCTCTCGTGATCCAGATAGACTCGCATGGCCCACAGCGGCTCCAGCCAATGCAACCACCTCTCGGGTGGCCTGCAAAAGGCCCGTAGCCGCCCCAGCGTTGTAGTCGGAGCTCTCCGCGGGCGCCCTGCCCTCGGCCCGAGCGTTGAGGCTTGCGTAGACCGCTCGGCCATCCTGCGTTGCATCTTCTTCGCGACACAAGATCCAGACAGCAGCTGCATCGAGCAAGGGCCGCGCATCGCCGAGCGCTGCGTTGGCTCGAGCGTTGACAGCCTCCACAACCAAGTCGACCGCGCCGACGACGGCCACGTCGATTTGTCTCTGCCGCAGCAAAGACGTAGCCATTTCTAGGGCGCGTAATCCAGACTCGGGTCCGGCGGACACCGTGAAGCTTGGGCCTCCAGCATCGACCTGAGAGCTGATGCGATTCGCTGGAATGTTGGGCATGGTTCCGAGCACCCCGGCG
This sequence comes from Myxococcales bacterium, assembly GCA_024222395.1. GTDB lineage: Bacteria > Myxococcota_A > Polyangia > Haliangiales > Haliangiaceae > NORP324. The sequence goes on from JAAEPE010000881.1 coordinate 5,833, forward strand.
GATCGCAAGACGGGAACAATCTCGTCAATGCGAGCCGTGGCCCCTTCTTCGTCGAGACCGTAGTGAGCGCAGAGTTCGGGCAAGCGCCAGCGGGCGCCGTAGCGAGCAACCTCGGCATCGGCCTCCATCCCCATGAAGACGCCAGCGCGCTCACCGAGCGAGTCGAAACCGGCATCCGCCAGAGCCTGGCGAGCCAACTGCAGAGTGAGAGTCTGCTGGGCAAGTGCCGCTTGCAAATCCTTGGGGGGAAAGCGCAGCCCCTTGAGAGTGAGTGAGACCCTACCAATGCGCTCCTGCCCCGGGGCAATGGCGGCAGCAAAGGCAGCCTCGCCCTGGTTCAAACCCACTTGCCCGGCAAGGCCTATGATGGAAATTGCGCCCACTGCTTGCAGCGGTGCTGCCACGAAAATGTCATTGTGAATCTCGGGCTCGTACTCTTCCACAATGAGGTGAGCGTTGTTGCCGCCGAATCCAAACGCAGAGACGCCTGCAGCTCTCGGCGTGTCTCCTAAGCGCGGCCAGGCTTCGGCCTTGTGGAGAAGACGGAAAGCGGATCCTCTCAGTGCCGCATGCTCGCAGGTTTCTGCTTCATCACCTGCGAAGCCAGCTGTAGGCGCCCGCTCTCGCTGCTTCATCGACTCCAGCACCTTGATGAGCCCGGCAACTCCAGCGGACGTAATCAAGTGCCCCATGTTCGATTTTAGGGACGCCAGTGGCAGTGGATCCTCCCGCGGGACCGCGCCAAAGACACTCTGGGAAGACTCTATCTCGATAGCATCCCCAACCGAGGTACCCGTGGCATGGCACTCCAGCAAGCCTATCTGCGAGGGACACATGCCAGCTTGCTCGTAGGCCGAACGAATGGCCCGAGTCTGCCCCTCGGCCATAGGTGAAAGCAGCCCGCGACCGCGACCGTCGTTGGAAAGTCCTACGCCGCGTATGACGCCGTGGATCGTGCGCCCTTCTTTCACTGCATCAGCGAGTCGCATGAGCCCGACAAAAGCGGCACCTTCTGCTGGCACAAGCCCATCCGCATCACGGTGGAAAGGACGACTCTGGCCCGTGCGGCTCATTGCCAAGAGCGCGGAGAAGCCTACGTGGATAAAGAGGTCATCGGTGCTGTTTACGGCGCCGGCCAACATGAAGTCAGCGTGCCCAGCATACAGTTGGTCGCAGGCGAGCTTGATGGCGTAGAGGGCGCTGGCGCAGGCAGCATCGAGGCAATATACGTCGGCGCCGAGTTGCATCTGGGTTGCTACGAGCATGGCTGGGCCGCTCGAACCAAATCGATTGGCAGGGTTTTCGGTGCAGCTATCATCCGCACCAAACCATGTCTCGGCTGCGTAGCGAGCCATGCCTGCGGTCGGAAAGGAGAGGTTGCCAAAGATGGCACCGGCGCGAGCGGCATTAAGAGGGGCTCCCCTACTCTCGCTATCCGCCCATGTTTGACGAGCCACGTGAAGTGACCATAGAGAAACCGGATCCAAATCAGCCATGGCACCGAGACCGTGCACCGCCGGCTCAAAGTCGCGAACGTAGCCACCCTTATCGGACCAAGTGGCGTCATCAGCGTTGGCATCACTGGCGCAACTGATGCGCTCGCCGTCCACCGACCAGCGTCCTGCGGGGACCGAGTCCACGACGACGCGCCCCTCGCGAACGAGTTCCCAAAGGGCTTCGGGTGTATCGGCGCCTGGCAAGAGGCAGGCGCGACCAACAATTGCGATGGGTGAGAAGGACATGATGCCTTAGCTGTTTGGGCGCAGGTAGTTCTCGACGCCGACAAGCTCGGCGATGCGAGTCCCCTTGGCGTCCAAGAAGACGATATCCGAGACAGCGCGATTGCGATTGGAGTCGCGGCCTACGACAACGCACTCGACCGCATCACCCATCGCCTTCTCGAAGCCATTGCCGAAGCCAGCGCCGCCGCGCAATTCAGCGATGCTGGTTGGCAAGGTGCTGCCTCCGAGAAGTTTGCCGGACCACAGGACCGCAAGCTGAAGTCCGCCGTCGAAGATGCCGACCTCGCCGGCCTGCGGCATCTCTGAATCCTCGACAACTAGACGGCCCGCGGCGCCCGCTTCGGAAACGCCTTCGAGTTCTTCGATAACTCGGAAGCCTTCGCGGTGAAAGAGCAAACTATCCTCTCCATAGAGAGCAGGGCCGGAGAAGGCCTCCACCTCAAGTTTGGGCTTGCCACCCTCGAGTGGTTCACGCCTCGTAACCATCTGGGCCTTTGCGCTGTAGTGAGGTACGCCAGCGATGCTCTCTATGATGAGCATGAGAGTTATGCCGTCACCCTCACCAAGCTCGTGACAGCGCAACTTGAATCGATCGCCACCACCTCGATAGCTATCGAGGCGAACCCCCTTGAGAACCTTGAGATCCCGTAGGCTGGTCAGCTCAAGGTCAGGGCGATACGTTCGCGCCAAGCGCGCCATCCATTGGGCAGCCAGTACCAAGGGCACGACGGCCGTTCCGTCGATGCTGTGACCTTCTAGGTAGGGATGAGTCTGCTTATCTAAACGAACCTCCATGTCGAGTCGTCGGCCTTCGCCGCTCGGATCCACAAGAGCGAAGCTTCGGGGCTCGCCGCCGAGTACGAGTTCAACCTCCTCGGGTGCGGCTCCAGCGAGTTCGTCGGTGAGCATTTGGGCACCGAGAGCCAAGGGAATCATGGCGACCCCCATCGAGGCGAAGTGGGACTTGAGCTGGGGGCTAACCATGCCGCCTTCCCAGGGGCCCCACCCCAGACTCTTGACCAGCACCCCGGGGCCGCGCCGAGCACGCTCGGCTTGCGCAACCTTGTTGAGCACTTCATTAGCCATGGCGTAGTCCGCCTGCCCCGCGTTGCCACATCGGGCAGCGACCGAGGAAAAGGCGCACAACACGCGCAAATCGTCATTGGCGGTAGCTAGGAGGAGAGCGTCTAGGCCTTTGACCTTGGTGTCGAAGACCAGAGCAAACTGCTCGTCGGTCTTCTGTGCAATGTGCTTGTCGGCGAGTACACCGGCACCATGGACCAAGCCCTTGATTGGGCCGAGACTCTGGCGCACCTCGCCTAGGACGCGCGATAGAGCATCCGAATCGGTCACGTCGACCGCGATGTAACGGCCACGAGAGCCGACCTTCTCTAGGCAGGCGAGAGTTTGGCGAATCTCCCGATTTGCGAGCACGGCTCTTGCTGCCTTGCCGAGTTCTGCCGGCGGCGGAGACTCTCCCTTGGCCTTAGACTCGGCCAAGAGGGCACGCTTGATGCTGGCATCGTCTTTGGCGTCAGCCACTGCCGGCGACTCATCTTTGAGAGCCGTGCGCCCGAGGAGCACAAAGCAAGCCTTCGTGGCCTCGGCCCAGCGAAGGACGGACGCTGCCGTCACGCCGCGAGCACCACCAGAGACCACGACAACATCGCCAGGCGCGATTGGCCCAGCCCCGTTTGAAGCCGCAGCCGGATCGAGTTTGACTTCGACTGAGCGCAAGGCGAGGCGCTTGCCGTCTGCGCACAGACCAACTTCAAGCTCGGCACCACCGCCTACGAGTTCTTCTGCTATGGCGTTCGCAATATCATCGTGAGTGCGCGATCCCATTTCGATATCGATTGCTTTGAGTGATGCTTTTGGCCACTCCTGGGCGGCCGTCTTGACTAGAGCAGGAAGCCCCGCAGACCAGGCACTCACATCGTTGCGGCTGCCGAGGCCAAAGTTGCCTCCGGTATCCTGAACAGTCACAAAGACGCCGCCGAATTCGCTTAGTGCAGGTGCCAAGCTGCGCGCCGCCACAAAGGCATCGCGGTTGACGCACATCGCATCCACACGAGTCTTGAAGGCCCGCAGTCCTCCAAGATAGATCAAGGCACGGGCTTTCTCGGGAAGCGCCTGGGGCGTAGCAAGCAGCTCGGCCCGTATTCCTTGAGTCTTCAATTTCGCAACCAGAACTTGGGCCAAGCCTCTGCCGTCATCACTGACATAGAGAGGCTGTTCTTCCCAAAGACCTGGCTGAGCCAGACCAGTAGCCGGACTCTCCACGGTTCGGAGAACATAGCGGCTCAGCGTAGGGTCGCCGCTTTGAGCAGGAGACGTTGATGCTACGGGAACCTCTTGGCTAGTGGGCGTACTCTCCGCGGGCAATTGCGAACCAGAGGCCGCCACCTGCCCGCTCAAGCTTAGCAAGTAGTCGACGATTTCGCCGAGGGTGCGAAGAGTGCCCATGTGAGCCGCATCAACGTCAGGAAGGCCCGGCACCCGATCTTGCACGAGGCTCAAAATCTCAACGCGCTTGATGCTATCGATGCCTAGATCCCCTTCGAGGTCCATCGTGAGTTCCAGCATGTCGGCGGGGTAGCCGGTTTGCTCTGCGACGACCTCGAGCATCAGAGCGTTAATGTCGATGCCCGGCGTGGCAACGGCAACGGGGAGCGAAGCGGCAGCGTGCGAAGAGCTGGCGCCTCCAAGACTGCACAAGTAGTCGACGATTTCGCCGAGAGTGCGAAGCGTTCCCATGTGCGCCGCATCGACCTCAGGTAGGCCTGGCACCTGGTCTTGTACGAGGCTCAAGATCTCAACACGCTTGATGCTGTCGATGCCTAGGTCCCCTTCGAGGTCCATCGTGAGTTCCAGCATATCGGCGGGATAGCCGGTTTGTTCAGCGACAACCTCGAGCATCAGGGCGTTGATGTCGATGCCCGGCGTGGTAGTCGGTGCGGCAATCGGTGCGGCAATCGGTGCGGCAATCGGTGCGGAAATCGGTGCGGCAATCGGTGCGGCAATCGGTGCGGAAATCGGTGCGGAAATCGGTGCGGAAATCGGTGCGGAAATCGGTGCGGAAATCGGTGCGGAAATCGGTGCGGCAATCGGTGCGGCAATCGGTGCGGCAATCGGTGCGGCAATCGGTGCGGCAATCGAGGGAAGCTGCCCGGACGTCGTCATGGTAGTGGCTGCAAGTCCCATAAAACTGGTCTGTGCTGCCTGTAGATACGCAGCGTGAGCATCGGCCATGTTCTTTTGAAACTCAGCGTGCACATGCGCGGTTTGGCTCTGAGCCTCTTGCCACGCATGCACCCAGCCGGCTGGCACACCTGCGAAGGCGGGCAGCGAAACGGGTGGCATGGGCGCAGCGGTCTGAGTACGAAGAGCTGGAGCTTGGGTAGCTACGGCATCGGGTGAGGGCTTGTTCGTCATAGTCAGTATCGGGTCATGGCTGGTTGGGGTGGATTTCACTGGCGCCGAGCGTTGCGGAGAGGCAGTCACTGGGGCCGCTGTGGGTTCTTCGGGATTCGCCGTCGGAAGTGCGGAGGCCCCGCCTTCCGGTGGATAGATGCGACCGTAGTTGGAACCATCAATCGCCAGCGGTAGCTTCATTTTGATAGCCGTCGTGGGATCGACAGGCTCTCGCCAGCCTTCCCACAGCAAGCCGAGATCGAGTTCATGCCCCTCGGCAATCAGTCGGGCTAGCGCAAGCAAGAAGTTGCGATGGCCGTCTTGGCCTTTCTGATCAAGACTGATGACCGAGGCCTGTCGTGAGCCCTCGGCCAAGCAGCGCGAGACCATAGAACCGAGCACCTTCGCAGGACCAACTTCGAGAAACGTGCGCGCCCCCTCTTGCCACATGGCGTCGATCATCTCGACAAAGCGAACGGGATTGCCGATTTGCTCGGAGAGCTGAGCACGCATCTCGGCTGCGCCCGTCGGGTAGAGAGAAGCCGTGGCGTTGGCGTAGACCGGCAGGTCGGCCTTCTTGAACTCGAGTGACTCGAGACTCTCGTGCAGTGGCTTGCAAGCATCGGCAACAATGGGACTGTGGAACGCCGAGGCCACCGGTAGACGGGTGGCATGAATATCCTGCTCCGCACAGATAGCTTCGATGGCATCGATGGCGTGCACAGGTCCTGAGAGCACGACCTCGCTCGGGCCATTGTGGTTAGCAACCACGAGGCCTTCAATCTGTGTTTGGCTGGCAACCAGACTGCGCGCCCCTTCGATTGTCGTGCGCAAGACAGCCATTGCACCGGGCTTGACGGCAGCTTCGTGCATGAGCTTGCCTCGAGTCTTTGCTGCCTCGAGAACGTCGCGGGCGCTGAGCACGCCGGCGGCATGGAGAGCTGTCACTTCGCCAAGGCTGTGCCCCCCAACCATGTCGGGACGTAGGCTCACGCCCTCGAGTAGGCGCAGCATACTGAGACTCGTTGCGACGATGCCGGGCTGGGCCCAGCGGGTCTCGCGCAGCTTGAGCTGCAGAGCCTCGCGCGCATCGTTATCAAAGACCGGCACAGGGAAAACGTGCCCGGCCAGAGTGCTGGTGCCCTCATCTTGGCTGGTCCAGTCACGCATCTCCGAGTCATCCCAGATGCTGCGAGCGTCCTTGAAATTCATAGCCAGGTCTTTGCCCATGTCGACGTACTGGCTACCTTGGCCAGGGAAGACATAGGCGAGCTTGCCCTCTACGGGGCCGTGGCCATAGCAGGTGCCCTTTGGCGTTGAGAAGGGAGAGGGCTCTGCACCCGAGATCCTCGCGACTGCAAGCTCGAGTTCTTTCTCAAGCCCGTCGCTATCACTGGCGACGATCGTTAGGCGATGTGCAGAGACCTGGAACTCTGCCTGGGACTCTCTTGAGAGTAGCGCGATCGGAACGCCGACGCGGATGCGCTCGATAATCTTGGTAGCGAGTTTGGCCAGCGCCAGCGCGTTATCGGCGCCGAGACACACGAGTTCCGAAGATTGCGTTCGCAGACGAGGAGCGGACTGCTCAGTTCCTGTGTACTCCTCCAGGGCAATGTGAAAGTTGGAACCACCGAAGCCAAAGGAGCTAACGCCCGCGCGACGAGGATGATTGTCCTTGCGCACCCAAGGCCGCGCTTCGGTGTTCAAGTAGAACGGACTCTTCTCGATCTCCAGAGCGGCATTGGGCCTATCGACTTTTGCCGTTGGCGGGAGAACCTTGTGGTGCAGGGCCATCACCGCCTTAAAGAGGCCGGCGGCTCCTGCCGCGGCTTTCGCATGACCAATCTGCGACTTCACGCTACCGAGTGCGCACCACTGTCGCTCAGCTTTGCCAGTGGCGTTGAACGAGAGTTCCAAACCGCCAAATTCCGCTGCGTCTCCCGCCTTGGTGCCGGTACCGTGAGCCTCTACTAACTCCACCGTATCGGAGCTGTAACCAGCATGCTTGTAGGCCCGCTCGATCGACGTCGCTTGCCCCTTCGAAACCGGTGCGTAGACACTCTTTGAGCGCCCGTCGGAGCTACTCCCGATGCCGGTGAGTACCGCGTAGATCGGGTCTCCATCTCGCTCTGCATCGGCAAGACGCTTAAGAGCCACCATGCCAAGACCTTCGCTGAGCATCGTGCCGTCGGCTTGGTCCGAGAACGGGCGACAGTCGCCGCTCGCGCTCAATGCAGGCGTTTTCGAGAAGCACATGTACATGAAGATGTCGTTCATGGTGTCGACACCGCCTGTGATCACAACGTCCGAGTCGCCCATGTAGAGTTCGTAGGCAGCCATGTGCAGGGCTGCGAAGGTCGAAGCACACGCCGCGTCTGTCACGCAGTTAGTGCCCCCCAGATCGAGACGGTTTGCGATACGACCGGCGACAACGTTGCCAAGCAACCCGGGGAAAGTGCTCTCTTGCCATGGCACGTACTCGTTGCCAATGCACTCGACGAGTTCATTGACTTTGGATTCGGGAAGGCCTGCGTTACGAGCTGCCTTGCGCCAAATGGGATGTTGCAATCGTCCTACCATCGAAGCGAGCAATTCCTGTGCAGAGGTCACTCCCAAGATGACTGACATCCGGGACTTGTCGATGTCGCGACGCTTGCCGCTCAGAGGAGAGCGGGCCGCGTCGTCCAACACGCGCTGAGCCATGATGAGCGCCAAGAGCTGCGCTGTATCCGTTGCCGGCATGATCGACGGCGGCACGCCCCAACCGAGAGCATCGAAGTCGACCTTGCCCAAGAAGCCTCCGCGTTTGGCATAGGTCTTATCAGGAACCGTTGGATCTTCATCGTAATAATCATCGATGAGCCAGTGGCTCTCGGGTACTGGCCCCAAGAGGTCTTTGCCAGCCAAGATATCTCTCCAAAAACCGGATGCATCGAGGGAGCCAGGGAAAAGAGCACTAACGCCAACGACGGCGAGAGGAGGACGTTGAGAACTAGAGGCTTGCGACATGATGGTTGGACCGTGGATGGGTAGAGTGAGACTGCGTGGCCACAGACTTGGTGGATGAGTGCAGAGGGGACTGCGTGGTGGCGGAATCGCCGACGGCAAGAGAGAAGACTCGAGGGCGAAAGTCGAAGGCTTCCGAAGGCGGCGCGAGACCGCCTGAGCGAAGCTGTTGGGCGCGCGTGCACTGGGCCGCGCCTTCCAAGAGGTTGAGTGCCACCTGCGCTACGCGGCGCTCTTTGGGGGCTTCGAGAAAGCTGCCTCGTGCCCACCGATTGAAGGCTCCCATCGCCGGCCCACACCAGATTTGAAAGTCCACCCGCCGCTCCGAGTGGCCTGCAATCGCCCATCGGCTGGCCTGTCCCAGGTAGGAGCGGAAGACCAAGGCCATGAGGTGCTTGGGTGAGGCTTCCGCCTTGCTGACCTCTCGCGGATCCCGCTCTATCCAAAAGGACCGAGTCTTGGCCCAGGCATCGGTAAAACTCTCACGGAGAATTTGAGATTCCACACGTTCTCGATCGGAAGCGAGTATTTCTTCGAGGCTAGAATGCTCTTTGTAGAGTTCGTAGAGCTTGGCGGCCCGCGCAGCAAACATCGTGCCGTGCTTGAGTACCTGCACCTCGACACCCATCTCGAACATGTCTGCGGCAGGAGCCATGACAACATCGCCGATGTCGGCCTTGGCCAGCATCTCTTTGCCGCTGGCATCTAGACCAGACTCAATGCAAGCCTGGTTGACGGAACCTGTGACAACGTAGGCGGCACCGAGCGCGTAGGCCGATGCGACTGCAGCAGGGGTTCCCAGGCCACCCGCCGCACCAACTCGAATCGGCCTGGCGTAGCCTTGCTCCCTACAGATCTCATCGCGCAATGCCATCAGAGAGGGCAAGAGAACGGTCAGTGGGCGATTGTCTGTGTGCCCGCCCGAGTCGGCCTCGGCGGTAATGTCCTCAGCGACAGCGACCGAGCGCGCGAGCAGTGCTTCTTCTTGGGTGAGCTTGCCCTCGGCGACGAGTTTCTTAAGCATCACGGCCGGTGCTGGACGCATGAAATGGGCCGCCGTCTGCGGATGAGAGACCTTGGCGAAAACGTGATTCTTGCGAAGAACGCGCCCCTCCGCATCTCGATGCAGACCATGGCAGGCGTAGCGAACGATGTAGGGCGTGAGGCCAAGGTAGGCGGCGGCAGAGACTCGGCGAACGCTACGCTCTATGTAGAGGTCGGCCACGGCTTCCTCGAGAGCGGGCTCGTGGGGAGAGTGAATGAGATTGGCCCCCCAAGGCATAGCATCGCCAAGCTCGCGCTCTAGCTCATCGATGGCTGTCTCGACCCGAGAGCGTGAGAGACCAGCTGCTCCGAAGAAGCCCAACATGCCTGCCCGAGCCATCTCGATGACCATCTCTGTGGTCGCGATGCCGTTGGCCATCGCGCCAGCGACATAGGAGAAGCGCGTGCCGTGGGCCTCGTGAAAGGAGGGATCGCCGAGCCATTCCGGGTAGATCGGGGGCAGGAGAGCGAGGAGAGGAAATGCCGGGGCTGCGAGCTCAGCGGTGCTTTGAACCAGCCGACCTCCAAGGCCGACACCACGGTGTCCGCTGGCCGACTGGACCAGGTAGGCGGGCCTGCGAAAGTCGCTGGCCCCGAGCCATGCTCCCCCAGCCGAAAAGGCTGGTGCAGTGTTGGATTCAGGGGTCCAAAGTCCGGTGTTTTGCCTGTATTCTTGCATCACAGAAAGTAGTTACCGAGCGAAGTGCCACCCAGTGGCATGTGCTACCTGGTGGCACTTATAGCTTCGAAGTATTGGAAAGGCGACAGAAAATTGGGCGAATCCCCTCCGTCACTGCGAGAGCGAAAGAAGACCGAAACCCGTGCGGCTATCCTCAGAGAGGCACGCGCACTCTTTACCGTCCAAGGCTTCGATGGCGCCACCCTTGACGATATCTGCGCCAAGGTCTCCGTGTCTCGTCGAACGTTCTTCCGCTACTTCCCCAGCAAGGAAGCCTTGGTCTTTCCCAATCGTGAGGCGCGACTCGCTGAGTTTGCGGGCTTCCTCGAGGCGCGGCCCCAGGGAGAGGACACCTATTCGACCCTCCGCAAAGGCACGACCATGTTTGCTGCCAGCTACAGCGGGAAGCGATTGCAACTGCTCGAGCTGCAATCGCTAATCGCTGGCTCCAGCACGTTACAAAACTGCGAGCGAGAGATCGATCGAGAGTGGGAAGAAGTCATCCGTGCAGCTTTCGTTATCGAGTTCGGCGACGATGAGGCCGGTTGTCTGCGCGCGAGGATCTTGGCAGGAGCCACGATCGGAGTCGTCCGCGCAACCATGCGTCATTGGTATCAGGGAGACGGACGCGACAACCTAGCTCAGCTCGGCCTTGATGCCCTCGACGCTCTGCAGCGCGGTTTCCCCCTACCCGCGACTTCCTAGCGCGGCGACCGTTTTGAATGGCTCTGCCGCCCTCAAGAGCCATCGACGAGCAGTGCTTCAAGTCTTGGGACGATGTTGCCAATCGCCTCGGGCCCCTTGATCGAGCCTTCGAATCGCAAGTCACTCCCAGTGCCATCGGCGCGGGGTTTCACGAACCTGGGAATCAACCGACAGCCGTAGTTGGCCTCATCCAAAGAGACCGCGAACACGATTTCTTGCAACTACTGCGGCACCCAATCACGCATCCAACATCGAACTCGCTTTCTGGAGCGCGAGGTTGCGATGCCACCTTCGCAACCATCAGAGAGGCGCTCTGTGCCACAGCGAACCTCAAGCGACTCGCCAAACTCGGCCTGCACCACCGCGATAGCTCATGGGCGGCGGCCACCCTTGGCCTCGTCTTCGCTACGGCCTTCTGCTTCATCTCTGCAGCTGCACGCTGGCTTTCACCCGGAACCACCATCATTTCCCGTCCCGCTTGCGCGGGACACTAGTACTACCTAGTCACTTTTGCTTGACGATTGCTGACTCAAGTGATCTACCCTTTGGATGTGACGTTTCAGAAGAAGTGGGAGATTGCACTCGAGCAAATCGACAAAGCCATCGCGTCGGGCGTACGCAAGCACGTCGTTCTTGGAGATGCAGGCTACGGCGATGTGGGCTCGTTTCGAAGTAGTACTAGACCGCTGAGCGCAAACAATGATCGGTCTAATGGTCCTACTTTCCCGATTGCAGCGTTGCCCATTTCGTCATTTGCCCCGGCAAGATCCTCATTCGCGCCTTGCACTCGAAAGCTCAGAACTCACCAGCCTCGGTCATTCTTTTCGCTCGACGGTCTAGTGGTCTGATCTCCTACGGTAGACACGAGCTATTGGCGCCCCCCGGGCGCGCGACTCAAACACCAGGGTGGCGTCGTTAGGAATCGGGCATTTGCGGACCAATGGCTGATACACGAGGAACCAATCTGCGTCTTTGGGGCGGTGGGCCTCGCGAACCCATAAATCCCCGCGCATCCAAGCTAGGTGCCCCGGTTCGAAGCAGCGTTTGTATACGCGGGCTCCCACAGCAGCCTCGCGATTGAGATAGTCCAGCGCCTGGTTCATGCCCTCTCCCCACCAGGCAATCTCGAATTGTCGCTTCTTCGCAACCTCTGCCGGCCCCCCGACCTGCTCGCCGTAGTAGTCCAGATAGAACGGGCGAATGCGCAAGCAGACGACCGATAGGTAGACGCCAAGGGCCACCGATACCGTGACGAATAGGTGTCTATGCCAGGTGCGTCGGGCGAGAAAGTCGATTCCCGCAGCGCAGGCCAAGCAGAGTGCGAAGACCGAAGGCATGATGTAGCGAACGCCGTCCTGACGCACTGGCGAGAAGGTCACCACCATGGGTATGAGAATCCATAGTGCGAGCAGCAGTGACGCGCGCTCCCGCAAAACGGCCGCTCGCACGAGCCAGAGTTTCGCAAAGACTAGGAGCCCCAGAGGTGCAGTGGCCCAGAGATAGACAAAGAAGTAGGAGCGGCCGGGGCTATCCGTCAGCACTCCGAGATAGGGCTCCGCACCATGAGGCTGCTTGAGTTTCGCCCAGCTCTCCTGCATGTGGAGGATTGGCTCGCTCCAGAGCCTGGGCCAGACTGCGACGCACGTGAGAAGCGCGACCACGGGGATGATGGCAAAGCCGAGAGCGACGGTCTTCTTGCGCTGCTCTGGCGGCGCCTTTGCGAGCAAGACCAGGCCAATAAGGGGCGCAATTAGGCCGTTAATGTAGCGAGAGAAGACCGCCAGCCCCAGAACAATTCCGAGCGCCACAAAGCGCTTGTGCAGGTGGCAGCGGCCGGTGCTTTCGTCATGAGCTCGAAGGGCGAGCCACATCGCGAGCGCCCAGAAGAACACAGTCGGCGCCTCGTGCCCTACTACTTGCCCATGGGCAATAAGGTGGGGCGCCAAAGCTGCCACAACGCCCGCTAGCAGCCCGACGCGAAGACGGAAGAGACGATGACCAATGGGCACTAAGAGGGCACAGGCTAGTGCGACGAGAAGCGCTGAGATGGCCCGGCTCGGGCCGTAGCCATCGCTGAACTGGGCGCCGATACCCGCGAGGTACTTCATCACCGGCGGGTGCTGATAGTTCCACCGCCAAGAGGAATCGGAGAAGTCGAGCGAGAGCAAATTGGTGATGTAGTTGCGCCCCGCCGACCAATTGACATCCTCATCCCAGGTTTGCCCTTGGTCTCCCAAGCCAATGAGGCGAACAAGGATCGCCCCTACGAAAACCAAAGCAATGCCCCGCCAAGTCTGCTTGTCGCAGGCGCGAATGCTGTCGCGACCGACAAAGGCAATACACAGAATAACACTCAGAACGATGGAGAGCGCGCACAGGCCATCGAAGAGCGATGTGCCGGGCCGCGTGAAGGCTGGCGTGGTTCCATCCGGGGCGAGGGATGAGGACGGAACATACTCGAGTGGCCCCCTTCTCCCTGGAGGATGCCAGAGGAGGCGAAACGTCCCAGCGGTCTCGACACGGACCTTGAACGAACCCGGCTGATAGACGATGCGTTCTTTCTGCTCGCCCTTCCCGCGCACGATGAGCTTGTCATCGATGAAGAGCTTGGTGTCCTCGGATGCCTCATAACCGAGCACGTAGGGACCGCCCCTGGGGAAATGCCAGCTTCCGGAGAAGTGGCGTAGCTCGCCCACATCGGTGCGAGTGAGTATCTCATGCGGCTCTGCGACGACGAGAGATCGCAACAAGAGAACGAAGGCGATGAAGGCGAGGCAAAGCCCCATGGCCCGGCGATTGTTCACGGAACGATGCCCGGGCAACTCTCGCGAAATGACGCGACTCGGTCGCCTGCCACGAAGAAGGTGTAGTACTCGCCTCGCTCTCTGAGCCCGGGAACGTGCAAGGTGACTTTCTCGAACCCCTTGCTCTGCCAGAAGGTGGAGCGACAATTCATCTGCGGTTTCTTGGGGTCGTGGTGCAGGCTGTAGCAATGAAAAACGAAGTCGGGGTCGTAGGTATCTAGCAGGAGTGAGTCCGGAGCCCACTTGTTGTGACCGGCGCGCGGGCGGGTACGCGGAACCTGGTGGGCAACGACATCTGAGACGAGACCGAATACATCAATGCCCTTAGTTTGCGCGTGATACGGCTTGGCGCCAACGCCACCAAAAATGGAGAAGTCGTCGTCCACAAAACACTCGCGCATCTGCTTCCCAATGAGCTTGCGGTCGTGTGCGTAGAGGGCCAGATAAGCAGGCGTATCGATGCCGTGGTCCGACTTCCAATTGCCCAATCGCACCGATTCGGCTGTGAGTTTGTATTGTGATCGCGCGAAGAGGAGCACTGTGATAAGCGCCAAGCCGGCTCCTACCTTGCCTGAAAGCTTCGGTGGAAGAAGCGCCGTGATGCGACGCAAGCCCAGTACGAACCCGATTGCGGCAATGACAAAGAGCGGCATCACGAAGCGATGCAGCCCCATAAAGTCCCCCCCAACACGCATGACGTAGACCAAGTAGACAGCCGCAATGAGCAGTGCCAGGGTCCCAAAGACGAAACGCCCGGTCCTGGGCTTGGCGAGAGCAAGCCCCAAAATGGCAAGGGGCGCCGCGTAGAGTACCTTGCTGTAGGAGAGCCACTGCCACACGTAGTAGCTGCCATTGTTCTCCATCTGCTCTGCGTAGTTGGGCGCTGCCTTGCCCGCTGCTTTGACGTAGTAGGTGTTCGGGAAGAAATGGCCGTAGTACCACCAGCGCCAAGCGAACCACGGGGCCCAACAGAGGAGGAAGGCCCCGACACACGAGAGTTCGCCTCGATGCGGCACAAGACGACTATCGCGAATAGCGTTAAGCAGGAAGCGATGGCCACCGACGAGCGCGGTAATTAGCAGACCTTCAGGACGAGCCATGGCAGCAAGTGCCAGAGAAACTCCTAAGAGGCGGTAGAAACGAGTCTCGCCATCTGCCCGCACGTAGGCGTAGATAGCCAGGGTCACAAAGAAGGTGAACATCTGGGTCTCTAGCCCGCCAGAGGACCAACAGGCGTAGCCCGACGAGCACGCCAAGAGAGCCGGCGCCAAGTAGTCCCATGTGCTGCGCTCTTTGCAGACGTGTTCGACAAGTCGCATTGCCAAGGTCATCGTGCCGATGGCGAAGGCCGTCCCCAAGACAAGGGACATGATCTCCGGCGGCAGACCGACAATCATCAAGAGCCCGAGAAGGAAGGTCCAGAGGAAGTTGGTGTAGCCCTCGACCGGAACCTCGCCAGGGTTGAAAACCAGCTGGCCGTGCTCGGCAAAGTTGTGCGAGAAAACGAAGGAGATGTAGGCGTCGTCCGTGACGAAGTTGTACTGCAGGGAATGCCAGATGAGGACAGCGAAGGCTCCCACCAGCGGCAGGTAGCGCTTGGCGAGAACGGTTGTTGGGACTACCACCATCGGCCTCGCACTGTTAGCACGAGAGCGGCCGGGCAGGAACTTCACTGTGCGCAATTGCCGTCACCATCTAGCCGGCCGGTCCCCAGAACGCTTGTGTCTTTCTTTAGAAAACACGAACCCGCTTCCGAAGGAAGCGGCATACGGAGCGTTTGCGGCGCCAAACGCTCTAGGAATCTGGTGCAACTTCGGCGTTCTGCTTCGCGGACGCCGAAGTTGCACCAGATTCCTAGAAGCATTGACTTGCAAGGCTTGCCGGTTAGGCTCGCCCCCGCGATGTCCAACTCGTCCAACGCGATACTTAGCGGCGCCCTTGCGGGTGCGGTCTCGGGTGTTGCGATAGGCCTCATCGACGGGCTCTGGAGCTTCGGCGTCATCGACCAATACCTACCGGGTTTTCTCGGCAAGCTGGGACTCTTACTGCACCTCTCGCTCAGCTATGCACTGGCCATGGGCCTAGGCGGAGCGGCGCTTGGTTTGTTGGGCTTCACACTCTCCAAAACCGCTGCACCGGGAATCCTCTCCGCACTGCGCCGTGGCAACTCTGGGGCATTTGCAGCATCACTGCCCTTGGCCATCGCAGCCCCCCCTATCACCGCTCTCGCGAGCGTCGGGGCCTACCTCGTCGCGAGCCAGAATCTTGTGGCGCGCAAGCACCCAGGTTTGGTCACCGCCGTATCCATGGGGCTCGCCCTTCTGGCCCTGGCCGGTGCCGTGATTGTCACTTTGCTGGCTGGAGCCCTCGTCGATAGGGCTATAGGCAAACGTTTGGCACGAAGCCCAGAGTCTTGGGGCAAGCCACTGCTGGTCGGAGCCGCCATCTCTCTCGCATCCGCAGCTATTGTCTACGTTGTCTTTCGAGGGGGCATCAGCGCTCGGCCCATCGCTCAGATGTGGCTGGCCCTGCCAGCGGCACTCTCGCCGCTAGCCATTTGCGCGGGCCTGCCCGTCGTACTAGCGCGAATCGATGGCGAGCGAATTCGAGAATTGGCCTTGCCGCTAGTGGCCTCAGCCCTGCCCCTGGTTGCCATTGCCCTCGCGGCTGCGTTCAAGCTGGCCATCCGCAGTGCTGGTGGTGCCCCTGCCCTTGTCATTGCCCAAGCCATGTCGCTAGCCGTCATTGCCACCTCTCTTGCATTCGTCCTCAGTGTTTTTCTGGCACGTCTTCTCGAAAGGCCCCTGCGAAAACTCGCCTCCCCAAGCGCACCCGCACTCGCAGCGATGCTCATGATAGGCATCGCGGGTGCGACCCTCGCTTGCCTCTGGTGGAAGACGCTCGCACTGCTGCCCCTGCGCCCATTCATTGTTGGCACCCTCCTGCTCGCCGCCTCTCATGTGCTCAAGAGTCCGTTTTCTGCTGTCGCAAACCGCGTCCCAGTGTGGGCGGGTTTGCTGGCTATCCCCCTAACGTTTGGGGGAGTCGTCCTGAGTGGAAGCCCCGAGTCGGTGCAGAAGGCCCAACGCATGCATGCGGGGCTCAGCGAACCGCTCGCCCGGGTGTACCGACGTATTGGCGACTGGGATCGAGATGGTTCAAGCCGCTGGCTGGGTGGCGGAGACTGTGACGATAGCAATCCCGACGTTCACCCCCGAGCCGATGAGATTCCCTTCGATGGCATCGATAACAATTGTCTGCGAGGTGATGTTACCGAGCGCAGTGCGGAGGCCACTCACTTCGCCGCAGTGCCCGCGAATCTACCGGCCGACTTCAACGTACTTCTTCTCACAATCGATACCATCCGAGCCGACCACCTCGGCGCGTACGGATACGAGCGCGACACAACGCCAAATCTCGATGCGCTAGCTGCCGACGGCACGCTCTTTCGGAACGCCTGGGCACACGCACCCTCGACGCGATACTCCATCCCGGCGCTACTCACGGGGCGCCACCCACTCAACGTGCGCTACCGAGATATCCCAGGCCAATGGCCCGGCCTAGATGAGGCAAACACAACAATCGCGGAGATCATGCAAGAGCGCGGCATGCGCACCGGCGCCATACTCAACTACTGGTACTTCGATGCACATCGCAAGATGAACCAAGGATTTGACGACTATGACAACACAAATAGACGCCTGCACAAGGCAGTGCGAGGCAAGGGGCCGGCCAAGACCAGTGGCTCCTCGTCCCGTGAGCAGAGTGATAAGGCCATCGCGTACATGGGCAAACACGCAAGCGAGCGTTTCTTTCTCTGGGTGCACTACTACGACCCTCACTACGACTACGAGAAACACCCTGGAACCCCCGAATTCGGCAGTCGTGACATCGACGCCTACGATCACGAAATCGCCTACACCGACAAACACATAGGTCGAGTCATTGATGATCTCAAAGCCAAGGGGCTCTACGAGAAGACCGTCATTGTGGTAACTGGCGACCACGGTGAGGGCTTTGGCGAGCACGGCATCGATTTGCACGGCTACCACCTCTACGCCGCACAGACCAAGGTGCCCTTCTTGGTCCGAGTGCCGGGAACAGCGCCTAGTGTGCTTAGCATGCCCGCATCTCACGTCGACATTCTTCCAACCCTGGCAAATCTCGCGGGTGCTCCCAGCTCCACCGAAATGCTCGGCCGCTCCCTCCTGGGAGTTGTGACGGGGGAAGAAGACCAAGCACAAGAGCGCTACGTCTTCCAGCAACTGAGCTACGAGAACAACAACGAGTATCGGGGGGCAATCAGCAGCAAGTGCCACGTGCTCTACAACGTCTCCCCCAGTCGTAGCTGGGAACTCTACCGAGTCGACATCGATCCCATGGAGACTCGGGACATCATCAATACTCCAGGAGAGTGCGCCGGCGCACGAGAGGCTCTGGAGACCTGGTACGACTACTCGGAAATCCCCGAAGGCGCGATCGAAGCTCTCCTTAGCTCTGTGCCCGAGATCGAAACTCCGATCTCCGTGAAGTTCGGCAAGGCGATCTCGCTCTTGCAGATACGACTCCCGAAGACCTTGAGACGAGGCCAAGCGGCTTCGATGGAATTGACTTGGAATGCAGGAGCAAGGCCACCAAAGGGCTGGAAGGTCTTTGCCCACTTCGAGAAGGCCCCCGGCCAGCCCTCCAAACATGGTCGATTCACCAGTGATCACAAGCCACCTCGCCCCTTCTCTTGGTGGAGCAAGGGGCAGTACATTCGCTATGGTCAGCCCGTGACCTGCGCGAGAAGTCAGTCTCTGGGCCGCTACAATCTGTGGTTCGGTATCTACCGGGGCAACGAGCGCATGCCAGTTCGCGCTGAAGGCTTCGAAGTTGTCGACAACCGGGTGAACCTCGCGACTATCGAGGTCGTCAAGTGAGTTCTGGCGGCACCAATAGTGCTTCAATCTCAGGCCCTCGCTCTGGCGCCCAAGAAGCCCAGACGCCGCCACTCTCGGGCTGGGCACGCATTGGGCTCTGGCTACTGCTCGTCCCTGGCCTAGGCCAACTGCTGCTCCTGTGCATCGCCATGTTCAGCCGAATTGGCTATCCGTACGACCTTGAGTGGATGGAAGGCGGTCTACTTACCCACGCTCAGCGCGTCGCCGACGGCACTGGCATCTATGTCGAGCCTTCCGTCGACTTCATTCCCTATCTCTACACGCCTCTCTACCCCGGCATCATCGGCATGCTCAGCCCGCTATTCGGCATCAGCTACTGGGTCGGGCGGGCGCTCTCCATTGCCTCCACCCTGGGGCTGTGCATACTCCTCGTGCTCATGGTGCGCAGGGAGTCGGACGCGAGCACCAAGAAGCTCACCTACGTTGGCGGAGTCACAGCCATTGGCTTCTTTGCTGCGACATATCCGTGGGTAGAGGGTTGGTACGACTTGGTGCGAGCCGACTCACTCTTCATGCTTATGATCATCGGCGGCCTTTGGGGGGTTCGCAACTGGTCTAGAACCCCTGGTATGGAGGGCGTTGCACGGCTCGCATGTGCAGCCTCGCTCTTGGGGCTTTCCTTCTTTGCAAAGCAAACCGGCGTGTTCTTCGTCGCCACCGGTGGATTCCTGGTCTTGGTCCTCAATTGGCGTCGAGTGCCAATCTACATCGCGGTAACCGGCCTCTTGGGGCTGGGCGGCACCTGGCTCCTCAACAAGATGAGCGCAAAGTGGTTTTGGGTCTACATCTACGAGACGCATCAACACCACGACTTCAACATGGACCGGTTCTACAAGAGCTTTGGAAACATGCTCTGGCACTTCCCGGTAATGACCATCGTCATCGCCATCGGAATTTTTCTGACATTAGCAACTCTGATTGGCAGGCGCAGAGTACCGGCTGCTGCGCGCGGGCTAGCTCTCTGGACACCGGTCTTTGCCGTTGCCGTACTGGTTGGTGCAATAGGATGGGGCACCGAGTTCGCACACTTCAATGCCTACATTCCGGCCATGCTTTTCGGCGCACTGTGTGCAGGTCTCGCGATTCCGTGCATAGCCGGTTGCATTGCGCTCTGGCTGCCAGCGGATGCTCCCTCTCCCTGGCTTCAGCGAGCGGGAATGCTCGCGGCTCTCGCACTTGCCGTGCAACTCGGTCTCGCATCGTGGAGCCCAGCGAAATTCATCCCCTCGGAGAAGGAGTATCAAGCAGGACACCAGCTCATTCACACCCTGCGAGAAGTGGAAGGCGATGTCTTCATCCCCTACCACCCGTGGTACGCGCGACTCGCAGGCAAAGACACCAAGGTGCACCTCATGGGTCTGCGGGACATGAGCACTGGCAAGGTCTGGGAGATTCGCGGGCTCCAAGAGGCACTCACAAGCCACGCATTCGGCGCTATCGTATTCGACAATCGGCCGGTAGGACCGGAGCTTCGCGCCATGCAGCGCAACTACCGCATGGACGACTACCTACCCGCATCTGCATCGCCCCACGTATTCACAGGCGCCGGCGCAGTTTGGAACAAAGCCGTCAGCACTCTGGTGCCCCGGTCAATCTGGGTTCCCAACCGCCCGCTCGAAGTGCCAGCGGGCACCCGGGTCTTGTGGAATTTCGAGGACGGCAAAGCCGCTGGCTGGACAAGTGAAGGCGGCAAGGAACCAACAGCATGGGGGCGAAGAGCGGTCTCGCGCCCTCTCGCCAAGCAAGGGCCAGTTCGCCGCTACGGCGGGCGCTATTACCTCAGCAGCTTCCACGGCGGAGATGCAGCCAAAGGCACGCTGCGTTCACCGCCCTTTGTCATCGACAGTTCCAGCCTGAGCTTTCGCATCTCTGGCGGCAGCTCAGAAAACCTCCGAGTAGAATTGCACGTAGACTCCCAAGTCCTCAAGTCCGTCACCGGCGACAATAGTGAGCGCATGCAGGACATAACGTGGAACCTCGCGGCGGCAGAAGGCAAGACAGCCACCATAGTTCTCATCGACGACGAGAGCGGCTCGTGGGGCCATCTCAACGTCGATGAGTTCTGGATTCACTAGCCGAGGTGACCACGCGCAGCCTTGTCACTGACGACGGTTGGCTTGATGTGCATCGTTCTCTGACTTGATCGCATTTCCCGTACGCAGCTTAGGCGCGGCATCTCTCCACTGAGGAGCAACCCTCGCGGGCATTCCAACGGATGCTCTATGCTTCAGGGCCGACGTTGACAACAACGTGTTCTTCAGTCGGAGCTTCGATGATCACGGGTGGCCGACCTATCGCTTCCACCTTGATGCTCTCGACTCGGGAGGCTGCTCCAAGACCAAAAATGGCGGTACTAGGATTCACAGAGGAATAGCCCGAGCCAACTTCCAGTGACTGAGTCTGCGAACCACACGTGTCCATAGTGATCGTGACATGCGCCCCGGGGGCCAGGTGGGGGGGAACTACGTCGATTTTGATCCTCTTGCAGGGCGTATCGGTATCATTGCGTAGTATCTGGAGAGGCGCAGGGTCTGCGATGAATGCGCCATCGCCGCGGCGAGCTACCACGATGTCGATATCACCGTCGTTGTCGATGTCGCCATAGGCCGATCCGCGACCATCGACGTCCAGTAGTCTGAAGGTCAATTCGTTGACGATTTCGAAGCCTTTGAACGTTCTTTGCCAGAAGACTTCTTCCACGGTGACGTGGGTGACCATGTGAACGTCGTTGTCGCCATCCAAGTCAAAGTCGAAAATGCCCGACCCCCAAGCGAACATTGTTTCGGACCCCAAGGAACTATCGAAGACAGAGAGCCCAAGTTTGCGCCCCTTGTTTTCGAATGTCAGGTCGCCGCGATTTATGAATACTGCATTCCCGATGGACTCGTCGCCATTCGTGCTATCTGAAACCAACAGATCAATGAGGCCATCGTTGTCAATGTCGCCGGCGCTCGCGGCCATGGCGGAAATGGAACTCTTGTCGGTGCCGATTTCCGCAGCGATATCGGTAAAAGTACCGTCCCCATTGTTGCGATACAGGCAGTCATAAAAAAGGTCGTTGCCAACGTAGATGTCTAGATCTCCGTCTCTATCGAGGTCGACCAAGAGAGTGGCGAGGGTTGCCCACCCGTAACACTGGGCCTGGCCAGCGAGCTCGGTGAACACGCCCGCGCCATCATTTAGCTCCGCGCGGTTCATGTCCCCCGCTCTACGGGATAGTGCCCACTGTTGGCGTTCCCGTCGCAATGGCCGACGCGTAGAAGGCGAGCCAATCGGAAACCGCCTGTGCGTTTCTGAGTGCCGCGAAGTGCCCATCCGAACCTTCTGCGGGGTATTGGAAGCACGCCGCCGTTCGCTCGGCTCCATCTCCTCCTGTGACATTCAGACTCACAGGACGACTAGTCAATCCGGATCCTAGGTCTTCGATCACCGGGTCGGCAACCGGCAAGCCTATGGCCCGAGCCATGACCTTAAGCGTTGGCTGTGGCGAGAACGTATCGTCCTCTCCCCATGACATGTAGATGTGTTTGGATGCCAATCCTGTGGGTGGTCGTTTGACGAGGAGCGGGGCGTAGTGCAGCGTATCGACCGAGTCGAAGAAAGTCTGCCAAACCACCATCACAGGATGGCTGGTTCCCAAGTCTTCGCCGAGCGTGAACTCGAGGGATGCCTTGGCGTTGACCGGGCTGGTCTTGGTGAGAATACCTCGAGTCAAGTGGGCGCCGGCCCCGGATAGGAGAGCAGCGCTGGCCAAGTCCGACCCAGCGATTGCGGGAATGCCAACGTTGGATCCTTGGGAGTGCCCCGTAAAGAATGTCCTTGTTGCATCAAAGCGTGTGACTCCAGAGCCTGGCAAGGTGACCTCGCCAATGCCAGGGATGCGCAGGGCCTGAACCACATCCACTGCACCCTGGAGATTGTTGTCTCGCGCGGCTCGTGGATTGATGACATTGAACATGAGCGAGTCGGAGTCGCGAGTGGAGTCTTTGCGCCGCTCGCCGTGCACGACCCCATCAAATGAGAACATCGCCATCGGCTGAGCCGAGGTCGCGAGCGCTGCTGCGACACCACTTTGCACAGCTCCGGTGAAGGCGCCGCCGGTGCCATGGCCAAATACGTTGAATGGCCAGCCCCCAGCGGGCATCGCGGTCTTTGGAATGGTGAGCGCAAAGCAAACACTCTCACTTCCCTCTTGCTGCGGCACACCGCCAACGAAGTTGATGCCACCACCGTCTTCTGGCGTCTCATAGGGCGCCGTGCCCTCTTGATAGATGGGTACGCTGTAGCGTCCGTGGATCTCAAAGAAGTCGTCGTTCGGAGCCGAGCAAGCGCCGCGGCCTGTCGCGTCCTCGCAGGGAGAGACATTGGTGCCATCACACAAGGTGAGGTCACTGAGGACCGGAGCCGCAGAAGCTTCCGTCGCCTGGGCCAGAGCTTCGCCCCTTGCGGTGGTCTCTTGCACGGTGAAGACAGCCGCAACCGCCACCGTCGCGGAGTCAACCCCCTCGGAGGCATCTGCCAGATACTCGCGGAACGGAGCATATGCATCCCAGGCAACGCCAAGCGCCGCGTCTGTAGGCCGGGCGCTCGCAAGCATCTCGGCAAAATCGGCATCCTGCACGATGGCCGTTCCGTCGGCGGCGCTCACATCGGTGGTCAAATAGACAGCGTAGGTGTGGCCGGGCAAGAGCGGCTCGTGAGCTGCCGTCGTGATGTTGAAGAAGTGCTGGCAGTGGTAGAGGCGAGCACTGGTGCTGTAGCCCCAACTGCGCTGACGCTCGTTGCCGTATTCAGCAGATCCAGGAGTGATATCGATGTAGTGAAGCGAATCCCCACTCACGCTCGAGAAGTCGAGTTCTTTGCTAAATCGCATCGACACAGCTGCGACACCGGAGAACCCCTCGAAGTCCTCAACTAGCGCATCGACATAGAGATCGACCAAATCTACTCCCAAGATGTTTTGCCCAGGCCTAGGAAAATCACTCATGTCCAACGCGCCAGTTTCGCTAACGCGGACATCGTTTGGGAACGGAAGTCGATAGAAGTCGCTCAATGGCTCCGCACCACCGGGCACCTCAAAATACGCCTTGAAGCCCGCCTCGTCCTCGGCGCACTCGACACCAGTGAACGGTGGGTAGACTACGCTAGGATGACCGCAAGTATCTTCTGGGCCGCAGGCTAGACCGGCAGCGCAATCGCCATTTCCAACACAAGCATCGCCGATGTCAGCTTCACCGGATGACGCGCACTGCCCGCCGAAGCCAAAGACTTCGCAGCTCAGACCTCGCTCGCACTCGGCCGCTGTCGCACAGACATCTCCCTCTTCACCAGAACCGGTCGGAGCACAAATTCCGATGGGAGAACAGAAGAACTCTTCACCGCAGTCCACTGTGGACCAACAGGAACCGCCGAGGCCCACCGAACCCGCGAGCTGGCAGAAGCCACCGGCGCAGACGAAGGCAGCCCCGCAATCATCGGCTTGGATGCACTCCCCACCGATCCCCCCATCCGTATTATCTTCGGCGGGGTCATCATTATGAAAGCAACCCGCAACCGGCGCTAGCGCCAAGCAAGAGAGCGAGGAAAAAGGGTGTGTTGAGAGATTTCTTCATGGAGGCAACCTCGCTGGGTGGAACGCGGATTCGCTGATAATACACCACACTGGGGGGGGGGGAGACGGCAGATGGGTGGATCACAACCTCGGGTCGATCTTGCAGAACCCACGTGTAGATTCGGCGCGAAAGGGCGTTTGCGCCCGGTTCGGGTGACGACAGCACTTCGAAGGGGCTAGAATTGGTGCCGAGGAACGCCATGGGAATTTTTGATAAGAAGAGTAGCAAGCGAAGCTCGGAGGAGTTCGACTCTCCCGTCGAGCAAGTCGATCTAAGCGTGCCCAGCCCGGCGCCGCCCACATCTGACGAAGAGGAGCCATCTTCTTCCGACGCGGCGAAGGCGGCAGCCCCTGCGCCTGACTACGGCATCGAGCAGGCGATTGCCCTGATGCGAACACTACCCTCCGACAGTGTTGAGCTCGTGGTGCGAGTGGTCAAGCACACGCT
This sequence comes from Myxococcales bacterium, assembly GCA_024222395.1. Classification (GTDB taxonomy): domain Bacteria; phylum Myxococcota_A; class Polyangia; order Haliangiales; family Haliangiaceae; genus NORP324. Next base: position 30,229 of record JAAEPE010000881.1, read on the forward strand.
TGAGTCCACGGATATTCACATTCCCAGCATCATCGCGGATGCGACCAAAAAACAAGAGCGCATCGAAAGCCGAGTTGCGCTGCTCAAAGTGGAGATTGCGGACCTCGAAGAGGAAATAGCTCTCCGCACGAGAGAGATTGCGGACCTCGAAGAGGATCACAAAGAGACCTCGCTCGTGAAGGAGCGCTTGGAACTTGCCGAAGAGCTTGGGAAGCAAGACGAGAAAAACTCCCACAAGGAAGAGAGCTCGGCCTCCTCGGAAGAGGACTCTGAGTCCTAGCTGGCATTCTCGCGCCCGATTAGTGGAGAACAACCGAAGTGCTTCGATATCACATGGTGGTGGTAACCGCTGACAAAGCTGTCAAGCGGGCCATCAAACGACTAACGGCTGCAACCGGTGCATCCACCGATTTCGTCCAGAGCGAGCGAGAGATTGCCAGTGCAGAGGCAGTCAACTTGGCGATCTTTGACGCTCGAGGCAGGGATCCTAGCCCCGAGTTTCTCCGACTTATTCCCTCGAGCTCTCGCGTGCTCTACATCCTTCGCGGTGAAGACTTGCGGACGAAGATGCATCTCTTCGAGTCGCCTCAGACGACCAGTCTGTTCTGCTACAACGATCAGTTCGACGATGACGAGTTCATCTCATCAGCGACAAAGGCACTCCGCGGTGACGTCTTCGGCCTTCAGAAGTACTTCCCTTGGGGTGTAACGAGCTTCATGATGCTCGTGAAGAGCTACGAGGACAAGACCAAGGCAATCGACATCATCACGAGCTACGCGCAGATGGCGGGCGTTCGCGGCCCTGTCCGTGATCGCATGCAGCTAGTTGCAGACGAGCTTATCATGAACGCCCTGTATCACGCGCCAACCGATGCACAGGGCGGCGAGCGCCATCGTGGCAAGTCGCGGAAGGACCTTGCGCAACTCGAGCATGTCGACCCAGTCGAAGTGCAATATGGTTGCAGTGGATCCTACTTCGGCATTTCGGTTCGCGATGGATTCGGCTCCCTCACCCGAGCCAAGTCGCTCGACTATCTCAAGCGTGCAGGCACGGATCGAGCACAGATTGAAGACAAGGCAGAAGGGGCTGGGCTTGGCCTTATCGGCGTGCTGCAATCAGTCTCCAAACTGATTTTCAACCTCGACCCGGGCTACTCCACCGAGGCCATCGGCCTCTTCGATATGCAGATCCAGGCTCGAGGCATGGTCGGGGCTCGTTCACTCCACATCTTCACCGCCGGCAATGTCGAAGACGATGTGGTCGCAGCTCAGGCAGCAGTGGCACATGGAGCGTTGGCACAGGGAGCGGTGGCACAGGGAGCGGTGGCACAGGGAGCGGTGGCACAGGGAGCGGTGGCTATCGCTGGCGGCCCATCTGAGGGCGGAACGACTATTCGATCTGGCACCTCAATGGGTGGCACGTGGATTTTGGCCGCCGCCCTCAGCGCCGTCGTGGCAGCTCTGGGCACCGCCTACTACATGAAGTCATCCCAAGACGCGGAACGTACCGCCAAGGAGAGTGGGCTCGCCGACGGCGAGAAGAACATAACGGTGGTCTCCACTCCAGCAGACGCGACCATCGAGCTCAACGGAGCTCGAGTGCAAAGCGGCGCGGCATCCACCATGCCAAGTGGTCTTGAGTCGGTGACGATTGCCGTGCGCAAGAACGGCTACAAGAATTGGACGAAGAAACTGGTACCCGGTGATATCGCCAAGCAAGCGACACTCTATGTCGAGTTGGTGCCCAGCCAAGCAAAGTGAGAAGTAATGCTTCACGAAAGTCCGAATCGACCTGGTCCCGAGCTCTTTGACGCTGTGGAGGCGGCGCTCATTAGCGAAGCCATGGTGGCGCTCTCAGCACATGCACCGGGTGACGCCGCGCTTCTATCGAAGCAAATCCTTCAGCTCCAGGTACTAAACCAAACGCTCTACGACTCTCCCTCCCTCAGCGCGGCTCAGAACCTGGGCGGAGAACAGCGAAGCCCTCAAGGGCTTGTGGCGCACCTAACTCGCACGGACGGCCTTGCAGGCGACCTCGACTTGCCCATCAAGGCCGTGCTGCAGCGAACCTACCTCCTCGCGAAGATTCAGCTTCTGCGCGCCTTTGTGAAATCAATCGGAGCGCTCTCCAAGGTCGAGCCCGACCACATAGCGCTTGCAGAGGGGATCCGCGAAGAGCTCGCGCAGAGCATCTATACACAAATGGCGGAGGATCTCCTCCTCGCTCTCTTGCGCAAGCCATCCGTTGAGATTCCGACGAAGCGCCGGGCGGCTAGGCAACTCATTCAGATCTGGGACAATGCGATGGTCGAGATCGATGACTTCTGTCCATTGCTCGAATCGGCCTGGCACGCGCGCAACCGGGTGCACCCAGGGCTTGGCTGCCTACTTGGCACCACCGAGTACTTCCGCCTAGTCGCCGAGGACTGTTCAGATGATTTCTTAGATTTCTTCGCGCGCGATGGTGTGTCAGAAGCCGAGAATCAGGCATTCGCCGAGTTTCTCTTTGGCCTCACCTGGGAAGAGCTTGAGACCCTGCGCTCCGAGATGAAGCGCCAGAAGATCGAAGTGGCGGATGAGCAATGGGCCGCGAAAGTTCTGGGGCGAGAGATCGAGCACGACTGTGACGACCGCCTCACCATCGATCCGATTGCGCTCTACCGCTCCTACACCCGCCGCCAGCTCGCCGCCGACTACCGCATCCTCGCGGGCAAGGCTGGCCCAAGACGAACCGCTGAGGCCTACCTAATGATCTACCTGCTCAACAACGAGAGCGACCTGGCCACGATTGTCGGCTGAGCTAGGCTAGCTGAGCCGAGAGCTCTGAGACGCTTTGCCACCTCGCCCGGGTCGGGCGTCGCGATGGATAGTCGGAGTGACGATCTGGCAAAGCGCCGGGGAACCCTCTGCCATCACGGCAACAGAGTTGCCCTCATGATCCGGCCCATGATAGCAATCTCACTAGCTTGCTGGGCCTATCGACGGGCGCAGCCCTTGCAGTACCCGCTAGCAACTGCCCCCGAGCCATGTCCATGTCCAGAGCCGTCAAATCACGTTCCTTCCGCGCCCTCGGGCTGGTCTTGGCCAGCGCCTAC
>JAAEPE010000882.1 GCA_024222395.1 Myxococcales bacterium
CCGAGGATGGTGAGTTCTGATCTTTCGAGTGCAAGGCGCGAATGAGGATTTTGCCGGGGCAAATGACGAAATGAGCAACGCTGCAATCGGGAAAGCAGGACCATCAGACCGATCATTGTTTACGCTCGGCGGTCTAGGCCCCTAGAAGCCAATTCCAAAACTCGCAGAGACTGGCGAGTCTTGGGGGTCCAACGCGAAGGCCGTAGCACTAAGCAGCGTGTTGTACCAGAAGTGCATCGCCGTTGGAGCCGCGAGAGAGTACTCTGAACTCTTGTACAGGTATCCTAGGTAGCTACCGACCACGGTTATGACGGGAACCGCGTAGGTGACGTAGTCACGCCTATCCTCCTTTGGCAGAATCAGGGCGTTTGGGGCGTGGACGGCACCAAAAATGAGGGAGCCACCTACCCAACCAATCCCCTCTCCGTGATGGCGCGCGAGTTGAGATTGCACAACTCCTCGAAAGAAGAGCTCCTCCGCAGGAGCCACATGACTGAACAAGCCGCCAAATGCGGCCATGGCTCCAGGATAGCCAAGCGCCGGTGAAACGTTCTTGCCAAAGAGATTTGCATCATCACCTGGCGATGCCCCGTCCGGGACTCCGTCGAGAGCTAGGGTGACGCCGATTCCGATGGCGACGGCGCCAAGGATGCCTCCCCACACCTTGGGCTGCTTCATGACCTCCCAATTGAAGGGCGCGGCTACCAGATCGCCAAGGGTGTCGGTGGGCGCGTAGAGAAGGCCTTTGGAGAGATCCCTGTCTATCCTCATGTCAGCTATGCCGGCAAGCCAGAGATCTTGGTAGGCCACCAGAGCGAAGCCAGCTGCGGGATTCTCGAAGCCCTGCGCGGATTGGGTCCCGACCGCCAGGCCGGTTGCAAGGTCTGCTATTCCTGTGAGGGCAAGTGCCGCCGCCTCGGCGTCCTTGCGATGACAGTATTGCCCGAGGCCCATGACGAATGGGAGATAGGCGAAACTGCCGCTACAGCGCGTCGTCGCTAGCCGGTCCCGAGCGCCCAGCTCGTGCACAGAAGGTGCCTCATGGGTGTTTGTGCGTGCTCGGGCGACTGGCCGACTGCATGCACCAAGCAAGCAGACGCAAGAGACCAAGCGAGAAATCACCACCGCAGTGTAGACGACTTTGCAACATCTTCGGCGTCAGCCGAGGAGGGTTATGGCAGCAAATGGCAGCAAGATGACAATGAGGATCGGCATCGCCCATGGGTGAAATGCTCCCCCATCTGCTATGCTTGTGACTCACGACAAAGGAGCCTAAGCATGGGAATTTTCAGCTTCGTTAAGGATGGCGTCAATGAGCTCGCCATCGCACGCCCCGACGCCTGCAAGGGCGACATCATCTATAAGCACCCGGATCAAACCATCCCGATGAAGGCTCAACTCACCGTTGATGCTGACGAACTCGCCCTTTTCTTCCGCGACGGCAAGTTCATGGGGCAATTCCCCGCCGGGCGTCACACGCTCGACACAGGCAACATTCCTTTCCTCGGGCAACTCGTCGACAAGTTCACCGGTGGCAATGTCTTCATTGCCGAAGTTTTCTGGGTCAACACCCGAGAAATGACGTCAATCAAGTTTGGCGGCCAGATCGGAAAAGTTCGGGATGCGCAAAGCGGGCTGCTTGCAAGTCTCATGGTGCACGGCACCTTCTCGGCTCGCGTTATTGATCCTCCCAAGCTCGTGCTTGGCATGGTCGGTATGCAGAAGTCCGAGGGCAACGCCTTTCTTCAGTGGTTTCGTCAGCAGGTTCTCAAAACCATCAAAGACGACATCGCTGAGCTCTGCGTCAAAAAGAAGTGGCCTCTCACCGATGTGACCTCCGGTGCCTACACCGAAGAGATCGAACTAGAAGCCATTGACGGCATCCGTACTCATGTCGAGTCCTACGGCGTAGAGATCGTGCGCTTCGGTGACTTCCACATTGCGATGAGCGAGAAGGACGAAGAACGTCTCAACAACTTCTACGAGAAGGCCTCCTACATCAACATGGCTGGTGGTCTTCAGGGCTACCAACAAATGGCGCAGGCGGACATGATGGTCAGTGCTGGCGAAGGCATGGCCAAAGGTGGTGGCACTGGCGGTGGCATGATGGAAGGAGCCGGTCTCGGAATGGGCATGGCCATGGCCGGCCAGATGGCCAACTCCTTCCAAAACCCAGGAGGGCAACAGCAGCAAGGGCAACAGGCACCTGAGCCCAATACGCCCCCCTCTGGCATGAATGCCAACATGGTCACTTGTGGCGGATGCAACGCTAACGTTCCCCAGGGGAAGTTCTGCGCTGAGTGCGGCAATACTCTCGCCGTTGCAGGCCCTAAGTTTTGCAGCAATTGCGGAATCGCTGCGGAGGGAAAGTTCTGTAGTGGCTGCGGAACTCCTGCTCCCTAGCGAGTGGGAGTCGGGTTTCTAGATAGGTTTCGATGAAATCGGCCCTCCCGTCGGGCGAGCGAATGCGAGCGATAGGCATCCAACTTCCCTGGATGCCTTTTCTTTGTTCGGAGTACGTGGGCCCAACCAACTAACCTCCGACGATGCACGCTATGTGGGTGGCCGTGTGCCTGTGTGGGCAACCCGTGATTCTCAGGGCTCCGTTCATCGCAAACCGTGAGCCCTGCGCCAAAAGCGCGTATACTCCAGCGACGACGGTTCTACCTCCTAGCCTGAGATGCCATGCGCAATTTAGCCTTGTTTACCATTGCTCCGCTGCTTGGCGGCACCGGCATGGTCAATGCGCAAACTGATGCGCCAGAGATCAAGATTGGGGTGGCGGTGTCGACAGTCATCAATGCCAAGCCGCACTGGGGGCCACGAGTTAGCGCCGCACTTGGAAAGGCACTCGGAGAAACTCTGAGTGCCCAAGTACTCTCCGGCCCAGATGCGCAAGCGCGCTTGCCAGAAGAAGCACGTAGTGAAACGTGTCTGGGTGATGCAGCATGCCTGCTAAGCGCCGGCAAGGCACTGGGCGTTGATCAACTTCTCATGCTCATCATCGTGGGCGTTGGAGATGAACTAGAAATCAAAGCGACTTGGGTCGATGTTGCTACGGGCGACACGGCATTGCGCCCAGGCATTACAACTGCCGATACAGCCGACGCTATGCGCGCTGCATTTGCGGCAAAGGCGCAGGAGCTATTGCCAGATGTATCGGTGCGAGCTTCAGCCTCGACAACAGCCTCGACAACAGCCCCGGGAGCGGGAACAGGAGTGGGATCAGGAACGGGTTCCAATCCCCACAATGTCGGGGCGACCAAGTGCTCGGACGGCCCACGGAGTTGCGAGTCAGGCTACGAGGATCCTATCGCCCTTGATATCGTGACCGGCGGACTTGCCACCGTTGCGCTGTCCGCCGGTCTCTACATGTACTTTTCTGGCGACGAGAAAGAGCAGACTGCAGCTCCCGTCGGTCTCAGCGTCGGTTCCGACTCCTTCCAAGTGAGCTATGGGGGCTCTTTCTAGCTTGGGCGCGGCGGAACAACGCCGCTACTGCCCGGTGTGTAGCGCCGTGTTCAGGACACCGTTCTCGCGGTGTCCTCTCGACGGGAATGTGCTCGCAGAACTGCAGGGAGACCCGCTTGTCGGCACGACACTAGACAGTCGCTACGTAATCGAAGAGTGCATTGGCGAAGGCGGCATGGGGCGGGTCTACCGCGCCAAGAACACTCGTATGAGTCGCAACTATGCGATCAAGATTCTCTTTGGAGATTATGCAGGCGACGCCCGCATGCGTTCGCGCTTTGCCCGCGAGGCAGAAGCAGTCTCTCGGCTAGATCACGCCAACGTCATATCGGTTGTGGACTTCGGCGAAAACGCCGGCGGGTTGCTCTACCTGGTGATGGACTTGGCCAAGGGCGAGTCGCTCGCGGAGCTGATGCTTCACGAAGCCCCCATGGCGCCCGATCGAGCGGTTGCGATCCTCGCCAAGCTAGCCAAGGGCCTGGCACATGCTCACGCCCAGGGGCTCGTGCATCGCGACTTCAAAGGCGAGAACGTCATCATGGTCTGCGAAGAGGAGCAAGAGGTCCCAAGAATCGTCGATTTTGGTATCTGCACGATCACCGAGGATAGCCCATCGAGCACCATGCTCACGTCAAACGGCATGGTCATGGGTACGCCCGCCGTAATGGCTCCTGAGCAGGCGAGCGGCGATACAGTGGATCACCGAACCGACCTGTTTAGCCTCGGTCTAGTTGATTATCAAATGCTCTCTGGGAAGCTCCCGTTCGAAGGTACGCCCCTCGATATGGCTCGCAAGAATCTCTACGAGCCGATTCCCACGATCATGGAACGCAGCAGCGTTGCCGTCCCCGCTATGCAGGAGGGGATCATCCACAAGCTCACTGCAAAGCAGCCCAAAGAGCGCTACCAGAGCGCGAAAGAGGCGTTGCTGGACATGCGAGCTCTGGGGATTGGCGGGAACACCTCCGACTGGTCAGCACCGACGCCGATGCCGGCACCGCTTCGCTCGGATCTACCCGACGCAGGTCAATTTTCCTCTCCCAGTCCCAGCACTCATGGTGGCAACTTCTCACGGCAAGCCACCAATGGCGGGCACTTCCCAACTCCAAGCACCAATGCGGGGCCACACAGCGTAGGGTTTACGAACCAGCGCTCGACTCCCATGACCACGAAAATGCCGGGGAGCAGCGAGTTTCAGACCATAGGACGCAAGACCTCTCGGCGCACACTACTCATCGTCGGCATGCTTGCCACCGCGGTCGTAGCGGCGTCGATAAGCCTCTCGGGAGGCGAAGGTAACAATGCCACCGAGCCCCTGGCGGCGACAACCGCAAACGACGCGCAGCTCAATAGCGGCGCGACTGTCGAGCCGAAGAACGTCGAGCCGAAGAACGTCGAGCCGGCAGGAACTGCGACGGTTGCACCAGACGCTGGTGTCGGCAAGAAGCTTGTCGCAGACGCACGACCAAAGAAGACGATTCGAAAGAACTCGGGCAATCGCAAGAACCCCGATATTCGGAAAGACCGACACCAGAAGGATCCGGTAACAAAGCCCACCGAGAAGCCTCCACTCACGCTCCCAGATGTCAAGAAGCTCTACACTTCCGTGAGCAAGGCTCTCGGTCGCCTCGAGCAAGCAAAGGGAAAGAGTGCCGTGGCAAACCTCCGCAGCGACTACCTCGACATAGCGATCTCCAAGGTCTATCGCGACGCGACCCTCCTACCTGTGTACCAGCAGAGTCTTCTCCGCCTGCGAAAATACACGCAGCTCACAAGAAGTAGGAGTTGTGCCCTCTCTGCGTGAATTGGGATGGACAGAGTTCTTCCAAGAGCAACTCGAGGACATTCCTGATAGCTCAGCCTTGCCGGCCAGAGTTTCGATCGAGCACCAAGATCGCTACACCATCGTCGGCCCAGAGGGTGTCCGAGACGCACATCTCACCGGCCGTCTCCTGCAAGAAGCCAATTGCGGGGGCCCCCGCCCTGCCACAGGTGACTGGATCGCTGCCATGCCCGATGGTCCCATATGCCACGTATTTCGCAGGAAGACCGCGTTTCAGAGACTTAGTCCCCGGGGCAAGCTCCAGGTGATTTCAGCGAATATCGACCGCGTTTTCATCGTCACCTCCTGCAACGCGGAGTTCAACATACGACGCATTGAACGCTATCTCAGTGCAGTGTCCCAGAGCGGGGCGCAGCCAGCGCTCGTGCTCACCAAAATCGACCTATGTGATGACCCGAGCGCATACCGAAACAAACTCGGCGCAATTGCGGGGGATACACCAATTTCTATGGTTGTCACGCCCACAGGCGAAGGCCTAGAGGGCCTAGAGCAGGTTCTGGGCCCGGGCCTAAGCATCGCCCTCGTCGGCTCCTCGGGCGTGGGCAAGTCGACTCTGGCAAACGCGCTCATGGGAGAGGAGAAGTTCGCGACGGCGGCCATTCGCGGACAAGACGCCAAAGGGAGGCACACTACGACTCGGCGCGAACTAGTGCTCTTGCCGGACAGTCGCGGGGCCCTCATAGATACCCCTGGTATGCGCGAGCTCCAATTGAGTTCCGACGTAGACGACCAGCAGCAGGCCTTCGCGGACATCCTGAAGTTAGCGGAGAGTTGTCAGTTTCGCGACTGCGCGCATAGGAGCGAGCCGGGATGTGCCGTACGGGGCTCGGTAGAATCAAGCAGACTCACAAACTTCCAACGCATCGCCCAGGAAACTCGTGCTACTTCGAAGGCGAGGAGAAGAGCTCAGAAAGTCGCGCACCGAGGATCCACTCGCAAACGTTCGAAGAAAGCGGGGCGATAGTGCCCAAGCTGGTGCTCGCGTCGGAATCAGCCTACCGCCGTCTGCTTCTCGATCGGTTGGCTCTGCCCTATTCGGCAAGAACTCACCACTGTGATGAGCGTGCCCTACCCGCCTATCCTAGCCTCGAAGAACGCGCCATTGCACTCGCGACCGCCAAAGCTCAATCGCTAGCTAGCGCTTACCCGGGCTCCCACATTCTTGGTTCGGATCAAATCGCAGAACTCGATGGAGACGTCCTGCACAAACCAGGAACCGAGGCGCGGGCACACCAACAGCTCACGACGATGTCGGGAAAATCGCATCGGCTTCTCACCGCCATTGCGCTTATTTCACCGAGTGGCGAAACAACCGTTGCAATCGACGTGCATCGAATGCAAATGCGAACACTAGGTGAAGGGGAAATACGCCGCTACGTTGCCGCAGACCAGCCACTAGACTGTTGCGGCAGCTACAAGATCGAGAGCTTGGGTGTGAGCCTATTCGAGCGAATCGAAGGCGATGACTTCACCGCGATTACGGGAATGCCCATGATCGCTCTATGCCGGCTTCTGCGTGACGCAGGCTTCTCGCTGCCCTAGTCATAATGGGACGAATTGCACTTTGGGCCTTCAGAAGACGCCCCAGTGTCCGAACCACGGTATGAAGCCATGAGTCCCTCAAGCGTGTCCACCGATCAGCCGATTACCATTCGGCTCTACAAACAGTCTCTAAACGTGCAGCGCCAACAAGGTGAGGCGGCTGTGAGTCTGATTGAGCAGGCAGGCGCAGTGGCGCCCACCGTTGAGACGCGACCAGAAGGCGGCAAGGGCCACATATTGCGCACCGTAGCGTAGCCCCGACTGCCCACACAGGGTGGCCAGCCTGCTCTGTCTACCTACACAGTCATCGGAGTACGTAGACTTTGTCTAACCGGAGAAGTGGGCCTATTGATTCGCAGGGCACGAACTGGCAAACGATTCGGGAATGCACAGCGTGGTCGCACTTGGTTCGAGAGCGCTTACGTCGCAACGTAAACGCCCGGCGATGTACATCTAGCCTGAGATTTCATCTGGCTTGATATTTCGCCGATGGCGAAGAAGAAAGCAGCACGCAAGGCATCGCGGCGATGGACAGCCCTGGAGGCTGGACACATTCTCGACGAGATCGAAGCCCTGGAACTGAGCGACAGTGGATTTGCTCGGCAGCGTAACCTGAAGATCGGTCGGATCCCCTGGTGGAGACAGCAGCTCGGCCGACAGCGGCGAGAGCGCGGCAGTGCTCAACGGACAGCTCTAGCCAAGCGCGGCGAGCAGCACGCAGGTTTCGTCGAAATCGACTCTGTGGGCCAGGCGCCAGCAGAAACTCGCATCGAAGTGAGGCTGCGAAACGGCCGCAGCGTCCTTCTTCCTTTCGGAACCCCTGCGGATCAACTCGCACTCATGCTCAATGTCATCGAGGGGCGATCGTGCTGAGCATCCCGTCGACCATGCGCGTCTTCGCCTACACAAGATCGACCGATATGCGGAAGTCGTTCGATGGCTTGGTCGGGCCTACTTGTTGAATGCATAATTGCCGTCGTAAGCGCTCCCCGAATCAAGGCGATTGGGATATCACGGGATCTCCACGGCCTCCTCGTAACTTCGCAGCTGGCGTGGTTTCCGTGATCAACCTAGAGCGCCAACGCAAGAACGGGCCCCAGAGTGCCAATCGCACTCTCGGGCCCGCATGCTTCCTGAGTCCATCTTGGCGGCCCAGGCAAAACGTCGAAGTTAGCAGAGCAAATTTCGCTCCTTTCTCCAGTGCGGCTGAAGCAGGACGCGGTTCACCTGTTTGAGATCGACCACACGACTTCGGTCGCGCACCGCTTGCATGAGACTTCCGATACAGAGGTTTCGCGTGGCTCGCAAGGTGCCTTCAGAGGAGCGTACAATGAGGCCGAGGGCCTCGCACGTGAAGGTCTTGTGAGCGAGCGCAGCTCGGTCGAGTTGCGCGAAGATAAAGCTCTCTATGTCGTCAGGGGTGAGCCTTTGCATCAGCACGGAGTACGTGATTCGACTCTTGATGTCTTGATTCACCCCGAGGAAAAGGTCTTTCAAAACGACAGACTGGGCCATCAGGATCAGGTTGTGGTTCTTTGGGAAGTCCTCCAAGAGTAGGCGCAATCGCCGCAGGCACTGGATGTCCATGATGTGCGCATCATCAATGATGATAGCGAGCATTTTGCCCTGGCCATCGATGTGCTGCGCCCGCGCAATTAGGCGTTTTTCGTAGGCGACGTTTCGGCAGCCGCCTCAAGCTTGAAGGACTCAAAGAGTAGCTTGAGCGTGTTGGTATATGTGTGCAGGGTGCGGTTTACGACCGGAGCAATAAGGCGCTTCTCATCATAGGTGCACAATGTTACGTTCAAGACGCTCTTGCAGGTGCCAGGCTCGCCCACCACCACGCACAATCCACCTTGCTGGCAATGCACCCGCAAGGTGTCCAGAATTTCCTGTTGGTGCGCCAGGAGCTGCATTCCCTCCCTCTCAAAAGGGGACCTTTTCCAGTCCCCAATGCGCGCGAATCACGAGCTGGCCTCCTCGGTCGCGTGTACTACCGCTGGCAGCGTTTGCTCTCGCTTGGCCGGCCTGTCGTTGGATTCAAAGTCCAGCAAGGTGGCCTCTCCCATGCATTCGCCCTTGCAATAGACGATAGCGCGCCCAAGCTTTCGCCCACAAGAGCGCACATCAATTTTCTTAGATCGCAGATTTCGCGTGTTATTCCCAAGGGCGTGTAGATACTCCCATTGTCGACGCACAAGGACAATAGAACGCCGCGCTTACAAAGCGCATCCCTGAGAGTTTTTAGTAGACTCTCGGAATCCTGCTGGCGAAGAACTCGCCATGGCAGCAGAGGCGAGATGCATCGCCCATAAAGGCGATGAGCTTTGCCTGCACCTTGCCTTTGGCCGTCTGTACGCACGGCCCCACCATGGTATCGGCCTGCCACATCTAGTTGGCGTGCGCCTTGGCAAAAGCGAGGCGCTTTTGGTTCTTCAGCTTGTCCTCGTCGGTGAGCAGTTCGTAGTCGTTAATGATGCGCCTGAAGGTGTTGGGCGCAACCTGGATTTACGATGGAAGCGCGGCCTTTAACACGTAGAAGAGGCTTCGCAACTAGAGTGTCTATTCGCTCACAACTGCGACTTCGCTCAGGGCTTTCTCTATGCCCGGCCGATGTCCGCGAGCGCTTGCGAAGAGCATTTGAAGTCGGAGTACGAAGACACCTCAGCCTCTCCTCTGTTGTGCAACGAGGCGTGAAGCAGCACTGGGATTCGCCTGGTTTGCCACGCCTTGGGGCTCGGGGGGGACTCGGCAAGGGGGCGCGGCAGGGGCACATGCTTCGCCAATGCCCTACAGGGCTGTGTGAGGCATTTGGGGCATTTGCTTGGAAATGCCCTAAATGCCCCAGATTACGATTTCCTCGGCGTCGTCTGCCAAGCCCTGGGCCAACGCATCCATGTCGAGTCCTTCTTCCGCCGCGACTAGATCCCTAATGCGAGCCTTGGTCGCTGGATGCTTGGGTACAAAGAGCGAGCAGCAGTCGTCGTACGGAAGAATCGACGTTTCATATGTGCCAATCTCTTGCGCCTTCGCGATGATGTCTAGCTTGTCGTATGTGATGAGCGGGCGAAGAATCGTCATCTCTGATGCGTCTTGAATAACACCAATGTTCTCGAGAGTTTGAGAGGCTACCTGGCTGAGGTTCTCACCTGTGACAAGAGCCTTCATATGATGGGCCTGCGCAATCTTTGTGGCAGTGCGCATCATCATGCGGCGGTACAAGAGCACAGCCAAGTCGCCGGGGCCGTTCTCGCGAAGCTGCTTCTGCACCTCGGTGAAGTGCACGACGTGCACCCGTAACTTGGTCTGGTATCCTGCTAGATGCTTGGCGAGTTCGAGCACCTTCTCTTTGCTCTTGTCGCCCGTATAGGGGAAAGAGTGGAAGTAGATAGCAGAGAGTACGCAGCCTCGCCGCAGAGCAGCATAGCCAGCGACCGGAGAGTCGATGCCGCCGGAGAGCAAGAGCCCAACACGGCCAGCGGTTGCGACGGGAAGGCCGCCTGGCCCAGCGATGGTTTCCGTGTACACGAACGACCGTGTCTCTCCGATTTCGATCTGCACCTGAGTGTCAGGCGTTCGCACATCCACTGGCAGACCTAGTTCGGTGTGAATGCGACCTCCGACCTCCATGGAGAGGTCCATCGAATTCATCGGGAAGTGTTTGTCGCGGCGGTTCGTCTTCACCTTGAAGGACGAACCGGCGGGCAGGGCCTTTGCTTGGCGCATTGCCTCTGCGGCGATGCTCTCTAGGTCCTTCTCGACCAGGATTGCTGGCGACATCGAGTGCAGGCCAAAGAGGCGCTGCATGCGGTCGAGCACAAGTTGCTTCTTGCCCTCGGGATAGTGGACCAAGAAGCGCAGGTACATCACTTCGAGCTCGGCACCGGTATCCGCTATGAGGCGTCTTGCGTTCTTGGTGAACTGCTTGACGAAGACCTTGCGGTTCGCACCCTTTAAGAAGATTTCTGCGACTCGAAGAACTATGGTACCCACGAGGGGCGAGGCGCTAGGATTGAAAACTTCGGACGGCATCGATGAGAATCTCGCTTGCGGTTGTGATGTCTTCGGCTGTGGTATCGCGGCCGAAGGAAATACGAAGGGTGCCATGGGTCTTTGGAACCCCGATGGCCGTTAGTACGGGGCTGGGCTTGCGGCTCTTCTCCGCGCAGGCTGATCCGGCTGAGACCAAGACGCCACGGCTCTCTAGCACGTGGAGGAGAGGCTCGGCTGGGCAGGCGTCAAAGGCTAGGCTCAGAACGTGGGGCGCTCGCGTTGCGGTCTCGGCATTGACCTGGAAGCGCAGGCCCGCCTCTTTGCAGGCCGTGATGATCGTAGCGGCAAAGGCCTGATGCGCGGCCTGCCTGGCTGAGAGATCTTCGCAGGCAAGCTCAGCTGCAGCCCCCATTCCTGCGATGCCTGGCACGTTGTCGGTTCCTGACCTAAGCCCCCCTTGTTGCCCACCGCCGGCCCAGAAAGGCCGAATGCGCGCGCCATTCTTTAGCCAGAGGGCGCCGACGCCTTTTGGGCCGTGAAGTTTGTGGGCCGCGAAGGCCACAGAATCTGCTCCCAGTTCAGCGACGTTGACCTCGATCTTGCCAAGTGCCTGCACCGCATCACAGTGCACATGAATCTCTGGACTGAGTTCGCGCGCCGCTGTTGCAAGCTCTGCGATTGGAGCAATGGTGGCAATCTCGTTGTTGACGAGCATGATGGCCATAACTCCGGTGTCTGCGTCTACTGCCTCGTGAACTGCCTCGACGGTGGCGACGCCGCGCGCGCCCACGGCCAGCTCCACGAACTCCCACCCCATCTCACTCAGCATGGCGGCCGACTGTTTGACGGCCGGATGTTCGATTGCTGAGACGACCACCTTGCGCGCCTTCTTCTTGGTGCGTCCGGCTCCGAGGACTCCCATCGCATCGGACTCCGTGCCACCAGAGGTCCACAAGATGCGCCCAAAGCTGCCATCTGGGTCGCCAATAGCTTTGGCGAGCTGGCTGGTTGCCGTTCTCACTCGCCTTTCAGCCTCGATGCCAGCGCAGTGGGCAGAGGATGGATTGCCGTAGCTCTCCAACATGCATTCGCTCACAACCGAGGCGACTCTTGCGTCGACTCTGGTGGTAGCGGCGTTGTCCAGGTAGATTTGCCGTGTCTCTGTCATGTGTTTCGGCATCTATATACATTTTCCCTGGTGCCATAGCCGCTGTCCCTACTGTGATTTCGCAATCGCAGTGCCGGCCAAAGGCAAGGAACCGCCCCACGAGGCCTACCTGGAGGCGGTCTTGGCGGAACTTGAGCAGCAGGGGCCCCGTTTTCTCGGCAAGGAACTGGTCTCAATCTACTTTGGAGGCGGTACTCCATCGCTCTGGGAGCCCGATTGCATTGCCAGCATGATTGAAGCCTGCTGCCGCAGATTCGAAGCTCGCCCCGGCGACCTCGAAATTTGCATTGAGTGCAATCCAGGTCACTGTACCCGCGCGACCTTTGCCGCCTGGCAGTCTGCCCGTGTCAATCGAGTGCTGGTCGGAGTGCAGGCCACCAACGAGCACGATCTGATGTCTCTGGGCAGAGATCACCGCGTAGGGGACGGTCTCAGCGGTCTCTCTCGCACCCTCGATGCGGGGTTTCAAAGTGTTGGTGCCGACGTGATTTTGGGCATCCCAGGTGGCGGAGTAACACTATCGAGTCTCGCCGAGGTCGCGGACTTGGAGCCGCCGCATATCTCTGCCTACGAGCTCACCATCGAAGACCGCACGACGTTTGGCCGCAGAGTCCGAAATGGTGAGCTTGTGCCCGAAGATGAGGATACCTTGGCCGAGATCTACGAGTGCTGTCACGATGAGCTGTGCTCCCGAGGCTACGAGCACTACGAAGTCTCGAGCTTTGCAAAGCCCGGGCACAGAGCCGTACACAACTCACTGTATTGGCAGGGAGCGGACTACTTGGGCCTGGGCAATGGCGCCGCATCGCTCTTGTGCAGCGAAGACGGTTCGGCAGTGCGTTGGCAGAATCGCCGATCCGTGAAACGCTATTTGGCTGCAGATGCCACGGCGCATAGCGTGACCAGAGATCCCATCAATTCGGAAGAATTTGCGGTGGAGAAACTCTGGTTGGCGATGCGCACCGCCAACGGGGCTGCACAAGAGGCATTTCACGGCTTAGAATCAGTTCTCCAAGAGTTGCTCGATTCCGGACTCCTTAAGCATCAGGCGGGTCGCATCTCCCCCACTCTTAAGGGCTTTCTATACAATAACCAGCTCATATCCCGACTGGGATTGGCTTCGCGCTAGACTCTGAGTACCAAGGCGATGGTCGACATCAATCACCGTTCTCGAAAAATCCTCCACGCAGTTGTCTCCGAATACCTGACCACTGGCGACGCAGTCGGATCGCGCAAAGTGACCCGACGACACGGCATCGATCTATCACCGGCCACCGTCCGCAATGTGATGGCGGATCTGGAAGAGGCTGGGCTGCTCGAGCAGCCACATACGTCCTCGGGCCGTGTTCCAACGGGCACTGGGCTGCGCTTCTTTATCGACTCTCTCCTAAAAGTTCGCGGCCTCTCGACCAAGGAGAAGGAGAGCATTCGCATGCACTCTGGGCTTGGGCACGGCGAGGGTGATTTCGACAGCATCATTCAGAACACTAGCCGTGTGCTCTCCGAGGTCACCAACTACGCCGGAATCGTGCTCGCTCCGAATCCTGCGCAAGATCAACTTCAGCACATCGAATTCATGCCAATGAGTGGTGGCAGCTTGCTCGCCGTCCTCGTCACCGAGTCCGGACAAATCGTAAACAAGCTTATCAAACTAGAATCCGAATTGGACCGGCCCACGTTGGAGCGAGTTCACAACTACCTTCTTGATCTGCTCGGAGGCCTGACCCTGGGAGAGGTTCGCAAGAAGGTCCTTGTCGAGATGGGGGAGGAGAAGAACCAGTACGACACCATGGTCTCGGCGGCACTCAAGCTCGGCCACGCCGCGGTCTCGGGAGTTGAGGACGACGGCGAGATCTTTGTCTCCGGTCAGGCAAACCTAATCGTTCCCGGCGACTCGGGACAGAGCGATGTGGGCTCGATGAGGGATTTGCTGGCTGCGCTGGAGCAGAAGGAGCTCATACTCAAATTGCTCGACGATACGATGAGCACGGAGCAGGTCAAGGTCTTCCTGGGCGCGGAGACCGCCCATGCCGCCCTGGGGGAATCCTCCATTGTGGCGGTCCCGTATGGGCCGGATGAGCAGCCATTGGGGGCAATTGCCGTGATTGGGCCAACGCGCATGAATTACGGCAAAATCATGAGCGTGGTGGATTTCACCGCCGAGCTCGTGAGTCGGCTCGCCCTGGAGCGCTAGCAGTTTCCTGCCAAAGAAGTTCGTCTAGACCGCCGAGCACAAAGCCTGATCGTTCTGGTGGCCCCTTCTTCCCGATTGCGGCGTTGTTCATATCGTCACTTGTCCCGACAAGCTCCTCATTCACACGTTGCACTCGAAAAGAAGTGACTCACCATTTCCAATCCTCGCCATTTCCAATCATCTTTTATGCTCGGCAGTCTAGCTTCGTACGTGCCTCAAAATGTGTACTTTGTCGGCATATTGAGTACGATACGGCTCGCGAAATGAGCACCACAGAGAACGAAGAAGTCACTAGCCCCGAGGCCCCCGTCGACGCTGCAGTAGGCGTCGCTGCCCCGTCTGAGGCGGATGCTGCGAAGGCTGATGCGGAAGGCACGGACGCCGCTGAAGCCGCACCGATTGCAGAGGAGGCCAACGTTGAGGATGACGACGAGAGCCTAGATATCGAGGTGGAAGCCAGCGACGACGACGAACCAGAGGTCGAACTTGATCCCGTGGCGGAGCTCGAAGCGAAGCTTGCCGAAGCGGAGAAGGGCAAGAAGGACAATTACGATCGCTTCGTTCGCGCGACTGCCGATCTTGAAAACGTGCGCAAGCGCTCGCGTCGCGAGATCAAGGATGGCCGCCTAGACGAGCGCGGGAAAATTCTTAGAGACATGCTACCGGTCGTCGACAATCTTGAACGAGCTGTAGAGCATGCAGAGCAGACCGCTGCCGAGGCAACCAAGAGCATTGTCGAGGGCGTTCAGATGGTTCTCAGGCAGTTTCATCAGTCTCTTGAAAGACACAATGTCAAAGCCATCGAAGCCGTTGGTCAGCCGTTTGACCCCGCGCTACACGAGGCAGTCTCGCAAGCGCCTAGCTCGGACTACCCACCGGGAACCGTGGTTTCTGTTCTGCAAACTGGCTACACAGTGGAAGAACGACTCCTTCGTCCAGCTCTAGCGGTCGTTTCCATCGCGATGCCTACAGCGACCGCTGATGCCATTGATGCCGAAGTCGTTGCAGAGGATGCGGCGGCCGAGAGCGAGGACGCTGTGGCTTCGGACGCTGTGGCTTCGGACGCTGCGACCGACGAGGCCGAAGCGACAGATGCTGCGATGGCCGAACCGGAGCCTGAGGGGCAGGAGTAGCCTGTGGGCCGTGTTATCGGCATCGACCTGGGGACCACGAACTCCTGTGTGGCCGTGATGGATGGCGATGGCGCGATTGTCATTGCCAATTCCGAAGGAGCTAGGACGACCCCCTCTGTAGTGGCGTTCGCGGACGGTGGCGAGAGGCTGATAGGCCAAATCGCCAAGCGTCAAGCGGTTACAAATCCGGGCAATACCATCTACGCCGTCAAGCGATTGATGGGGCGCAAGTTTGAAGATGTACATATTCAGCGCCTGATCGCCACGACGCCTTACGAGATCACGCCATCGGACAACGAGGATGCCCACGTACAGGTGCGCGGCAAGAGCTACTCGCCCCCGGAGATTGCTTCGATGGTGTTGCGCAAGATGCGCGAGACCGCAGAGGACTATCTTGGCGAAGAGGTGACCCAAGCGGTGATCACGGTTCCCGCCTATTTTGACGATGCGCAACGCCACGCCACCAAGGCTGCTGGACGTATTGCCGGGCTCGAAGTTCTGCGCATCATAAACGAGCCGACCGCTGCTGCACTGGCCTATGGCCTTGAGGCCGAAGGTGCGCAGACTGTGGCTGTGTACGATCTCGGTGGCGGCACCTTTGATGTCTCGATTCTCGAACTCGCTGATGGCATCTTTCGCGTGCGCTCAACCAATGGCGATACCTTCCTAGGTGGCGAAGACTTCGACAATGCCATCGTCGAACACATGCTCGCAGTGTTCTCCGAGGGCGATCCCAATACGGAACTGCGAGGCGATAAAATGGCTTTGCAGCGCATGCGCGAAGCAGCAGAGAAGGCCAAACACGAACTCTCGAGTGCGATGGAGACCGACGTCAACCTGCCTTTCATCGCTGCTGATGAGAGTGGCCCCAAGCACCTCCAGCTGCAGCTCACGCGGTCAAAACTCGAATCCCTTGTAGAGGGGCACATTCAGCGAAGTCTGGAACCATGCCGAATCGCGCTAAGTGACGTTGATATGCTAGCCTCGGATATCGATGTCGTGCTGCTTGTGGGCGGACAAACTCGGATGCCCCGGGTGCGCGAAGTCATCTCCGAGTTTTTCGGTAGAGAAGCACACCGCGGTGTGAACCCTGATGAGGTCGTAGCGGTTGGCGCAGCCATCCAAGCGGGCGTGCTTACCGGTGAAGTGCAAGAGGTCCTCTTGCTCGACGTGACGCCACTGTCGCTAGGTGTTGAGACGGCGGGTGGTGTTTGCACGAAGCTCATTGACCGCAATACAACGGTCCCTTGTCGCGCTACCGAGATTTTCTCAACCGCCGTCGACAATCAGGACTTTGTGAACGTGCATGTTCTTCAGGGCGAGCGCGAAATGGCGGATGACAACAAGTCCCTTGCCAATTTCGAACTAGTCGGCATTCCGCCTGCCCCACGAGGGGTGCCGCGCATTGAGGTCGCATTCGATATCGATGCCAATGGCATTCTGACCGTCTCTGCCAAGGATCTCGGTACCAATCACGAGCAGAGCGTTAACGTTGTTCCCACCAGCGGTCTCAACGAAGACGATATCGATCGAATCATCAACGATGCGGTGCAGTCTGCCGAAGACGACGCCTCCAGACGCGAGCTAGCCGACGCTCGCAACAAAGTGGAGTCCTTGCTCTACACTTCCGAGCGAGCGCTCGCTGAGTTCGGAGATGTTCTAAGCGATGCTGAACGCGATATACTTGAAGCAGACTTGGCTGAGTCGAGGAAGATGGTCGAAGAGGGCACGCTTGAGGAGGTGCTTTCTGCCGTAGACCGTCTCGAAATGTCCGCCCAGCGCATCGGCGAAGTCATCTACGCCCAAAGCGATGTTGGAGATGATAGCGCAGAAGAAGGGGAGTTGAGTTTCGCCGACGATGCGCCGTCTGCGGATAGCTCAGAGCCAGAGGAGTGAGCAAGCGCCGAGGCAAGCGCGACTACTATGACGTGCTCGGAGTCGGAAAGAAGGCCGACGATACAGAACTCAAACGGGCCTATCGCGACCTCGCGCGCCGATACCACCCCGA
>JAAEPE010000883.1 GCA_024222395.1 Myxococcales bacterium
GAGCCACCCCCGCGGTCATCTCGTGAACCCTGCGCATCACTCGCCCACGCCGCCTAGCCTCGCATTTACTCGGCCCCTATTGGAAGGCTTGGGTACCAAGGCGCAAATCAGAAACACAGGTTTATTCTACCTAGCCTCGCCCGCTCGGCCATTGGATCTCCAAGCGCTCAAGGTCACATCGGCCGAATGTATGCTCTGTCGCCTCGCTGACGAAGGCTGCTCCGCCACTTCCGATTCGATGCCGCGATCGCGGCGCCTCGCCATAATACGCCGTGACGATTGCTCCCCGCCCTTCCGTGCCAGAGAGCCTGCCTAGTAGACGCAATTGCCTTGGGCAAGTTGGAGCGCGCTGGATGTTCTCTGCGAGTATCGGAGGGCCGCTGCGCCCCGCCACCACCAGATCGATGTCTCCATCTCTATCTAGATCCGATGCGACGATGGATTGAGCTTCCAAATCAAGATTGCTATTGCGACGTGTGAAGCTACCATTTTGGCTCTTCCACTCGTACCAAAGCACACGGGGAAAGACGGGACCAGAGAGGGCGTTACCGACAAGAAGTTCCATCGTGCCGTCCAAGTCGAAATCGGCGAAGGCGGTACTCCAAGAGAAAATCAGGCACTCGTATCTCGCATCGGAGTAACAAGGCTCTTGTGCAAAGAGCGCGATGCTAAGGCCGAGATTCTTGACCTGCTCAAAGGCCGAACCTTGCCACTCGAAGAACTTGTTGCGACCAAGGTCGGAAACCAAGAGCAGCGTGCGCTCGTCTTCGATATCGAGAAGACGTCCTCCCATTGAACTTCTCGGCACTCCAAGCCCCGCTGCCTCGGGCTGCTCTTCGAACCCCTTGTCCCGATGTCCAAGAAAGAACGCGTCTCGCGGGTTGGAGTTGGCTCCAGTGGGTTCACCGTTGCCGTAATCGGCGGCCAGCGTATCGTTCGCGATGTGGAGATCGGGTAGAGCATCTCCATTCACGTCCCAAACTGTCGCTGACCACGGCCGCCCGGACAGGTTTAGCGACTGCGTTTGAGATGGCACTAGGTTGCCGTCTTCAATCGCGAAGAGTGACTCGACGGGGGTTTCGGAACGTTGCGCTATCAAGAGCTCCAACCTGCCGTCACCGTCCGCATCGAGCGGGAGTAGATACTCAGGCAATGCTGTTGGCGGAGCGCGAGCCACGATAGAGGCTGGCGGCCCTGGTGCCATGACGAGTATTTCATCCCTCAGAGCAACCAGGAGTTCGGTTTCCTCATCGCCCACCATGTCCGCGATGGCGACCGCCACCACGTCGGCGAGAGATGGCAGCGCCAGCGACTCGGTGACATCGGAGAACTCCAGATTGCCGGTATTCTCGAAGACCCAGAGGCCGCCACTCCTATTCCCGACGACGAGATCTTGCTTGTCATCCCCTACGAGGTTGCCCAATGCCAACGGTATGCCACGAAATTCCTGAGTCTCTTCGACGTCGGCTGCAGAGAAGGTCTCCTTGTGAATCACGAAGATGTCCGGCTCGGGCTCGGGCGCAGACGCGGGATTTCCACAGC
>JAAEPE010000884.1 GCA_024222395.1 Myxococcales bacterium
CCGGTATTTCTCTGATGTCGACCCACTGGAGGAACGGGCGATGGAGCAGATGGTGATTGGTGTAAGCACACGCAAGTATCGCCGCTCTCTGGAGGAGGTTCCCGATGCCATGAGGGCTCGCAGCACAAGCAAGAGTGCGGTCGTTCTCGGACTGCGGAGACACTGCTCCGAGCTGTTGTTCTGGCGAGTTCAGGCGTGCGCGCCGCACTTCAGCGGGCTTGTCAGAACTCCTATGATTTCGCGATGGACGGGTATTTGACACCCACAGGGGGCTCCCCCCAGTGGCAGGATAGTTGGCGCCCCTCGCGATCCGATTTTCACTTTGGGGGTGAGCAAGAGAACGAGATGCCAATGCCCTGGGGCGTCAGCGGCGCCTATGCCCGCGTGCTATGTTCGCGAAAACGTCGGCACGCTGCCGGCTAGCAGACCGGCCGAACGCCGGAAATGGAGAGCTTCAATGAGTACTTTTGGATTGCGAATTTCGCTGCCGCTGCTGTTGCTGGCGAGCGTCGGTTGCGGTGGATCGGAGAAGGCGATTGAATCCCCCGATCCGCACGCAAAGAAGGGCCAGGCGACCGCCGAGGCGACCGCCGGGGCGACCGCCGAGGCGGCCACTGAGCCTGCAGCCAGCGGCGACCTCAACACGGTCTGCGCCGAGGCGGCAGCGCTCGATCCGGCTCCGCGCCTCGCACCGGTTCCGCCGGCTGTGAAGCCAAGCGGCGGCGTCGACAGCAAGGCGGGCCGCAACAAGGGCAAAGATAAATACTCGATGGCCGATCTCAAGGCGCTCGAGAAGAAAAGCCAGCACGTCGAGTTGCTCGGGCACATCGACGACATCGCGCCGGCCAAACGTGGCAAGGCTTGGGATGCGATGCTCGAGCGCGCCGCGACGGCGACCGTGACTCAGATGGTGGCGTCGCCCAGCGATTCGAAGGCATTCGAGGCGTTTTTCCTCGCGGAGCAGCTGGTCACAAAGTATCCGCAGCTGATGAGCTCAACAGGCTTCTCAGAGAAGCGCGGCGAGGCCGGTGCGGCCGCGTTCAACGCATGCTTCAAGTCGAGCTATTCGGGGCAGGAGTGCCTAACCAAGGCGCTCGAGTTTGTCAACGTCCCGGGCACCGATCCCAAAGTTGCGCTGCAGATCGGCAAGACCGTTCGGCTCAACCAGTTCGCCTACGTCGCGGTGCCCTTCTTCCGCGCCGCCTCGCTGACCGACAAGAGCGCCTGCGCTGACAAGGATCTAGTGATGGCAACGATGGCTGGCCTTGGCCTGCCGACCGACTATGCTAATGCGGTTGGCGCGCGCGACATCGCGGAGAACGCATGCTTCGCGGAGCTGCAATCGCAAATTACGAAGGCGCTCGAGGACGGGAAAGGCGGCTACCTCCGCGACAACGCCTGCGCGGTCCTTCGTCACAAGGGGGTGGTGCAATGATTCGCGCGATTACGGCAACTATCTTCGCGGGCATGCTCGCCGCCTGCGGTGCGCCTGCACCCGCCACTTCGGCACCGGCAGCGGCACAGAAAAATGAAGTCGCTGACGGCAAGAACCTGACCGACTTCCAGAAGAAGCGCCTGCTCGGCCACTACTCGACGTATGATGGCAAAAGCGGCTTCATCCTCGACCGCACGGTTGATCCCCCAAAGGCGAAGCTCGACGGTGCGCCGGAGGTCTTCGAGCTGACAAGGCAGGGCAGCGTCACGGGTGCCTACGAGCTGGTCAACCCATCCACTGAATTCTGGATTCGGATCGACGAGGAGTCAGGCAGCGTGCTGCTCTTCGACGGACCGCAGCAGAACCAAGGCGTCGATGTCACTCGCGATGCCGATGCCGAGCAGCTCAAGTAGAGTTAGACCGACCACGCGCGCCTGGTGCGTGGTCGGTCTAACGCACAAAAGGTCTAAGTGATCCTCGCCAAATTCTAGCACCGCCGCAATGCGAGACTCTCTCATGATTTGGCTGGTCCCAGGGTGGCGAGCAGCTGGCGCCATGAGTTCTGAGCTGGCGAGGCGCCCTTGCAGTCTCGTTGCCTGTCTTCGCCGCAAGCCATGACCAGGTCTTTGAAGACTTTCTTGCCGCAGCCCTGCTTGTAGGTCATCACGTCGCCACAGCAATAGCTATGCTTTCGCCAACGGGGTCTGCAACGTGGGAGGCGGAACACCTCAAACCTATCAAACCTATCAAACCTATCAAGCGTATCAATTTGCTGGAGGTGCGTACTGCGGCTCTGATTCGCAAGGAGATATTGTCGAGTGTGAAGAGGGACACGTTTGCCAGTCGCCGGCTACCAACATTTGTGAGCGGCCTACGGGAAATTTCTATGAGGCGTACCAGTTCGCCGGGGGACCGTATTGTGGCGAGGATGGTTTGGGAGACATTGTGGAATGCGAGGAGCTGCATACGTGCTCCGCGGCGTCCACGAATACCTGTCAGATTGCAACCGATAGATGTCAATATAGTTGGCGCCTCTTCTAGGTTAATTTCGTAGTCGCTCCATGGTCTCTTTGTCGGGGTTAAGAAATACTTCGCAGGGAGACTTCCATGTTCGCGTATCACCAGACCATCGACG
>JAAEPE010000885.1 GCA_024222395.1 Myxococcales bacterium
CCGCCAGAGTCGTCCAACGGCGAATGCTAGAGCTGCCCGTGAAGACCACGCTTCCAGGCGCGACAGGCGAGGCCTCATCCATCTGCTCGAAGCGCTCGATGTCGGCGATGAAAGGTAGTGGCCCAGTTGCTTTCAGAGAGAGAGCTTCCGCTCGAGGCCGCCCCACAGCCTCAGACTGGTTCTGTGTCTCACTCTTGCAGCCAAGACTCCAAGAGAGCATGACGAGTAGCAACAACCGCATGCAGCCACGATACAGGGCGAATCATGCCGGGGTAAGCGCTTTGTCCCCAATCACTTCGGTCACAGCCCCACACCTGCTTTCGCTCAACCAAGAGCATCAAAGCAGATGCAATACGAGAGCAGAGTGCGCTCGACGAAGAGCATCTGGCAGCGAAGTAGCGAGTCAGTCGTTGCTGAGCGTCCAGATCTCGCTGCCGGTCTTCAGCACCTTCCTTCCGATCAGCATCTCGCGCAGGAAGTGAATTTTCTGCGCTCCCCTAGATCCTTTACAAACCTCGCCCGTTACAAGCCCATGAGTCCGTGTTGCGGACCAACGAAGGAAGATGACGAGTATGGGAAAATCCAAGAAGATTTGGGTATCTGCAGGGGCGGGTGTCTTCGGCGTTGGCCTGGCCGTGGCAATTGTGGTCGGGACAGGGGCGGTCAGCAATGCTGGCTCGACCACCGAGCCGGCTGGTGCACATGAGAGCACTACACCTATCTTAGTTGCTGCCGTAGTCCGGGAAGCGTTCGAGATGCCGGAGTGCACCAGCGCCGCCTCAGAAGACGTTGCCAAGGATGAGGGCAATCCAATCGCTAGAAGGGCTGCTCAGCGCGGTCTGAAGTTTCTTTCCAAGTCGACGGCCTCTTGGCAAGAGCGAAACAACTGCTATGGCTGCCACGTGCAGGCGGTAACGCTTGAGGCTTTGGCCGTTGGCAAGCACAACCAATACGAGGTCGACCAGGCAGGGCTCGATACCGTTCTCAAGGGAATGCTCG
This sequence comes from Myxococcales bacterium, assembly GCA_024222395.1. Taxonomy (GTDB): domain Bacteria; phylum Myxococcota_A; class Polyangia; order Haliangiales; family Haliangiaceae; genus NORP324. Next base: position 1,000 of record JAAEPE010000885.1, read on the forward strand.
ATCTGCCCGGCGGGGCGCGTCACGCGACCGGACTTGGCCACGACTCAACCGGAGCGATTTACGATACTGGGAAGATCTTCGGTGTGGCTGCGCTGGCCCGCTACGATCAGTGGGTCGCGGGAGACTTGGAGAAGGAACTCACCCACGAGGCCGGTGAAGTTCTTAAGCGGCAGCTTTCAACAGGGGAGTTGCCCGATGGATACACTTCGAATCCCGTGGCAATTGGCAAGGTGCAGGCGACGGCACAAGCCTTGGTGGCTTGGCGCCAGGTCTACGAGCGATCAGCCGATGATAAGTGGCTAATCGGCATTTCCAAGGCGGAGGACTACCTTCGCGGCCATGTATCAAGCTGGAAGGAGACTCCCAGTACGAGCATCCAGGAAATCAACTACGCCATCATGGGGCTCATAGCCACAGGGATGAGTAGCAATGACAAGACCATCGTTCGCTTGGGAGGGCTCCTTCGCGGCTTGCAAACCGATAACGGCGGCTGGCCTATGCACAAGGGGGGGGCGAGTGAGCCCTACTCGACAGGACAAGCGCTCTACACCCTGCGTCTCATGGGCAGCACAGACAAGGATGAAGGCATGTCCAGAGGCATTCACTGGCTTGTCGAAAGGCAGAAGAAGGATGGCTCTTGGTCGGAGGCGGGCTTTGGCAAGGCGGAAGCTATGTGGGGCGTACTCGGCCTCGTCTCCATGGACGTTTTGACCCTCGCTGTGCAGGGCGTGAAAGACGGGCAGCATGTGAGTGGCCTGCAGAGCCTGGCTGTAGAGGCTAGCGACAACAAAGGCACTGGCGTTGTGAAGGTTGAACTTCTTGTCGACGATTTGCTCACTTATGGGAGCTGCGGCTCGTCGCTGAGTTACAACTGGGATACGGCCACTCTTGTCTCAGGCAAGCACGTCGTTGATGTGCGGGCGACCAACGCGGAGGGCAAGACCAGTCGACGCCGCTTCGAGGTTTATGCTGGCGATGTCTACATGACCCAGTTGGGAAGTAGCTACGTTAACCAGGGAACGGAGCTCGCCCTGCGCAGCATCGCGGAGAGAGACACCAAGGCTCAGCTCCGAGTCGAGATTTTCGAATCGACGGACGAGACGGGCAAGCTCGGCAAGAAGCTCTTTAGCGAGGAACGCGCGAGCACTCCGGGGCCGATGCGAGTGCATTGGGATGGCAAGGATCTTGTCGGCAATGCGCAAGACTCAGGCAGCTACGTTGCTCGCTTCAGCTTTGTGAGGGATGGCAAGGAAGTTCAGGTTGAAGACATGCCCTTTGTGCATGACACACCTGAGGCTCAGATGGCCAACTTCGCTCAGATTGGAGGTAGCCTGGCACTTCCCAGTAACGCCGACGCAGCCAATGCAGAAGTCGAGCTAATCGATGGCATGGGTAACGTTGTGCAGAGCGTTCGATCGACCAAGAAGGGCAGGTATCGCTTTCGCAACATCAAGGGCGGCAAAGACTACAGCGTTCGGGTTCGCAAGCAGGGCTTCAAGTCTGCTCCCATGCCGGTGCGAGCGGAGGCTGCCGCGGAGAGCGAGGCCGACTTCAAGCTTGAGGCAGAGTAGATAGCTAAGGCACCCGACACAACCTGCGTGAATCGGTGCCCAAATTGGTCAGAGAACTTCTCCCAGCAGGTGCACGTGCTGTTGGTCAGACTTGATGCGAATACCGCTAAGAATGGGCAGATAGGAAGGCACTGTTGGGTACGACGATGTAGAGTCCGCGAGTGTTCCGATGCGCAGTACTGCTCGGCAACGTCCCATCCATTGTTAAACTCTAGGTAGCGGTTCCTCCCGATCCCATTCAGGATCGCGAGAGCCTCTGAAGAGAAGGCGCTGGACTTGTCGCCGACTCGGCCTTCAATTTGAGCAAATTGATCGATATGGAGGCCAGATTCAAACAGGATATGGAACGATTGGAAGGCTTGGGTACCAAGGCGCAAATCAGAAACACAGGTTCATTTCTACCTAGCCTCTCCCACCTGGACGCGCCCAGAAGATAGGTTCCAAGCTGGAAGGCAAGCTATCGATGTTCGTCGTCTAGGCCCTTTGGGCCAATTTTGAGGAGGTCACACCTCTGTAGATGGATTGCCAGAAACGCAGCCTCGCTCTCTGTAATAGGGAGCATGAACTTGTTCTTCACCCTAGTCCTAGAGCGAACGAACTTGCAGACAAGCTGTTGGTTGGTATCCACTCCTGATTGACCTTGGAGTTACGCCCGGTACTCCAAGCCTTCGAGACAATCACCATGTTCTTCGTGTTGTTTGAGAAAAGTTCTCGCCACCCTTTGTCACGCCAATCGCCTCCAGTCGCATGAGCTTCGTCCAAGGGGACCACGTACTCGACAACCAGGTCCTTGCGATTCGTCATGACAGTGCCTGTGTACTCGCATGTCCACCGACCGGTCGCGACCTTGCACTTCTTATCAGTCTCGAATCTCACGGGAGTCTCACTTCGCTCTATCAACAGCTCCTCCACTGTGTCCTGGCAGTCGTTGTCCTTATCTTGCCGCGCCCTCCACGGGCGCTGGACGTGCTTGCCCGGATGGGGCTCGTCTACCTCAAGCCCGGATAGAACCCCCTTCCAGCCTCCGCAGGGTTCCATCCTTAATGAATCGCTTGGTGCCCAACGAGCTGGACCTCGCCCAATGCGAAGACGCCGGTTTGAGTCGTCCAATGCAGTAACCAGGAATACTTGGTCGCAAGTCGCGCCATCTGCACAAGGTCCTCGGTACCTCGCTTCGAGCGTCTCGCCATCAGCTGTACAGCCGTTGGCCGAATCAATCTTGTCCTTGGGTTTTGCTTTTGGTCTAGCGGGAAGAGGAACCTCTTTCACCGACGGCTTGTCTCCACGAGCGTAGGTTGAGTACGAAAATGCAGGGCCAGTACATTCGCCCTTGGCCCTGGTTGTGTGGGCAGCTGGCAGGCTCACCTTTCCGTCACCGTTGGTATCTTTGCGCATCTCGTGCACCTTCAGAACATTCTCGGATCTGGATAGGCCCCAAATTTGGTGCTCGCGTTTGATGAACGACCGTGCCAGAGCCATCTTCAACAGAGAGCAGCAAGATGCGTGACCAAGCGCCTACCTTCTGAACAACGGCGAGTTCTGCATCAGAAACGAAAATCACACTCTCCCCATCAATGTCACCAATGGGAGCTAAGTCGATTCGAGATCCGTTATCTGTATCGAGTACGATGAGGCGTCCCGACTTCTCCGTGGTGGCCTACTGTGACGCGGATCTTCTTGTCCCCAGTCGTATCTTCACGAGGCTGGCACGCAACGAGCCATCCATAGCCAAGAGCCTGAAGCAAGATTGGATGCGGTGTACCGTATGGCCCAGTCTGTTTGGACAGCGGCTTCAGCCGCTTTGCGTGGAGCGTCTCTTCCGGCTTGTTGGCCTCGATGGCGGAGCCTATGACAAGCGGCAGGTTGGGCGGTTTTGGGGCCGATCCACAAGCTGCTATGCATGACGCGATGCACAGTTGCAGGAACTTTCTGGGCGCCCTTATCATCCGTTGTCTTGGCTTCATTCCCATGGTGGGTAGCCTACATCCTTCTTGCGTGGTTGAGAATCAGTCACGAATCCCGGCCCGGCAACCCTCTAGGCAGCTTCCTCGCGGTCTAGAAGTCTCTTGACGACCATGGGTTGCCACGGCTTGTCAGCGCGAGTCTTGGTGCCTTCCTCGGCCTAGCCTCATGCACAGATCGTCAAACATCTCGGACGACTCCACACACCGGGTTCCATCGAGCAAATCATGCTGGCCGCCCGCGACTACGACCCACAGGTACGAGCATCCGCCTACGCTGCTATTGCCAATCTTCCCAAAGAGGCTCTCGAAGGCGACCTTCAGAGGCTCCTCGAAGAGGGCATTGGCGACTCACCTCCTTACGTAGCCGATGCTGCCGCGCAGGAGAAGAACCGACATGAGAGACCCCGACCGAATTCCTGTAGTCCTCAAGCGCATCAGAGAGGTTTGGGAGCAAGATCCTGATTTGCGTTTGGGCCAGCTGATCCTCATCGCCTGTCAAAACAAGACGGCGGTTTGGCCAGATGTCTTCTCGGTCGAGGATGAAGCTCTGTTGGAGGGCCTAGAGGAGTACGTGGCTCAGCTAGAACAAGTAAATATCGGGCTGCCCAATCAATGGTTGAGAAGATGAGCCCGCAAAATGAGCACACCGCTAGTACAAGCCAGAGAGACCTTTGAGGCTAGGCATCATTTGTCGTCGTCTAGCCTCGGTGCTTCCCCTGAGGTTTGCTCGGCCTCCAGCCCCCCCCCTTAGCCTCGACCTAGACTTCTTTGGTGTCTCAACAGCAAGGGCAGAGGGTTCTGACGAGGCCTACGAAGAAGTAGAGTATTGAGTGCCCACAGAAGGACTGTTCGCAAGGTGTCTCAACGGTCCTCGGCCAGACAAATCGCGCGTTTTTTGCAGATGCCAAGGACGTGCAATCGGAGGTAAGGTATCTGTGAATCGCTCCATAGAACGAAGGTGAGGATCCTATGACTTGGCTACCAAAGAAGAGTGTTGTTGTTCCCGTCGATTTTTCAAACTCGTCCCTCGAGGCCGTGCAAACGGCACTTGAGTTCGTAGAGAGCCCTTCGAATGTGCATATCGTCTACGTAACGCAGCCCCTTCACGTTGCGGAACCGGGCATGCTCTGGGGAAGCATCACCGATGACGAGCGTATGAAGTCCGCAACCAAGGCACTTGCCGAGCGTCTTCAGAAGGAAGAGATGTCTGGAGTGACTACAAAAGTCATGCTCGGGGCCCCCGCTCATATGATCTCAGACTATGCCGAGGAGACGAAGGCCGACCTCATCGTGATTCCCTCCCACGGCCGAAGCGGTGTTACCCGTTTCTTCCTAGGTTCCGTGACCGAGAAAGTTCTTCGAATGGCCAATTGCCAGGTTCTCGTGCTCCGGGCGAGCGACGATACCTAGCGTAGGAGCACCTGTGGACCTCAGAGATCTCACGATGAGTCGGTCGCTGACTCTTGATCTCCTGCCTGGGCTCCGCGAGCCTTTTCTCAGGGCCTAGGAGGATAGATGAGTGTAGACGCGCTAGTTCCCGTGGAAGTTGCCAAGAAGGCCGAAGACGCCGGCGTGATCAAGGGCAATACCGGTGCCATGAAGCTCTTCGTCCTCGGCGTCTTGGCCGGGTCATTCATTGCGCTTGGAGCGGTCTTCGCCACAACAATCACTGCTGGTGGCGAGCTGGGCTTCGGCCTTTCAAGACTCTTGGGAGGGTTGGTCTTTAGTCTAGGCCTCATCCTCGTTGTGATTGCCGGTGCCGAGCTCTTCACCGGCAACAATCTCATCGTCATGGCACTTGCGAGTGGGCGCATCACTCTGAGACAGCTTCTACGAAACTGGGGCATCGTCTACGTCGGAAACTTCGCCGGTGCGTTGGGAGTGGCGGTCCTGATGCTTCTCAGTGAGCAGTACCTACAGGGTGGCGGTGCAATTGGTCGTCGCATGCTTGCCATTGGTTCGGCGAAGACGCAGATAGAATTTGTACCAGCCCTTGCATTGGGAATTCTCTGCAACATCTTGGTGTGTCTTGCCGTATGGCTATGCATGAGCGCTCGAACGGCCACTGACAAAGTGCTGGTCATCCTCTTCCCTATCACTGCCTTCGTGGCAGCGGGGTTCGAGCACTGCGTCGCCAACATGTATTTCGTTCCAAAGGCGCTTCTCGTGAAGGCCTTCGCATCAGAGTCTTTCTGGAGTGAGATCGGCGCATCCTCCGCAGACTACTCCGAACTAACCTGGGCTAGCTTCTTCGGTTCCAACCTCTTGCCAGTGACTATTGGCAACATCATCGGTGGGGCGCTTTTTGTTGGGCTTGTCTACTGGTTCATCTACTTGCGCAACGTCAAGAGCTAGGAGCTAGGAGCTAGGAGCTAGGAGCTAGGAGCTAGGAGCTAGGCGCTAGGTATGCCTCGCAAGGTGAAAATGCTCATTCCTTGCCGAATTGCGTATCGATGAGCTGGTAGAAAAGTCGGCTCCTCGGGAGAATCTGTGGGTAGAACCGACCTGTAACGTCCTCGTTGAGAGAGCTACACTGCTAGATCGCAGCTCAGGGGCAGTGATTACTTGATAGCCTGGCTCGTCCCGTCTCATCGCGACCTGACGAGCCAGGCGTTGCCGGCCCGAGCATTGGCGTTTGGCGCACATGGTAAAGCCTGCGCCCTTTTTTTGGGGAACAGGCGCAGACGACCGCGCCAATCGTAAGAGGTGTGCCCGAGTTGTTCATATTGGCGAGCGGCACCAAAGCACCCTGCCCACCTCTTGGTTACGCATACAGTCAACAAAACCGTTAGTGCCCAACAAGGCAGATAAGGCAGGATGCAGCTCAGAACATTGCTCAATCGAGTGCAGAAATTCAAGTCCTTTGTGTACAAG
>JAAEPE010000886.1 GCA_024222395.1 Myxococcales bacterium
AGCGCAACCCTCGTCGATGGTCTGGTGATACGCGAACATGGAAGTCTCCCTGCGAAGTATTTCTTAACCCCGACAAAGAGACCATGGAGCGACTACGAAATTAACCTAGAAGAGGCGCCAACTATATTGACATCTATCGATAGACCGCCTTCGCCGGCTGTTACCTGCGGACGAAACAATCCAACTCGAGACCCGCCCCGCCTACTACTTCGATCTCGACAAGGCCCGAGAGGCTGGGGGGCCACTGAATCTTCTCAGCAAGAAGGCCCGCAAGCAGATTCGAAAAGCACTTCGGGTCCACCCAAATGCCGAGCTCGAATGGGCCGAAACGGTGGACGAGGCAACGCACATCTTTGATGAGTTGGTATGACTCCATGAAGAGAGATGGCAGCGAGAAGGGCTCCCGGGTTGTTACGCCAGCAAGCGCTTCCTAGCCTTCCACAAGGATGCCATCCTCTCTCTGATGCCAAGCGGCCGAGTCTCAATGGTCCGAGTCAAAGATGGTCGACGTACGTTGGGTTGTCTCCACAGCTTCATCGACCGCGGTCGCGTCCTGTCCTATCAGTCGGGTCGTGGACTACCTCTGTCTTCAGGCGTGCATCGAGCGGGGCTACTCAGCGTACGATTTCTTGGGAGGCGAGACCGAGCATAAGAGGCGCCTGACTACAGATGCCAATATCATTGCGTGGGCGTACCAAAGGCGTCCCCGTTGGCGTTTCGTGGCCCTGGATTCAGCGCGACTGGCGCGCTCTACGATGCGAGACACGATGGAGCGAATTGACGGCTGGCGAAGCATGCGCGACAGAAAGAGGCGTTCCCCAAAAGGGTCTAGGTAATGAGGCATAGCCCGTCGCACGGCGGAGCACGAGGTCCTGAATGCGGAGCGCATCGCGACTCTCGAACCCGACCTTGCGGGGCGCTCTTCTGAGGGGCTCTTGTACCCGCTTGAGTCGAGCGAGAGCGGTCATGTGCGTCTTGCTGGCGTAGGCCTCTCGCATTGTTTGGCGACCGCTTGGCTGAGGCATCCTTGGGAAGATGCCCTGCAACGTTTCGCATCTTGTGGATCTGGCACCGTTGCACAACCGCACGTTTGCCAAAGACCAGCGAGATTTCCTTGCGAAGTGCCTTCCCTCCGTCGATCACAAAGAGCGTGGACTTCTGAGAGTCTAGGCCTCGCTCTACGAGGTCACTAACCTGCGAAACGCAGACCTCCGTGTTCTCGGTGGAGCCCTCCCAGAAGCCAAGAACATGCTTGTGTCCCTCGGCATCAATGCCAACTGCGATCATCACCAGATGCTTGGCCAAGTGAATGCCATCGATCATCACCGTCTTAATGCCTAAGCCACAGGGGTATTTGGACAGGTTCTGAGCTGTTTCTTGGTTGCCGCTACGAAGCGCCTACTCACCGCGCTCTTGCTTGCGCTACGAGGGCCCATCGAAGATGGAACATCCTCAAGGGATCGCTGATACTTGCGCGTGCTCACACCAACAACCATTTGCTCCAAAGCTCGCTCTTCAAGCGGATCGGTCTCAGAGGAGTACTGAGAACTCTCCAGCATGACTTCGCCATCTGAATCGCGTACTCGAGGTCTCTTGACTGCCACCTTGCGGCCGCCAAGAACGAGTTATCCTGGAGCACTTCCTGCGCGTCTCGCTGCGTGCTCGCCACGCTCGTATGGACTACCACCGAGCTGGGTTCGCTCCTCCGCAAGGATATTCTGGAGGGCGACCATGCCTTGCTGGAAGACAAACTCCCGGAGGTTCTCACGGATTAGATCTTCGAGAACGTTCCCAAGTGGGGCGATCTCAGCGCGGGCTTCTCTCTTCTTTCTTGATACTCTACTAATCAGCGGTTCCCTTGTTTTTGACGAACCGATCCTCTCTGGGAACGGGTGGAACCGCTACCAAACTCTAATAACGCTTGGGAGCATCGCCAACTCACCAGCGTCGATCTCAACCGTGTCTACACCCTCTGTCGTCTTCACCCGACGAAAGGTCCCTTCTTCAAGACGCTTCATCAGCGCGCAGTAACCATCCCGATCCCAGAATAGGAAACGCACCTGAGTTGCCGGCGATTGAGAAGGATGAAGAGGTCGCCACTCGTCGCGTCCATTCCGAAGCTTCCTTCGACCAGGGCACTGAGACTATTGAACGACTTCCGCAGGTCGGTGGGAGCATTGGCAAGATAGATGCGAGTATTCGCTCCCAGACTCAGCATGATGCAAGCACCTCGAGCACCATCGCAGGCGAACTTCGATCGAGCCCACCCGCGGTCCCTGCAGCCACCTGGACCTCCACAAGATCTGAAGGCTGTCCTGCGGAGCGGGTGCGATGAGGCTTGCGTTGCTCGTCTGGCAGCGCCGACCAGCGCTGCAAAGTCGCTGGGCTTATGCCCTCAGAGGCAGCAAACGCCCGGCCTGAGAGTCCGCTCGAGCACCAGCGCCGCACCGCCTGTATTCCACTTGCGTCATCCCGGCGGTTTCTCTTGCATCCCATCCAACCGCTCTACATCTTGTACGAGCACACCGCAGGAGGGCGGTTGGTAAGGGGGGCACGCAGCTGAGTTCACGAGGGAGGTTTACGAGCGAGAAGGATCGCCCAGTGCGCTCATCCTGCATCAAGACAATGGTTCTCCGATGACTGCTGCAACGCTGCTGGCGACACTTCAAGACTTGAACATTCAAGCAAGCTACAGCCGACCGCAGGTGAGCAACGACAATCCAATCTCGGAATAGACATTCGGCACCATGAAAACGTGCCCGGAATACCCGACCGCCGCTTTCGCGAGCATCGAAGCCGCCCAGGCGCGGGTCGACGCGTTCGTCACCTGGTACAATAACGAGCACAGGCATAGCTCTATCGGCTTCGTAACGCCTGCCGAGCGCCATGACGGCGATAGCGAGCAACTCCTTGCCAAGCGTCGCTGCGTCTACGAGGAGGCAAAGAAGCGCAACCCTCGCCGATGGTCTGGGGAGACAAGAACCTGAAGGTCTCTTAGCGAAGTGTTTCTTAACCCCGGCAAAGAGACCATGGAGCGACTACGAAATTGACCTAGGAGAGGCGCCAACTAACTTGACATCTATCGACTGTATATTGGGTCTACGCCACAGTTCTCATCGATCGATGGCTTGCGCCACTTGTCGTCTTCTTTGGGACAGCTTTCGCGCTCTCCGTCTTGTACCCGGAGAACAGCTTCTTGTTCATGGCCATAGCAAACTTGATCAGCCTGGTCACCGCAGTCGCTCTCTGGGCTCGCCCCCGTGAAGAGGGAGAGGACGCCCCTAGTCTCGAAAGAGTGATCGAAGTTTGTCCATAAAGCCCTGCCTCTGTGGATGTGCCTGTATCGCGCCGCCCTCTTCCTCCGAGAATCTCTCTAGCAATCGACGTTGGCTATCGGTGAGATTGGTTGGCGTCTCCACGACAATGCGAACCATGTGGTCGCCCCGGCTCGCGCTCTTCGAGGAAGACTTCGGCATGCCTTTGCCACGCATGCGCAATATTCGGCCGCTCTGGGTGCCCTCTGGAACGCGCATCCGAACCTTGCCATCCAGACTCGGAATCTCCACAACGGCCCCCATGGCAGCTTGCGGGAAAGTAACAGGAACTTCGCACCAGACGTCGCTACCTTCGCGGCGCATCACGGGATGGCTCTTTACACGGAGGATGACGTGCAAATCGCCTGGTGCCCCGCCGTTCTCGCCGGTGCCGCCCTCGTTGCGAATTCGGCGAATGGCTCCATCCTCGCTGGCGACCGGCACCGTCACGACGAATTCGCGTTCCTTGCCTGTGGTGTTCGGAATCTTGATGGACTTCTCGCAGCCGAAGGCGGCTTCCTCAAGCGATATCTCGAGGGTGTATCGAAGGTCCTTGCCGCGTTCCTTGGGCTTTTTCCGACGCCGCAGGATGTCGCTTATCAAATCGTCGAAGGCGTCAACCACGTTGTCGAAGCCACCGCCAGACTCGCCGGCGTTTACCGCGGAATGACCGTAGCGATCGTAGCGCTGTCGCAACTTGCCATCCGATACGACCGCGTACGCCTCGTTGATTTCCTTGAAACGCTCTTCGGCCTTAGGCCCAGGGTTTAGGTCGGGGTGGTATCGGCGCGCGAGGTCGCGATAGGCCCGTTTGAGTTCTGTATCGTCGGCCTTCTTTCCGACTCCGAGCACGTCATAGTAGTCGCGCTTGCCTCGGCGCTTGCTCACTCCTCTGGCTCTGAGCTATCCGCAG
>JAAEPE010000887.1 GCA_024222395.1 Myxococcales bacterium
ATCTGATGCTGGCATGGAATCAGAGAAAGACCTGTCGAGTTTGAGCACAGAGGCGCTCATTGCCGAGCTGGCCAAGCGGCAACAAACGGTAGGGGTTCGCCCTGCCGTAGTCGAAGAGAACTTTCAGAAACAGGGTCGGAATATTGAGAATCGGCGTTATGACAACTACTTGAGGGGGCTGGAGGCCGAGCAAACCTCAGGGAAGCACCGTGCCCCGTGTGCAAAACGATGGCGAAGATTCGAGTGAAGAATCGCGCCAGGACGATCTACACGCTCTGGGGGGCCACAAATTTCGGCGCCACTACCATTACTGCGAACGAGTGTGCTGAAATTGTGTGGAGAGGAGATGGAGCCGCTTGGCAATGGGACATGGCAGACCGCATCTACCTCAATGCCATCCAGATCCAGGATTGGCCACACGCAATCGAGCATGCCGTGGATTGCGCAAAAGTCGTATTTGATGGTGATGAAATATCAGTAGGAATTTGAAAGCAGCAAGTTGAGCGCTTGCTCGCAGAAGGTCGACTTGACGAGATCCTGATGGACCTAGAAGGATTTGCATTCTCGTGTCGTGGCAAGAAGCGGAAGGCCGTTCGAGCTCTGAAGCGGTACTACTCGAAT
>JAAEPE010000888.1 GCA_024222395.1 Myxococcales bacterium
CCACTTCAACTACTATGGGAGCACCGGCAACGGATCCGCCCTCGCGGGCTTTCTGTATAGGACGATGCATATGTGGTTCAAGTGGCTTCGGAGACGCTCGCATAAGGCTCGTAGAACCTGGGAAAGGTATCGGGCGCTGCTTCTGCGCTTTCCACTCCCAAAGCCCACTCCGGTCCACTCCGTCCTCATCATGTAGCGAACTCCTGATCCGAGGAGCCGTATGCGGTAGTTCCGCACGTACGGAATCTGTGGGAGCCCGGGGAGGTAACGACCCGGGGCGACCCGGCCCCTCTTCCGGGACGCTGTACTAAGCTCAGTGCCGAGCCTGCTGCTGGCTCGGATATGACCAACAAGATGGCACACCACTGTCCTTCCTCTGTTGAGGGCGCCACTACGACTCTAGGGGGCCGAGGATGGCAAGATTGTCGTAACTGTGACGGGGGCCGGCAAGGCCGCCAGAACTGAGATTAGCAAGCGTGCGACACATCTCGCTAGACCGTCGAGCGAAAAGAAGCGAAAAGAATGACCGAGGATGGTGAGTTCTGATTTTTCGAGTGCAAGGCGCGAATGAGGATTTTGCCGGGGCAAGTGACGAAATGAGCATCGCTGCAATCGGGAAAGCAGGACCATCAGACCGATCATTGTTTGCGCTCGGCGGTCTAGCCTAAACAGCGCCGACTCCTCGGAGGTCAAGCACAGTGGCCAGGGTACGGGTAGTGGCGCTCTGGGCAAGTGCCCTGTTGTTCTCGGCCACGGTGAGGTGACGACGGAGGACGCCGAGGGGGGCGCAAAGGTCTCCATCACCCCTAAGACACGCCCGAAGGATTGGCGCAGGGCTCAACGCGCTCGTTCGCGACCGCACAGAGGCCATGGTGGCCGGTAAGGGGCACGAGCATGGCTCGGGGCACGGCGGTGGTGAGCACAAGGGCGACGGCACCGGCGGTGGCGACGGGCAGGGGACAGGCGGCGGTAGCTAGCCACCCGGAACCTTCGGCCAGGGAATCGGCGCGAGCCGATAGCCCTCAGCCCCGAAATGCAGAAACGCCGCAGAATTCCTCTGCGGCGCTTTCTCGTTTGGGGCACCTCCCTAGTCGCGGTAGATGATGGTGCCGTTGTTCTCGCCGTTGAGGGCTTTGGTTACTTCGCCAGGCTTAAGGCCGTTCACTACCTGCAGCTCCTTCACCCATTTGGAGCGCTTGAGGTACTTGATGACAACACGCTCGACTATGAGGTCATCGAGGTCGCGCTCGATGAGTTCGTCGGCGCTAATGCGAGGAATGTGGGTGGCGTCCTTGTTCTTCTTAGGGTCATCCGTGAAGAGCCCATCTTCGTCTTTGATGTAGATGACACGATTGCAGCCAAGGAACTCGGCCGAGAGGAAGACTCCGGCATCAGTGCGGTTTGGCGGGATTCGACTGTTCTGGTCGCGCTTCTCCCAGTAGCCGAAAGGCGGCATGCCGGTCATGATGGGCAAGCAGCCCATCTGCACGTAGAGCGGCAACTTCTCGAAGTCGTCGTCCATAATGTAAATGCCCCCATGCTTGGCGGTGAGCATCTGAACCATGCGGGCGTTCTGCATGGGCACGTAGCTGCCGAGTTTTGCCAGCACGCCTGTCGGTAGCTCAAGCTCAGAAGCCACTGAGTAGATGTGCCGGGCGCGGGTGCCGCCGCCTGTGCCTATGAGGATGGGAATACCCACCTTGCGCGCAGCGACAAGCTCGTCGAGCACGGGGAATAGTGCCTTGCGTCCACGGTCGAGCAAGCTTTGGCCGCCGAGTTTGACGACTCGCATGTCGGGCATGATCGCGACGGGGTTGTAATCGCCCGGGGCAATGCCAGATTCACTGATGGCCGCAGGGCCAAGGTCGTTCAGAGATTTTCGTTCCGACATTGTCTTAGTCCTTGGTGATCACGGTTCCGACGTCTTCACCGGCTAGTGCCTTGGTGAGTTGGCCTGGATTGAGACCGCTGATGATTTGGATCTTCTTGACATTCTTGCCGGTCTTCCACGAGGTGAAGACGGCCCAGTCGATCATGTTGGTCTCTGGCGGGTTTTCGAGTAGTTCGTCTAGCGCGATCTTTTCGAATAGGACCGCGTCGTCGTGCTCTTTTGGGTCTTTGTTGTAAAGGCCGTCCTCATCTTTGATGTAGATGACGTGGCTTGTGCCAAGCACCTCGGCCTGCTGGTAGACACCGAAGTCAGATCTATGTGCGGGCATTTGGCCGACTTCAGCTGGGGGTTCCCAGAAATGGTACGGCGGCACCGATATGACGATTGGGAGAATGCCTGAGTTCATATAGAGGGGCAGGTCCCAGAAGTGATCGCGAGGCATGGTGATGGAGCCGTGCTGGGCGAGCAAGGAGTTGAGAATCACCGCGTTGAGCTCTTCCATGGCACCAACGAGTTGTGCCACGCCGCCGGTGGGTAGGCCAAGGTCGAGCGCCACGGCTGCCGTATGGCGAACCCGTGTGCCGCCGCCGACCGCAATGAGCATGGCGTGCTCTCGGGAGTTGTGCAAAGTAGCGAGTTCTTCTGAAAGCGGAATGATGGCAGCTTTGCCGCGATCGAAGATGCTCTGCCCGCCGATACTCACAACGGTGATGTCTGGGAGGATGCGCCTATCCTTGATGCTATCGGTATCGCCGATGACGTCGCGATTCTGCAGCGATTCGCGCATCAGCTTGGATTCGATGTGGGTTCGGCCATCGCCGGTCAGTAGTTTGTTGCTCATAGTTCTTCGCTTTCTTCCTTGGGGCGCCGTTGCCCTCGTCCACCGCCGCCACCACCGCCTCGTCCGCCACCACCGCCTCGTCCGCCACCACCGCCTCGTCCGCCACCACCGCCGCCGCCGGGTTCTGGGATTCTTACGGGACTTGCGGCCTCCTTGTCTAGGGCTGCCAGTAGCGGTCCACTGACCAGGCCGGATAGGAGCCCGAAGAGACCGTGGATTGCGAGGCCTGGGAGCAGGAACGCATAGACCATGGCAGGCGCCTGGACCGAGAGTGCAATTGCCGTGATTGTCGCGAAGCGCCCGAGGGCAATGATGACTCCAAAGGTCGCCCATAGAATGGTGATCTTGCGCTTTCGAGCGACCGCGAGCCCGGGCATTAGCAGGTCGACAAGAATACCAGGGCTCACATGCTTGGCGATCTCAAATAGCCCCCAGCGGCCATCTCCGAGTAGGAATGCCGCCGTGCCGAAGGTAAGCCCTGTCATGGTCGCGCCCTTGCGCGACTTAGTCATAAAGCCTGCAACGATATAGAGCGGAATGAGAATGACACCCTTGTGCCCAGGAGCGAAGGGGAGGCCAGGAAGCAGTTTGAGTGCTTTGATGCCAAGCATGGTTAACGCGATACCCGCGATCACCGCGACATCGCGTACGAACTCGCGATTCGATTCGCCGTCGTCGGTATCTCCGACGTGCTTCTCTACGCGGGCTACGTGGCCGAGAAGTCCTTGTGCAAGAATGCCTACGTCCCCGCGGGCTAGTCGCCTAAGGCCTTCCTTGAATCCTTTTGCACTCTTGCTCTTGCCCTTGCCCTTGCCCTTGCCCTTGCCTCCACCGCCTCCACCGCCGAGTAGCACGAGAGTCGCATCGAGGGAGAGCGCCGCCACCTTTGGCATGCCGAGGCCTCGGAGCCCCGTGGCAAGTGCCCGTGGATCCCCCGCGCGCGCCACATGTGAAGCCAGAACAACTCCCAGTATCCGCAGCACCATTGTGAGGCCGACGAGTGCGCCGTGAAGGTTGATATCGAGGGAGTAGCCGAATAGAAGGATGACCTCGCGCCAGTCATCGACCGCCGGGTCTTCCCCTGCGAGTGCGTAGGCGATGAGAATGACACTGCAGAAGAGAGTGAGTTTGCGGAGTTGAGACGCTAGGGCTCCGGCGCCGAGTCCGAGGTGAATCCACAGTGCGGCTTGAATGACGGCGACCGCGCCGACGACTTGCCACCAGGGGATGAAGAAGACCCCGACCGCAACTAGGACGAGGTAGAGAACACGCAGGCGCGGACCAATACTCATGAGGCCTGTCCCAAGTCTATTGGGGCGTCGTGCGCGTAGGTGACGGCTTCGACGATCTCAGACGTTGCAAGCCCGCGCCAGAAAACAGTCCAGCCATCGCAGCGCACAAGGCCATCGCACTGGTTACCGTACCAAGGGGCGATAGGGTTGTCCGGTCGGCTGCGCCAGAAAAAGCGATCGTGATCTGCAGCAAGAGCGTGCCAAAGGTCACCGCCGATACCCTCGCCCTGCGCTCTAATGTCCACGGCGAACTTGCTCAAGTAAGGAGCGAGCGGGGCGGGCTCCATCACTGCGGCCCCTTGGTAGTCAGACGATAGGTAGACGGCCAATGGAGCGCGCTCAAAGAAGGCCTCCGTTGGTGCGCGACCAAAGGCGGACTCAAGTAGGGTCGAGAAGCGGCCGTGCTCTAGCTCCTCGTAGCTGCGCAGGCGCTCGACCCGCGCCCCCCTGCGAACCAAGGTGCCGGCCCCCTTCACGGTGAAGAGCTCGCGGAGCAGGTCTTGCGGCGATGTGAGCGAGACTGAGAATGTATGCTCCGAAGCTGTGAAGAGCTCGCGCACCTCGGATAGCAGCGACGCCTGCTCAGTACGGAGCCCCGTCGTGCCCACGAGAGAAGCGTAGTCCGTCCGCATATTGATGAGGGAGCGGACGGCTTGCCCTTCTGGTTGGAGCCCACTTTGCCCAATTAGGAATACGACCTTTCTCGGCCTAAGACGCGCGATTGCGATTCTGCGTTCGGATTCGCTTGCCGCGATGATGAGAGGCATCGTCCCCTCCGCGGCAAGAGTCGCAGCATCTTCGATCTGGCATTCGCGAATTGGGAAGTCGCCTTCGAGCTTGGCCACTAGAGCACGCGCGTGGTCTGAATTATCTATGCAAACAACGGGGATCAGCTCAAGCTCTCGCAGAAAGTCGAGGTCGGCAACCACGGCATTGCTGCTGTCTGTCAGAGCTGCTGGGGTGAGAACAACGAAGGCGAATCGCTCTCGCTGCTCGGCGCGGAAGAGCCTTAGGTACTGCTCGGTTGCCTCTGGCCTGCCCATGCTGGCCAGGAAGCGATGTACGATTTCCCTAGGACGCATGCCTGGTAATGATTCCCGTGAACATCTCGAGCGCCCATGCGAGATCGTCGATTAGGACATACTCGTCGGCGCAGTGGGCCTGCCTGATATCTCCTGGCCCGATAACGACAGCGTCGATTCCAGCTGCTTGTAGTAACGCCGCCTCTGTCCAGAAGTCGAGTCCTACGAACTCTTCTGTGTACGCTCCCACTAGGTCGCGAATTCGGACGTCGTCGCCGCATGCGAAAGGACGGTGGTCGGTCAGCTGTTCGATCTCGATCTTAGAGTGGGATTCGAGGCGGGCCGTTTCTAGGCGCCTCTCGAAGTCCTCTTGATCGAAGCCTGGGGCGGGCCGCAACGAGAATGCGAGCTCGCCAATGTCGGGTACAACGTTGTAGGCTACCCCGCCTGTGAAATTCGCAACGTTCATGCAGAGCCCCCGCATGTCGGGCGGGCCGAGGTCTAGATCGCTTTGGGCCATTGCATCGAGTTTGAGCGCAAGCTTTGCTAGCTCGACCATGGGTTTCTCCATGTAGTCGGCCTTCGAGCTGTGTCCGCCTTTCCCTACGTAGCGCGCCCGATACGCCAAAACGCCCCGGTGCCTGAGACCAGCACATCGCGCCGTGGGCTCGCAGACAATTGCCTGCCGAATGCTCGACGCATCCGTGTTGGCGATGAAGTGAGGTACGCACCGGCTACCGTTTTCCTCGTCGCCCGAGAATAGGACTCCCAGTCCGCCTGGCTCTGTGTTCCTGAGCGCAGTGAGGATGCATGCGATCGCGCCTTTGATGTCGCAGCTTCCTAGGCCGTAGATGCGATCTTCTGTGGCCTCGCCGACGAAGGGATCGCGTTGCCACCCACTATTGGCCGGCACCGTATCGAGGTGCACGTTGAGCAACAGGGTGGGGGGGCCAAAGCACGCGTAGACATAGGCGCCAGGAGAGGCGTCTGCTCTGTCCACCGTCGAAACTGTGACTTCATCGGCCCCAAGTTCGCGAAGCTGCCCTGCCAACGTCTCACAGAGCGTGACCTCGTCCCCACCGGGATTGACCGTCGGATGGGCAATGAGACTGCGTAACTGCTTGACGCATTGCTCAAGGGGAGTCATCGGCCGGATGGTACGCTAGGGGCCGGCTGCCGAACAGAGGTAGTACTCGATCGCCGAGCACTAAGTAGGGCACAATGAGGGGGTGCTGCAGCGCCACCAAGAGAACCTAGAGCTAATCAAACGAGTTCTTGACAAGAACTACGTCGAGCTCCATCTCGCCACTCTCAGCGTGGAGGAAAACGCCGATGAGACCAAGACTACTGTGGCTCTTGGGCTGAGCGATGGGGAACAAACCCTACAG
Organism: Myxococcales bacterium; assembly: GCA_024222395.1. GTDB lineage: Bacteria > Myxococcota_A > Polyangia > Haliangiales > Haliangiaceae > NORP324. The sequence goes on from JAAEPE010000888.1 coordinate 6,435, forward strand.
CTGCGTGGCAGTGGCGTGGGGTTGGTCGACGCTGTCTTTCACGCTCTCGTCGAACGCTACGGGGCAGAGTATCCGTCTCTGCGATCTATTGAGCTGGCGGACTTCCAAGTCGTAGCCAAGCTCGATACGAAGAACGGGAAGACGGGAGTCGATTCCGTGGGGACGGTGCGACTCGAAGTACACAACTCGGAGGGGCGGTCATTCGAGTTCTCAGACGAGTCGCGATCGGTCTCGCGATCCGCGGCGCGCACTGTCGTCGCCGCGGTCGAGTACTTCGTCAATGCGGAGCGAGCATTCATCACACTTCACCAAGCCCGCCTAGACGCAAAAGAGCGCAAGAGAGTCGACCTCGTTACGCGCTACACCAGGGAGCTCGCAGAGGTTGTAGAATCCACGAGCTTTACTGAAGTAATCGAGAGGATGAAAGAGGACCTCTAGACGCACCAGGCGGCGACGTCATCGGGGAGCGCTTGGCCCGATTTGTGGGCTCGCTGAACGAGCTGCCAGAAGTAGCGATAGGTTGCTCTATCGTGCAAGTCGCCATCGTGCTGAATCGGCCCCCAGGCTGCTTTCGACGCTGCTACGAGTATCTCGCATGCGTCCTGCACTTCAGAGAAGTCGGGCTGCATTGCCTGGACGATGGGCTCGATTTGCGCTGGGTAAATTGACCACATGCGCATGAATCCGAAGTCCCGGTTGGCGCGACTGGCGTCTTCGTAGGTCTGGTATTTGTTCTTCAAATCGAGGGTTACGTTGTGGGCGGGCACAACACCTGCGCCAAGGGCTGCGGCACAGACTTCGGCTTTGGCGCGAGCGAGTAGCTGATGCTCAAATTGCCCAGGGCTCTTCATTGCCGATGCGGGGATTACACCGTGGTGTCCCGATATGAAGTCCATAAGGCCAAAGTCGAGGACTTGCATCCAAGGCAGTGCGGCAATCTGATGGCACTCGCGCAGTGCGCCGTGGGTCTCGATGAGTACGTGGATAGGAATCTCGCGTTTGATCCCCGCCACCTTGGCGACTTCCTGAATGTAACCGATCATTTCCGCAATTTGCGATGATGCCGTTGGCTTGGGAATCGTGATGTAGGCAATGCGCTCGCCCGCGCCGGGAACGACGATGTCGACGTCCTGTTTCCAGGATTTGTGGCTGTAGTCGTGAATCCTCACGCCAGCCATGTTGTGCTCGTTCGCGGCAGAGGTCTGCATTGCGACCACCATCTCGGCGTGCTGTTTCTCGAAGCCGGTGGCGGCGCCGTCTTCACAGTCCATCGTGATATCGAAGATGGGGCCGAGTTTGCTTTGCATGCCAAGGGCCTTGCCGATGAGCTTCTCGCTGCCAGCGAAGTGCTCGCAGGTAGGAATCACGGGAAAGGCGCGTTCGCCATTAAAGAGTGCTTCTGCAGGGTGCTTCGACATAGACAGGATCTATCACAAGTTCCCCTAGAGTCTGCCGGTTTATGGTGGCCTGGTTTGTCCATCTACGCGATGGAGACGATGGGCCAGACAGGAGCAGGGAAGACAGCGTTGGTCACCGGGGGAGGTCGGGGCATTGGAGAGGCGATTGCGCGCAGGCTCGCGGAGGATGGAATGCGGGTTGTGGCCTGTGGTAGCAGGGAAGAGCTGCTCCGCCGTGTTGCAGAAGAAATTGGTGGAGTGCCGATGGTTGTCGATCTCATGGATCGAGTGGCCACCGATGCGTTCCTGAGTGATCTCTAGCGACAAAGTCCTGGCTTCACGCGCGGGCTCGCGATGGACCTCGCCAAGACACCTGTGACAATTAGCGCCGTGTGCCCGGGGTGGGTTGATACGAATATGGTTTCCGAGGCGGTGCAGCGGATTGCTAGAAAGACTGGGCGCGACGAGAGCACTACGCGAGAGAGCCTTGCATCGATGACTCCCCAGGGACGGATCCGACAACAACAGGATTTGCGCCCGAGCACGCACTCGCGCTGTTACGTCATTACTCGCTACGAGTTCCCCAAGCTTGTGTCGATAAGCCTTGCCAAGCCGAACCGTTCCATCCTTGCGACGACGTCGAGACTTCATATCCCTTGTAGACCACAGCGGGATCTACGAAGCAAGCACTGGATCAAATCCTATCTGCCGAGGAACTAG
>JAAEPE010000889.1 GCA_024222395.1 Myxococcales bacterium
GCATAAGACCTGCTGTTCTAGGCCGAAAGAATCACCACGGATCCAAGAGTAAACGAGGAACCGAAGTCGCTGCGCTCTTTTACTCCCTCATCGGGACGTGCCGAATGCTCGACGTCAATCCCACCGAATATCTGCTCGCCGCCGCGACAGTCGCGATCGAGAGCCCTGGCGAAGTTCTGCTCCCCCACGAATTCAAGCGAGAGAAGCGATAAACATAGCTTCGCGAGTCTCAATAGAGGGGGCAGGGCGAGGTCTTACGTAGCAACGATGTTCTCAAACCAAGCTTCGTGCCTGCGACTGGTCTCGGCGATCCTCATCGGAACCTCCGAGGAGTGGGAGCCCGGGCGACGCTATCTACTCGAGAATGCGGGGTGAACCACTTTTACAGAGACAATGTTGCTTTGTCGCGTCGGTCTTGCGATTCGTCTAGAGGTCGATAACAACCACGCCACGCGATGGTTGCTCTTCCTTTTCTTTCAGAGCGGGACCGTCGTCGCGCCTTTGCTCATCATAGAGCGGTAGTTCGATACGACGTGCATCCCTATCGCGATTCCTCTCGTCCTCGCGACGACGAATTTCTTCGATGATCCATGGTTCAAGCATTGGTGTTCACCTTTGAGTTGTAGGGTTGCGAATTGAGGTTGAGAAAGGAAGTGGACGGTGTGTTGTTAGTAGAGACGGATGACGTAATGAATCGATTCGATGTTTCACTCTTGCTGAAATTTCGAGCCTACTACTGAGTTCGGCACAATCTGGATGTTCTGAACATGTGGGTCTGGAAAGGTCTCTATGTCCGTTTGCATTGCAAAAGCCGGGCCTTAGCTGGGACCGGGATCCGCAGATACTCAACTAGCTGATATGAGTGGGAGAGGCCGAACTCTCTGTTCCATAGACACAATCTGATCATGACACGTGCGTGTGGCAACCCCAAGAAGTGGGCCCATGTTCTTTTCCATGATCCCCCATTTTCTTTTTAGTCTTAACTACTTACGCTTGTGTGACGGAAGCGCACACCGATCGCAAAGACCGGCCGCCCTCCCCACCCCCGAGGACAGCTGTCCCTTTGATCTCACAGTCATCGTGAACCATGTTTCTCACTATGATCTAGGAGTTGGGGAAGTCATAGACGCTTGATCTTCCACAGCCCCTGTTCACGAACGAGCTCTACCTCGTACGTTTCCCCATATCGGAGCCTAGCCTGATTGCCCGACTGAGAGTCCGCGCTAGGTGCGTCGAGGTTTACGCGCACTTCGTCCATCATCTCCCGCATTTCTTCCTTGCGCGGCCCATCGAACTGCTTCTGGACCATCTCAACTGTCATGCGCTCTCGAAACGCATCTGGCACAAACTGAAGCATGACGTCCCAGCGCTTCAGGTTGTAGGCGCGGACGAAGGATCTCACCGTATCCCTTGGTGTGGCCTGGCCATAGAACGAGAGCGGGTTGGTGGAGATCTTCCACTGGCCGCCCTCTTTGCGCATCTGAACGGTCTCGTCGTAGCCGTACTTGAGCTCGGCTCGAATCGCCACCGCGCCCTCCTCCACAGAGAACCGCTGTGCGGTCAGCTCTGCCTCTTCTGGATTGTCAGCAAGCATCTTTGCAAACTCTTCCCGGCTGTGCTGAGCGCGAAACTCGGCTGACATTAGCGAGTACGCACGCTCAACGTTGCCCTCGCGTAGGGCTTGGGCGTAGCTGTGCAGCGCGGCTTCTGGTGAGTGGCTAGCCACCCCACATCCCACAAGCAGACTAGTGAGCAGCATTCGTCGGAATAGCCATGGAAACACTCTGATTGCGCTGTGAGCCAACACTTCAGCGTTGTACCACGGAGGCCCCTTTGGTGCCGGCAAAGCTCGCTACGAAGCACAGCGCAGCGAGCACCATCGTCGAGGTGGGCAAGAGCAGAGCCGCCCAGAGAGAGTGCCGCTCAGCAAGCCAGCCGACAACGGAAGAGGCTGGTGCCGTCCCGCAGAGATGCATCGCTGCGATGTACAGCCCCTGCGCAAGACCTGCCTCCTCACTCGGCACCAAGTCGTCGACCAAGGCCACAAGGGGACCGTGATACCAGTTGATAGTGAACATGAGCAGCCACGCAGCAACGTAGAACCCTGCCCCTAGTGGTAAGAAGATCACCGCCAAGGCAAGTGGCACGGATGCGGCGATGCCGATTGCAGCTGCGGCCTGCCGACCATGAGGAATGCGTAGGAGCAATCTGTCGCCAACCCATCCCCCTGCAAGGACTCCACCCAATCCGGTTACCAGAGAAACCCCGAGAATGAAAAGCGCCTCGTTCTCATCCGCCCCTTTGCTGCCCTGCAGGAAGTCGAAGAACCAGGCCACGTAGCCGCCTGCCGAGAATGCCATGAAGACGGCGCCTGCTACGGTCCAGCGATAGGTGGAGATGCCGAGCAAGAAGCGGATCGCCCCTTTGCTTCGCTGGCGTCCTTCCACTTCGGAAACCGGCCCCTGGCCTTCCAGGGGCCCTAGTGCCGACACGCCAAGCCGCAATCGCAAAACCAAGACGGCCACTGCCAGCCCAGGAATTCCGAGAACGAGAAACGCCGGTGGGAAGCCGAGCTTCTTGCCAACTACGGTCCCCGCAGCCCCGCCAAAAAACAGACCGAGGTTGAAAACCGCCACTGCCCTCGCCTTGCGCTCGGGAGGGACAAAATCACAAATGAGGGCATTGGCAACGGGCACGCAAGCCGCAGCCCCAAGCCCCACCAAGGCACGAAGCGCCAACATGCTCAGCAGGCCATCGGCGAGCGCTGTGAGGGTAGCCGAGACACTCCAAACTAGCAATCCAGCGGCCAATACTCTTTGCCTTGAGACGCGATCAGAGAGCCAGCCGAAGAAGACAGTCGCCGGGGCGTGGGCGATCATGAAGACCGTGGTGAGCAGCCCAAGCTCGCCATTGTCGAAATCAAAGGTGCGACGCAGATCGTCGTACATCGTTACGACAACATTCCGATTTGCGTAGTGCAGGAAGTTGGCTAGCGCCAATAGGCCCAGCACATACCAAAGCGCTGATGTCTTGGTCCGCACTCTCAACACTGTACCGGCCAGATGCCCCGAAACCAACGCGTGCCCCGAGGAAGACCACGGGGCTCGCACAACAGGGGGCAGAGGGGCTATGGCTCTAGTACTTCCGCCACCTCCACAGGCTCGTTGGCCTCGGTGGGCACTTCGAGATCCACCACATCCACCGGGGTCTCGGCTCCCGGCAACTCCAGAGCCTCAGAGAGCGCCTCAGGAGCAATGGGCTCAGCTTCGTCCCCGGAGGCAAGTAGCGAGTCGACACCTTCGAGACGTTGGAAGTTGGCAAGTGCCTTGGCCGACCCTGCGTTGCCCGCCTGGCGATAGGCGGCCCTCGCGAACTCGATCTGGTCCTGGTGCTCGTATGCCATCCCGAGGTTGTTCCACATGTACGACTTTGGTGTACCACCGGTCGTGGCCTCCTCGAGAGCGTCCACGGCTTCCTCGTATAGCCCCTCTTCGATAAGAACAAACCCTAGATTATTCCATGCGTAGGAGTTGTCGGCGTCTTCTTCGGTTGCGCGCTCAAAGGAGGCGATAGCAGCTTCGTTCTCCCGCTTGGCTAGTTCGACCCGCCCCATCGTATTCCAGGCGAAGCTCGACGAGCCATCGATCTCTAGGGCTAGTTCTGCATGCACTCTGGCCTCACCACTGTTACCCATCGACAACAGTGTACGGGCTAGCTGTATCTGCGCTCGCTGAGCTCCTGGGCGTTCTTCCACGGCAGCCCTGTAGTCTGACGCTGCTCCCTCAAGGTCCTGCGACTCGAAGCGAGTACGCCCACGCTGCATCCACTCCGAGAATTTCTGAGGCTCGGGCATGATGGGTTCTACCATCGGAGCCGGCTCCTCAGCATCCTCTTGCATTGGCGTCGACATAGGAGACGCGGCAGGCAGCACAGCCGTCATACCGCCCGTGTCTTGACGACTAGCAGACTCAGGAAAGGAAGGGGTCGCAGACTGCTGCCCTTCGACCTTGGATTCGCCGTTCAAGCACGCTGCCATTGCAAGCAGGGTGGTGATAAGGATGCTCTTTGTAATCTTCGAAAATTTCTTCATGGCTCTCTCCTGGTCCTTTTTGGGGGTTGGTGTTGCCAAGGAGAAGAGCAGCTTCGGTGCCAACGTCCAGAATACGCACAATTGCGCAGTTAGCCAGCCTCTGTGTCAATGTGGACGCAGAGCAAGAGCAAGGTCAGCCACAGAGCACTTCCTCAGAGGGGTGCAGTCCGAACTATTCCGCCGCAGGAGTGATATCGATGGGCGGCGCGATCGGCGGGGCCGTACCGCGAATGAGTGAAAGGGATAGTTCGTACTCTGCGGGCCCCTCTACCGTCTTCGGTGAAACGCGAATAAATGGAGATTGCCCTGCCCCAACCGGAACCTGGCTTAGTGCCTCGGAGACTCCGGATCCCTCGCTCAGGGACTCAATTACAATGGCACCGCTCTCCGCGACAACGGCGATATCGAGGTCGGCGTCGCTCGGGCCAGACAACCGCAATTCCAGAATCCGGTCATAATTTACTGGAGAGAGTCGAAAGGTATCGACGTCCCCACGTGTCACCTCTCCACGAGCGAGCAACAAGGTGGAATCGTCGCCCCCAAGAGGCGTGGCCAACGCAAGCGTGTCGTTCGGCTCTTCTTCGGTACCGGGATCAATCTCGACTGCATCAATTCGCAATGCATAGTGCTCGTCCGGGTTCGAAGGTTTGCCTCCAACGCGCAGCAAATACGAGTTGGCAGCGACCGCAGGCAAGAAGTTTCGAATCGCAACCTCTTGCCCCTTGCTCGCTCGCCTAGTAGCTATCACTCTGCCGTCGGCCGAGAGTAGGCTCAATTCTGTCGAAACGCCGGGCAGCCCAGAGAGCACGATGTGCAGAGCCTCCTTGCTCGCGCGTTGCGATGCTGCCACGACTTCGCCGGATCCGGGAGCAGGCATTCGCCACAGGTCCAAATCGCCGCTCCAACCAACAAATCCCCTGCCCTCTTCGCCCGTGAGAATCTGGACGGCACCCGAAACCTCGGTGTTGGGCTCTCGTTCAAACCCCTCTTCTGCGTCGATACTCACGCGCCAACTCATCACATACTCGGCAGAGGGCTCTTTGCGCCCTCCAGCCTTTCGGAGCTTTCGACCGACAAACTCGCTAACAACGATCTGATAGCTGGTGCCGCTCTCTACTCCAAAGCCCGGAAGTCCCTCACTCGTACCAGCTGGTCCGCGGTCTGACTTTGCAAGCACCGCTCCCGAAGAATTGGCGACGGAGAGAGTGAGGTCTGCAGCGCCGCCCCCCGAGACCTCCGCAAAGAGCAGCCCCGACTCAGCGGCTACGAATGAGTAGCGGTCGATATCTTCGCTACCATCCAAAACACCGCGGACCGACGAACCTTCGACGAGAGCCTGCGCCGCAGAGACCTCGTGATTGGGCTCTACCTCAGCGATTGAATTCGCCGTATTCCTGGGAGCCCCGACAATGATCACCGCTGGTTGATCGCCATTGCGAGTTAGGCGTTGTTGCGGCGCCTTGTCTTTATCGCAGGATCCACCCAGGACGGCAGCCGTAGCAATGAGAGCCAGAGCCTTTGCCGGGCCCATGCCGCATCTGGGAGCCACAAAGCTCACCCTCTTGGGGCCATGGTCGCGAGAAACTCTCCCTGACTAACTACCTTGCCATCCACTTTGCACTCGCCTCGTAACTTCCAAATCTTCCCCCTTCGCAGCGGCTCCACCTCGATGACAAGTTGGTCTCCGGGGGTCACTGGCTTACGAAATTTGACCTTGTCGATCGCCATGAAGAATATCACCTGAGTCGTCGGGTCGAAGTCACCACTCCGAGCAGCAAGGATGCCCCCAGCTTGCGCCATGGCCTCGATCTGCAGAACACCGGGCATCACTGGCATACCCGGGAAATGCCCCTGGAAGTGCGGCTCGCCATAGCTGACATTCTTGACCGCAACAATCTTCCCGGAACTCACCTCGAGCACCTTGTCGATCATGAGGAAGGGAAATCTGTGCGGAAGAATCGAAAGAATCTCCGTAGGACCAATCGCCGTTGATTCGCTCATTGCGGGTGCTGTGTAGCACATCCGGCGCTGTGCGAATCTGCCAAGCGACAACGCAGGGAGCCTCACACCCCCAAAAACCGCACGTCACACCTACTTAATGCGCTTATTAACAGCGCCAGTGATGTCCAGGCCATTTCCTGCCCAAAGAACCATGCTCTTGTCTAGAACCATCACGTAGCCCTTCTCCTTGGCAACTGACTTAATTGCAGGTGCGGCCTTGGCAAAAATCTCCTTAACGAGCTTGCCTTCCTCGGCTACCAAGCCCTGTTGCAATTCCATGTAGGTCTCTTGAAGCTTCACATACTTCTCTTGCAGCTGGCGCTCGCGTTTCTTGAGGACATCGGGCTTGAGCATGATGCGCTGTTTCTCAAGCTCAGTCGCTGCCTTCTGCAGGGCCTTCTGCTTCTTGTCGAGTTCCCTCTGGCGTTTCGCCTTGGTGTTCTCAAGCCGCTTCTTAGCTGCCTTGCCGGCCTTGGTCTCATTGAGTGTTCGCTGCAAGTCAACGAAGGCAACGGCTCCAGCTTCTGCACTCTGCGCCTCTGCGCGAACGAAGCCGCCAACTACAAAGCACAGTCCAAGAAACGCGATAGCAAAATTTCGATTCATTAGGTTCTCCTGCGGCGCCAAGGCGCCTGTATTGCACGTGGTCGGCCCACGCGAGCATAGGATTTAGGGCTCAATGCTCAAGTAATGCAAGGGCTAGAAGAAGTTTCCGATTGTGAATTCAAAGACAAGCGGCTCTTCTCCCTCCTGACGATCCAGCGGGATGCCCCATTCAAATCGCAGTGGACCAATTGGAGAAAACCATCGGACCCCAAAGCCAGCCGAGGTGCGAATCCCCTTGAGGATCGAGTTTGGAAAGTCGAAGCAAGGGTCGAATTTTGCTGAGACATCGCCAGTTTGAAAGCTGCCGCTGCAGTAGCGATCTTCCAGGTTGTAGGCATTGCCCGCGTCGAAGAAGACCACCCCGGAAATCCCTACTTGCTTGAAGAGTGGGAACTCAATCTCACTGTTCCAGATTAGCTGCATATTGCCGCCCAAGGGCAGATCGCGCAACGGCTGGCCAATATCACCGGATTGAGCAACCCTGAGCTGAGGACCGAGGGAGCGGGGTTCAAATCCGCGGACGTCATTGATGCCGCCGATTAGGTAGCGCTCCGTGATGGGCACCCCGAGTGGATCGCGGCTCGTCGTGACGCCGATCTCGGCATTTGTCTTGAGCACGAAAGGCCCAAAGAGCGGTTGGTAATGGCGAGAGAAGCCGCCGTAGCGCACAAAGATATTCTGTGACCCCGTGAACTCATCCGCCACCTCGACAAAGGCATTGTGATACCAGCCGCCCGTTGGGAAGAGCCGATTATTTCTTGAATCGTAGTTAATGGAAGCGCGGAGGGAAGATGTGATTCCGCCGCGGAAGAGGTTTGCAACGCTATCAGCCTCGACTGGCTCCTGAATTGCTCCAATGTTGGCGAAGCCGCTATTTCCGGTACTCACACTGACGTCTTCTAGCTTGTACGTAACAAACGCACGCGACTCGAAGCTTAGGGGATAGCCCCAAGTAAGATTGCCGCCGACGGCATTTCGAGCGAAGCCGCTGAAGGCACGAACCTGATTGAATATATCGAAGGCGAAGGTCCATCGCGTATCGAGGAACCAAGGCTCTACGAACCGCAGCAAGAAGAGCTGCCGCAGACCAGAAAGCTGTGCCTGCAGAGATAGCGTTTGGCCTCGGCCAAATAGGTTGTTCTGAGAAATTTGCGCCTGTGCGATGAAACTCTCGACCGACGAGAAGCCAGCGCCGATTTGGAATGAGCCCGTGGGCCGCTCAGCAATCTCGATGTTGACCACGATGAACTCATCACTGCTGCCTCTCTTGGTCGAGATGTCTACCTTCTCGAAAAAACCAAGAGCTGTAACTCGACGCTTGGAGATTTCGAGGTTCGTCTGGTTGTAGAGTTCGCCCTCCGAAATTTTCATCTCGCGACGGACGACCTTGTCGCGCGTCTTGCTGTTGCCGCGAACATTGATGCGCTCGAAATAGACCTTCTTGCCCTTCTCGATTTCAAAGCTGATGTCGACGATCTTGCGATCTAGGTCGACGTTTGTGAGCGGCGTGACGTTCACGTATGCGAAACCGCGGTCTTTGTAGTAGTCGTTGAGACGGACGATATCTTGCCCGACCTTTGATCGGTTAAACTTGGAACCAGGCTTGATCGTCAGGCGATTGTAGTAGGCCTCTTTTTCACCGATCATATCCCCCTTGAAGTTGATGGTGCCGACTTCAAAGACGGGCCCCTCATCGATGGGGATCGAGAGGTACATGTACTTCTTGTCGCGCGAGAGGCGAATCTGCGGCGTGCCAATCTTCACGTTGATGTGGCCACGGTCGTAGTAGTAAGCGGTGATCATAAGCAGGTCGCGCTCAAACATCTCCTCTTGGTAGACGCCGCCATCAGAGAGGAAGCTCAGTGCCCCGCCCTTGCTAGTCTGAATAATGGCACGTAGCTCCGAGTCAGGAATCTGCTCGTTGCCGATGAAGCTAACTTCGCGAATCTCAACCTTGCTGTTCTCGTCGATGACGAAGACGACGTCAACTTCGGCTTCGTTCACAACGGTGACTTCGTAGTCGACACCTGCCAGGTAGTAGCCCTCTTCAACATAGAGGTCGTGAATCTTGGTGCGATTGGCTTTGATCTTCGTGATGTTGAGGATGCCATCGCGCTTGAGGTCCAACACGTCGTTGATCTTCTCTAAGTCCAGTCCGTCGTTGCCAGAGATTAGAATCTTGCGAACAGACGGCTTCTCTTTGGCTGCAAAGACGACGACCACACCGCCCTTCGCACTCGGCATTGCCTCGACGGTGATGTCTGAGAAGAAACCCATCTTCCACATGGAGCGGATGTCTTCGCGAATCTTGTTGAGATCGAGCTTGGTGCCGACCTTGGTGAGCAGATTGACGCGAATTGCGGCGTCCTCAACCTTCCGATTCCCGCGAAACTGCACTCGCTCCACGGGAAGATCTAGTAGCTCTGACGCCTCGCTTAGCGCAGACCGCATATCAGGCCCAGTGCCCTGAGCACGGGCCACCCCGTTGCCCCAGAAGCCAAAGGAGACCAAGGCCACCAGCACGCCAGCAGCGGCCAGGAAACGTCTTAGAAAGTGCGTATTACGGCAGCACGCCATCGACGAGCCCTCCATCTTCCATTCGCAGGCAGCTAGGCATCATTTCAGCCAACTTAGGGTTGTGGGTCACAATGAGCATAGTGGTGCCGCGTTCGCGATTGAGTTCGACGAATAGGTCGTGAATCTCTTTGCCCGTGTGGGTATCGAGGTTGCCCGTTGGCTCGTCTGCCAAGAGCAGTGGCGGCTCGAGCACCATCGCCCGAGCTAGTGCCACTCGCTGTTGTTCACCGCCGCTGAGCTCGCCGGGCCTGTGAGTTAGGCGTTTGGAGAGCCCGACTCGGTCCAGAATTGTGCGCGCCTTCTTCTCCGCGACTTGTGCATCCATGCGATTGATGAAGCACGGCATCATGACGTTCTCGAGGGCAGTGAACTCGGGTAGCAAGTGGTGGAACTGAAAGACAAAACCAATCGACCGGTTGCGAAACTCCGCCAGACGCGTCGGCCCCATGCTGGTGACTGATTCGCCGTTGAAGAGAATGGAGCCGCTAGTAGGTAGATCGAGAGTGCCGAGCACGTGCAAGAGAGTAGATTTGCCGGCTCCCGAGGCCCCCATGATGGCGGCCATGACGCCCCTCTCCAGCTCAAAGGAGAGCTTGCTCAGGACATGCAATGTACGCCCGCCATGTTCAAAGGACTTGCAGAGATCCTGCACGCCAATGCGCGCCCCGCCATGGGGGGCGGGCGACCGCTTGTCTGTACTGGCTTCCATCGATTTCCCGAAAGAGTCCCGGAACTTACTTAGGGGACCCGAGGCTGTCAATCGGTTGGGACTCGACTTGGGGCCCGGTGGTTGCCCCCAAATGCTAGAGCGGCCGCCAAGTCAGATCGGTTGGGTACCGCCCCGGCTTGGCTGCCACGAAAATGTAAGCTGCAATGCCTCTAGAAACCGACGGAGACGCCGATGTTTGCCATCTCGATTGTCCCGTCTAGTGCTTGGTTATCGCCGTCTCGAAGCTCCGTGTGCTGGGCCGTGTAGTCGATCCAGAAACCGACCTTTGCCAAGGGAAGATTGATGTTGTATTGGAGCCCGACACCCAGCTCCTGGCCGCGCCCTTCGTAGTTCCAGTCTTCGGCTGTGTCTGGGCCCGTGAGCCAAGTCTTGTTTAGGCCGATCTTGCCGTAGCCTTCGAGGCCAGCCACGAGACCTACGTAGTATTTGAGGTCGATGCCCAGAGAGAGGGTCGTGAAATCGCCATCTCCAGAGAGGCCGCTAATACCGCGAAGCTGGCTTCCGAAGAGAGAGCCCTCGACTGCCAAGGCTCCAAAGCGCTCGCCGACGAGGACTCGGAAGCTGGTGGTATCTTCATCTGTCTCGAAGTGGCTGGCGATATCACCGCTCAGCTCACTGCCGGAACCTATGCCGGCTCCGACGTATCCGCCAGCGTGAGCCTCGCCTGCGCTGGCCAAGAGGAGGGGGAATGCGAGCAGGGGGAGCGCAGCAAGAACGAATTTGGCACGGCGAAGACTCATGCCCAACTCATTATGCACAGCTCGTGCCGTCGGCCCCCTCACCGCATTTCCGGAGCTTGGGAGAGAATTGCCGTATCCCCGCGTTCACACCGTGACCATGCGGTCTGGTGCAGCCGCCGGTTGAGAGAGCTATCGTGCGCACGCGGACGCTCCGTGGCCAGGGCGCCGCAGCTAGTCCCAGCGTAGGCCCTTGATCGGGCGCATACGCGCAGCGATATATGCCGGGTAGATCGTCGCGACCACACTGATAGCGAGACCCGCGGCACCGACGGCGAGAACCGACGAGCCCTCCACCTGAATCGGCAGCTTGTCAATGTAATAGACATCAGGGTCCAGGGGAACGCCGAATGTCATTCCCAGGTAGCAGGCGCCCAGCCCCAGAGCCACCCCGAGGGTGGTCCCCACCAGGCCTATGAAGAAGCCCTGTGTGATGAAGATCTTCATTACGCCTGCATCCGACGAACCTAGGGTCTTGAGAATGGCGATCTCCTTGGCCTTCTCAATCACCACCATGATGAGGTTTCCGACAATGGAGAAGGAGGCAACAAGGACGATGATGACCAGGATGAAGAACATCGCGATCTTCTCGAGCTTGAGCGCGGAGAAGAGCGCGCGATTGAGCTCTTTCCAATCTTGGACCCGGTAGCCTTCGCCAAGCGACTCTTCAAGACTGCGAACGATGGCGGCGGTATTGCGGGGATCGTCAACTCGCACCTCGATGCCGTTAACAACGTCACCCAGGTCGAGAAAATCCTGGAGAGCGTAGAGGCTGCAGTAGACGTATTTCAGATCGTATTCGTACATGCCCGAGAAGAACCGGCCGGCAACTCGGAAATTCTCTAGACGCGGGATGCTCAGCCCGTCGGGCGAGGTATTTGGCAATGGAGAAATCACGCGAACCTCCTGGTCCGTGTAGAGATTGACTGTCTTGACGAGTTCGCGGCCGACAAGGACTCCGTCGAGAATCGCGGTGCTTGGGGCTATGTAGTCATGTGGGAGCAAGTCGACATCCCAATCACGAGTCTTTTTGGGGGCGGTAACCAGAGCGTCGTTTGGGCCTGCGTCGGGAAGTTCATCGAGGCCGCCACTAAAGTCCTTTGGGCCATCCAGTTCGAAGTCATCGATAGGCTCATCTTCGATCTCATCGAGGCCACCGCTAAAGTCTGCGGGGCCATCATCCAGTTCGAAGTCGTCCTCCTTGGCGCCCTCCTTGGGCTTGCCAACGATGCTGCCGTCTTCCTCGAGAGGCCAGAGTTTTTCCAAGGCACGCTCATCGCCCTTCTCAAGGTTGTGCACAATCTCTGTAACGCTGGCAACGCGCAATGGGTCTATGCCCTTGAGCGTGACGTTGCCGTAGTTATTGTGATTGGACATATAGGCCTCGGTGGTGAGGAATGGCGTGAAGCCCTCTACCCCCCCGGTCTTCTCCAAGACAGCCTGCACCTCTCGGTAGCCTTCAAACTGCAGCTCATCAGCTTTGCTGATTTGAATGTGTGCGTTGAAGCCAAGGATCTTCTCGCGAAGATCCGTTTCGAAACCCGACATGACGCTGAGCACGATGACGAGTGCCATGGTTCCGATGGTGACGCCGCCAATGGAGACTGTGGTGAAGAACGTGAATGCAAAGCGCGCCAATAGAAGCACGCCGGCCAGAATGGCGACGGCAGCTGCAACAAGTGCCGGCATGACCATGCCCATTGGAGGCGTATACGAGGGCCAGCCTCCGATGAAGTCGAGGTTGATCGTCACTTGGTCTACGCCCGCCATGAAGCGAAGCCCGATTCCGATTACCCCAACGCCCGCTATTCCACCCAAGAACGCATCGAATGCAGCGGGTTTGCGCCGCTTCCGCAAGACAGAGAGAGCATAGATAGTGAGCGCTACCACCGCCCCCACAGCACAGGTGCACGCGAGCTTCGTCCAGGTAGGAGTGTCTGCTGATACAGGAAAGAACTCTTGCCACACCGAAGCACGAAGCCCCTTGTACGCCCCAGCCGCAAGTAGGACCGCCGTCGCCGCCAACTGCAGCCCCAGCTGAAAGGCAAAGACGCTGGCTCGCTGCGGGAGGCGCGGAATACGCATCGCTATCCACAGGAAGAAGCCGATAGGAGTGAATAGATAGGAGAGCGTCGCAATGACTCCTACTGGCTGCCTGCCCCCTACGAATGCCCCCAGAAAGGAGGCTTGAACTGGTGCGCCGATGGCGCACAGCGGAAAGAGAACCCAGATGAGGACAACTTCGTTATCGCTTAGCCCCGCCCCTACGCTCTTGTGGAATACGGCAATGGCTCCGAGTGCCAGCAGCACGCCATGGACCGCCAGCAACAGTGGGGCGCGAACGTTGCGACCTCGCAAGGCATTCACTTTGGCCCCGGCCAAAGCCACAACAGGCAAGGCGCAGGATAGGCCCACCATAGGAATCAGCCAAGCAGGTGGGTTCGGTGGTGGTACCTGAAACAGGTCGGCTAGCGGATACCAAAGGCAGGCCGCGCCCATACCGAGTGCGAGCCAAAGGCAAAAACTGATAAATACAAGAACCGATGAACTAAGCTCTCGCTCGCGCTCCATCAAGTAGCGCCACGCGACGAAGCGCTGGTACTTGGTCATGAAGATGTTGAGCGGCATGTTCTGGGACACCGACCAGGAGACCCCGGAGCAGCGCGCGGATTGCATACCCTAGGGAGGTGGCTGAGTCCATGGCAGCCGCTATTTGTGGTAAGCGGGATCCATGAAACACATGTCGATTCTCCTGGCTGGTCTCAGCCTTGTCATTGGCACAGCCTCCTGCAAGAGCAGTGAGGATGGCAGCAAAGCTGGGCCGAGCGCCGCAAAGACCGGGCTCCCCGATACCCCGGCCGCCGTGGTAGCTGAGCCCCCCAAGGTCGCCAAGCCCGACGAGAGCGGCATTGCGTGGATAGAGAACGACTACGCGGCCGCCCTGAAACTGGCCCAAGGGGAAGGCAAGCCACTGCTCATCGATATGTGGGCGGATTGGTGCCACACATGCTTGGCAATGAAGAAGGGGACTCTGCGAGACCTTGGCCTCTCGGCAATTTCTGCCGACTTCGTCTGGCTCGCCATCGACACTGAGCACCCCTCCTCCGCCAAGGTCATGGAGCTCTTCGTGCCCAAGGTATGGCCCACCTTCTTCGTCGTGAGCCCAACCGACGAGAGCGTGCAAGCAATTCACGCTGGCTCGGCCCCTGTAGCTGAGTTTCGCGAGTTTCTACTCAGAGGAGCCAGCGGCCACTTGCAGGTGCTCCAAGCCGATGGGGCCCTGCTCCCGAACTCACCTCTCGCCCATTTGCGCAGCGGCGACCGAGCACGCATGCAGGATGAGTATGCCGAGGCCGCCGCGCACTACGCCGCCGCTCGCGAGGCAGGCGGAGAAAACTGGGACCGCGCCGCCACCACCGTCAAGAATCAAATTGCCGCATTGGCAAAGCTCGAGAACAAGCTGGCCTGCGCTGAGTTCGCAGGGGCCGAGGTAGATTTCATGGCCGAGCAGCACAACTCTTCGGGGGCGGATTTCATGTACTGGGTTTCCGATTGTGCGAAGGCTCTCAAGCGCCCTGCTGCAGAAGCACTCCTCGACAAGGCCCTTAAAGGGATGCGAGCCATCTTGAAGGATTCAGAGGCAGCGCTCTCTTATGATGATCGCAGCGACGCTTTGGCAACCGCCCGGAGCATTGCGAACAAGCTCGGCTTTCCCGATTTAGCTGCCACCCTGGCACTGCAGCAACGAGCCCTTCTTGCAAAGGCGGTCTCCGAGGCGGCAACCCCAATGGAAGAGATGACCTACGCGTGGCACCAGGTGGAGGTGCACGAATACCTTGGCAAGGGTCACGCGATCTTGCCATGGATCGAAGCGCTAGAAGCCAAGCTACCAAATGAGTACGACCCTCCATACCGGCGAGGATGGCTCCTTCTCAAACTTGGGCGCCACGAGGAGGCACATGCGGCCGTGGCCCGCGCCCTCCCCCTCGCCCTAGGTGCGCGCCGTGGACGCATACTCGGCTTGGATGCCGCGATTTACAAAGCGGAGGGCAATACGGAGAAGGAGCGGGAGGTTCGCGTGGCCATTGTTAGCCATTTCGAAAGTCTAGCTCCGGGGCTTAGCCCAAAGAAGCGACTACTCAAGGCCAAAGCCGAACTCGCCAAGATGGATGCAATGCCGGCGTCCCAATAACCGGCGTCGCGATCCAGGCAACCTATGCTTCTGCGGCTTCGTCGCCAGACCTGAGGAGATAGGTACGAATGAACTCATCAAGGTCTCCATCGAGAACAGAATCGATGTCGCTCACTTTGAGTTCGGTGCGATGGTCATTGACCATGCGATATGGCGCCATCACGTAGGAGCGAATTTGCGAGCCCCACTCGTTCTTCTTGCGAGCTGCCGCCGCATCCGCACTCTTGGCTTCCTTCTCAGCAATGTGCAAGTCGTAGAGCCTAGACCGCAGAACCCTCATCGCAGCAGACTTGTTCTTATGCTGCGAGCGTTCATTCTGGCACTGGACGACTAGCCCGGATGGCATATGCGTGATTCGAACCGCACTATCGGTCTTGTTGACGTGCTGACCACCGGCGCCGCCGGCACGGTAGGTATCGATCCGTATGTCGCTGTCGGTGATGTCGATTTCGACGTCATCGTCGATATCTGGGGTAACTCGGAGTGCAGCAAAGCCGGTTTGCCGTCTAGCGTTTGAGTCGAAAGGCGAGATGCGCACGAGCCTGTGCACACCATCCTCGGCTTTGAGGAGCCCGAAAGCATAGTCACCGGAGACGACGACGGTAGCGCTCTTGATGCCCGCTTCCTCCGCACTCTGCTCATCGACAATGGAAGCTCTCCACCCCTTGCGCTGGCAGTATCGGAGGATCATGCGCAGTAGCATCTGCGTCCAGTCGTTGGCATCGACCCCGCCGGCCCCGGCGTTGAACTCAACAACGGCACCCCCGAAATCGTTCTCGCCGGAGAGCATGCGACGAAACTCTAGGTCGTCGAGAGTCTTCGCAATCGCCTCGGCGCTATCCCTCGCCTCCTCGATCGACTCCTTGTCCTCGGCTTCCACGCCAAGTTCGAGCAAAGCCTCTGCATCTTCGAGGGCAGAGCTCTGCGCGTTGAAAGTCTCGACGATGTTCTTCGCTATCGTGGTCTCTTTGAGGAGAGCCAATGCCTTGTCCCGGTCGTTCCAAAAATCGGACTGGGCGGCGATGGACTCTAGCTCCGCAACTCTGCGTCTCTTGCTATCGACGTCAAAGATGCCCCCTCAGCTCGACGAGCTTTGCGGAGAGACCGCGGACAAGGTTACGTATCGAATTTAGGTCGAGGTCCTGCATGAGAAGAATGGATGAAGCAGCTTTCTTAGCCCGAGCGTGTGTTGAAGCCTAGGAGGCGGTATCGGCGGTAGCCGCTTTGCTCTTCGCGATGCTCACGAGCTTAGCAGTTTTTGCATCCTCGATTGCGACCGGGTACTCGCCTGTGAAGCATGCAGAACAGAAACCGCTATCCTCGTTTGCACCGACGTCGAGGGATGAAAGAAGCCCCTCATGGCTCAGGTAGGCGAGGCTTGTGCAACCAACATATGTACCGATCTCCTCAACGGTATTCGAAGACGCGATGAGTTCATCGCGGGTCGGCGTGTCCAAGCCGTAGAAACAGGAGTGGGTCGTCGGCGGGGCAGATATGCGCAAATGCACTTCTTTGGCGCCAGAGGCTTTGAGCATCGCGACGATTTTCCGCGAGGTTGTGCCACGTACAAGCGAATCGTCCACGACCAAGACTCGCTTACCCTCAACAACTGAGCGCACGGGACTGAGCTTGAGCCTGACGCCAAAGTGACGAATCGAGTCTTGCGGCTCGATGAACGTACGTCCCACATAGTGAGAGCGAATGAGCCCATTTGCGAAGGGCAAGCCACTCTCCTCAGCGTAGCCGATGGCTGCAGGAACTCCAGAGTCTGGCACTGCAATCACAACGTCGGCATCGACGGCCGACTCTCTTGCGAGGGTCCGTCCCATCTCGACTCGTGAAGAGTAGATTGAGCGACTATCTTGGGTGCTATCGGGACGAGCAAAATACACTTGCTCGAAGACGCAGCTGCGGGTTGGAAGTCTGCCGCGTGTAGCCTCGAAGGGGCGGAACGACCGAACTGCCTTGCCTTCGCAAATGACAATTTCGCCAGGCTCGAGCTCGCGCTCCAGCTCGGCTTCGATGAGGCCAAATGCACAGGTCTCCGACGAGAAGACCGTGGCATCCTTTAGCTTGCCCATCGAGAGTGGGCGGAAACCGTGCGGATCTCGTACCGCGATGAGCCTGGTCTCCGTAAGAATAAGTATGGAGTAGGCACCCGTTACTTGGCGCAGTGCGGAAGCGAGACGCTCTATCGATTCGGGCTCGCGAGCTTGCGCCATCAGATGCACAATCACCTCCGTATCGCTGCTGGTTTGAAAGATCGAACCGGCTTCTTCAAGTCGCTTGCGCACTTTCGCCGCGTTCACCAGGTTGCCGTTGTGCGCGATGGAGAGGGCTCCGTGGGCGTATTCGAAGCAGAAGGGCTGAGCGTTGCGCAGTTCCGACTCACCTGAGGTGGAGTAGCGAACTTGCCCGATAGAGGCGGTGCCCGGCAGTTTCTCGAGGCTTGACTCATCAAATGAGTCCGACACCAAGCCCATGTGCACCTGACGATGCAAACGAGACTCGCTACTCGTAACGATTCCTGCCGACTCCTGCCCGCGGTGCTGCAGAGCGTGAAGCCCCAGATAGGTGAGATTGGCCGCTTCTTCGTGGCCGTAGATACCAAATACTCCGCACATGACGATGGCTCCGATCCGCTAAGGGGGCCAGCGCAAACTACAGCCCCCCACCCGCTCTGTCGACTCACAGCTCCCCTCGAATTGGGGGCGATCCCAGGCGATGCGAGGCCCCGCTCAAGAAAGGAGCCTTTCTGGCCGAATCACTAAGCACGAGGACAATTGCAGCCGTCGAGCGGCACTTGTAACCATTTCGCTACATTTCCCTCGTAGAATTGTCGTACTAGGATTACAATTGAGCAATGGGCAGGCATCTAGCTGAAACAACGAGACTTCTTAACTGGCGCCACGCCAATTTGGTTTTTGCCCTACTTGCACTCGTCAGTGCATCCTCAGCGATGGCCCTACCTGGCCCCGCCGGACAACTAACCGGATTTTCAAGTGTTCTTCTAGTCGGTGCCCTTGCACTACTCGCCGGGCATGCCTGGGGAGTCTTGGTTATTGCCAGTGCCGAGGTTCTAATTCTGGGCAACGCGTGGCCAATTGTAAGCCGCATCATTACACACAGCGAGACGCCCCCTGGTCTCGGAGGCGCCGCAGCGATCATTACCACGCTCTCCGCCCTACCAGGCCTAGTGCTTTTTGCTGCCACCCTTCCCTTCATGGTCGAAGTGGTGATTGGCAGAAAAGACACGGTCGTTCAGAGACCTGGCGAAATCCTCTCGGCTACCGCAGCAACCGCATGGCTACTGCAGCCCCTCGCCACCATGCTCTAAGAGATCCTCTCAAAGGTGTAGTGGAAGGCTCTGGCCAACGCATCGATAGGCTCATCTAGCCTCAACTCCCCGCCGACACTCACTCGTAGCTCGCGCCCGCCGACACAGCCAATTTCGAGCAGACCCACTCCGCACCCGGACGCCATGCGAGCCACCGAAGCGGCATTCTCGTCGGTGTAGCTCACTAGGAAGCGCGCAGGCCCTTCACCAAAGCACAACTCATCGAGGCGACCTTCGAGGACTGGCAAGGATATATTGGCACCCAATGCCTCGCCGCCTAGGCAGCACTCAGAAATACAACAAAGCAGGCCGCCGTCCGAGACGTCCTCTGCCGAGGATAGGATCTTGGCCTTGGTCATTTCGAGCATGGCGGCGAAGACCTTGCTGTGCTTCGCCATGTCAAAGGCCACCGGTGCGCCCTCTTCTATGCCGTGACAGTGTTTGAGGTATTCGGAGCCGCCTAGCCCACCGGCGAGTGTGCCAACGACGGCGATGCGATGCCCAGCTTCCTTGAAGCCCGCAGTAACCACTTGGTCGATGTCATCGAGCAAGCCAACCATTCCAATCATCGGAGTTGGCTTGATTGCTTCGCCATCGGTCTCGTTGTAGAGTGAGACATTGCCGGAGACGATCGGTGTCTCCAGTAGGCGACACGCATCTCCGATTCCACGAATGGACTCGGCAAATTGCCACATGATGCCCGGCTTCTCAGGGTTTCCGAAGTTGAGACAATCTGTTGTAGCCAAGGGGGTAGCACCCACAGCGACTAGATCAGCGTAGGCCGATGCCACAGCTAGACGACTCCCCTCATACGGCGCCAGGTAGACGTGCCTCGAATTGCAACCGGCGGCGATGGCAACCCCCTTACTTCGGCCGCTCTCCGGCTCGAAGACACGCACCACGCCAGAGCTTGCCTGCCCGGGCCGCACTACGGTCCCGTGGCGAACCATGTGATCGTACTGCTCAAAGACCCAGGACTTGTCGCAGATGTTTGGCGCTGCCAGCATTTCTAGCAACGTCTGGCCGAGGTTAGTCGGATCCGCTACCGAATCCAAAGTGAGATAGGCGACCTCGTCTAGATAGTCTGGGCGCTTGCGCGGCCTGTCGTACTTGAGGCCTTCGGCCAAGAGTGTCGCGGGCAAATCCGCATAGACCTCCTTGTGCATCTTGACGATGACCTTGCCACTCTCTGTTACCTCACCGACTACTGCAGCGTCCAAGTCCCACTTCGCAAAGATGTCTAAGGCCTTCTGCTCCTTGCCCTTGGTTACGACCATGAGCATGCGCTCTTGCGACTCACTGAGCATGAGTTCGTAAGGCGTCATGCCCTCCTCGCGCATCGGAACGTTCTCGAGATGCAACTCCACACCAGAGCCTGCGCGGGCAGCCATTTCCACGGAGCATGAGGTTAGTCCGGCCGCTCCCATATCTTGTATGCCCACGAGGACATCCTCCTCCATGAGCTCAAGGCAGGCCTCAAGTAAGAGTTTTTCCATAAACGGATCGCCGACCTGTACTGCGGGCCGCTTCTCATCTGAGCCTTCGGCAAATTCGGCAGAAGCCATGGTCGCACCGTGTATGCCATCTCGGCCTGTCTTGGCGCCGACATAGAGGATCGGATTACCTACGCCGGATGCGTATCCGCGAAAGATTCGATCGCTCTTAGCGAGACCGAGGCAAAACGCGTTGACGAGAATATTACCGTTGTAGCTATCGTCGAAGACAACGTCCCCTGTGACGTTCGGTACACCAAAGCAGTTCCCGTAATCTCCTACGCCTGCAACCACTCCATGCAAAAGGTAGGAGGTGCGCTCGTGCTCTGTGTTGCCAAATCGCAGACAATCTGCAATCGCAATCGGGCGGGCTCCCATCGTGAAGACATCGCGACATATGCCACCAACACCGGTAGCCGCCCCCTGATATGGCTCCAAGAACGATGGATGGTTGTGGCTCTCCATCTTAAAGACCACCGCCTGTCCATCACCGATATCGACGACCCCTGCATTCTCGCCAGGCCCCTCAATCACTTGAGGCCCGTCCGAGGGCAGCGTCTTCAGATGGATTCGCGAGCTCTTGTACGAGCAGTGCTCGCTCCACATGACAGAGACCACACCAAGCTCGGTGTAACTCGGGTCCCGGCCGAGCCCATCGCAGAGTTTCTCGTACTCGTCAGCTGCGAGGCCATGCTCACTGGCAAGCGCCGCATCTACCTTGGGTCCGTGTTGAATCATCGGGTAGCTCCTGAAGACAGAGTTTCGAGGACGCTTTCAAAGAGAGCGAGCCCGGCAACACCTCCAGCACCGAGGACCGTTTCGCAGGCACGTTCTGGATGGGGCATCAGGCCAACGACATTGCCTGCGGCATTGCAGATGCCAGCAATGTTGTTGATAGAGCCGTTGGGATTAGCCTCCGCAGTCACGCCACCCTCTGCGTCGCAGTAGCGAAATATGACCTGCGACTCGCCCTCGAGGCGCTCTACATCAGGATGCCGGTAGCAGCCTTCCGCGTGCGCAATTGGCATTCCAACATGTCGGCCGGCGGGCAGAGACTTGCTGAAGGGAGTCGGGCGCCCTTCTATACGGCAGAAGATATCCTTGCATATGAACCGCAGGGACTCATTCCGCGTGAGCGCGCCTTCTAGGAGGCCAGCCTCACAGAGGATTTGGAATCCGTTACAGATTCCGACGACCGGGCCACCGGATTTCGCAAAGGCGATAACAGCCTCCATAATGGGCGCGTGGGCCGCCATTGCCCCTGCCCTTAGATAGTCGCCATAGCTGAAGCCACCGGGCACGACCAGAGCATCGACTTGGCCCAAGGAAGTTTCCTTGTGCCAGAGGAACTCTCCGGTAGAGCCACGGTCGGCCAACACCGTATCGACGATATGGAGAGCATCATCATCGCAGTTCGAACCAGGGAAGCGAATGACACCGAAGTGATGTGCCACTAGTCGATCTCGACTCGGTAGTTTTCCATAACCGTGTTGGCGATGAGTTCATCGCACATCTTTGTCACTTGCTCCTCCGCCAGCTTCGGATCGTCAACTTCCAGCTCGATTTCAACAAACTTGCCGATGCGCACGCCCTTGACGCCTTCGTAACCGAGTTTGCCAAGGGTGCGGCCAACGGCCTGCCCCTGGGGATCGAGCACGCCTGATTTGAGAGTTACGTAGACTTTGGCTTTCATGATGCGATTCCCAAATTGGCAGAAATTCGAGCCTCGGGCTTCGGGCTCTGGTCCGGGACAAACGTCTTGCCTGTGATGAGCTCGTAGATTTCAACGTAGCGCTTTGCTGCTTCAACCCGAACATCATCAGGCATTGCGGGTGGCGGGCCATCTCCGCGGTAGTCATGTGTCTCAGACATCCAGCGGCGCAAGTACTCCTTGTCTAGGCTGCGGGGCTCATCGCCACGCGCGAGTCGCTCTTCGAAATCACCCGCGTACCAATATCGTGAGGAATCGGGAGTGTGAATTTCATCGATGAGCATCATTTCCCCGTCGGAGGATACGCCAATCTCATACTTCGTATCGACGAGAATGAGACCGCGCTCGGCAGCGCGTTTCTGACCGAAGGCAAAAAGCTCCTTGACCATAGTGGCGGCCTCGTCGAAGTCCTCGGCGGAAATGTGTCCCATCGCAATGAGCTCTTCCCGCGACACAGAGACGTCGTGGTCGCCCTTGTCGGCCTTTGTCGATGGCGTCAGAATCGCCTCGGTCAATTTCTGATTCTTGCTCATGCCCTCCGGAAGGTCATGCCCGCAGAACGTTCGCGCCCCCCCCTCGTAGGCTCGCCAGATAGAAGTCGAGGTCACACCCGTAAGATACGAGCGCATCACGAACTCAGCTTTGAGCGGCGTGCACTCGCGGCCTACCATTACATTTGGGTCCGGCACCTCAAGCATATGATTTGGCGCGATGTGCTGGGACTCTTCGAACCAATACTGAGCAATCTGATTAAGAACCTGTCCTTTGCACGGCAGCGTGCCGAGCACGACATCGAAGGCACTAATCCTATCGCTCACAACGATAATACGCCGGCCGTCTCCAGTGACATAGCAGTCACGAACCTTGCCCTCGTACTTGGCACCAAGCGCGGTGCTATCGAAATTGGTCCCATCTAGTGTGGCAGCCAACTGGCTGCGAAGAACTCCCTCTAGCGATTCCATACTCGGTTCCTCTCTTGCTTTCTAGGTGAACGCTCGTGCCATGATCGTGTCGACGTGGCGCAGGTGATGCTCAAGGTCGAACGCGGAATCCAGTTCTTCGGCGGTAAGCCGCTCTTTGATATCCGCATCGGTTCCAAGGTTCTCGCGAAAACTCCCCTCGCCCGCATGCGCTGCCATCGCGCAGCGTTGCACCATGACGTAGGCCTCCTGCCTGGGCAGGCCGGCTCGCACCAAGGACAAGAGCACGGCTTCTGAGAAGCACAGCCCCCCGGTGCGCTCAAGGTTCTTCATCATTCGCTCTGGCTTGATTACTAGGCCATCGATAAGCCTAGTGCAGCGAACGAGCATGAAGTCCGAGAGGATCGTCGCGTCTGGAATACTCACTCGCTCCACTGAGGAGTGGGAGATATCTCGCTCGTGCCACAGAGCGACATTTTCGAAGGAAGCACCCGCGTATGCCCTAAGGAGCCTAGCAAGGCCCGTTAGGTTCTCGGAGAGAATGGGATTCTTCTTATGAGGCATCGCGCTGGAGCCTTTTTGGCCCTTACCGAACCCCTCTTCCGCCTCGCCAACCTCGGTGCGCTGCCAGTGCCGAACGCCAACCGCCATGTCTTCGATTGCCGCACCGAGGAAGGCCAATGCGTTCAGGACTTCTGCGTGACGGTCCCTGGCCACAACTTGCGAGGCAACCGTCTCAGGGATGAGGCCGACCTCGCCAAGAGCCTCAATTTCGATTTCCGGATCGATGTTCGCGTAGGTGCCAACAGCCCCCGCTATCTTGCCGACCGCAATGCGCTTCCTTGCGTCTTCGATGCGCTCACGGCAACGCTTCAACCCAGCGTACCAACGCGCGAAAACCAGACCTGCGGCAATGGGTTCCGCGTGAATCCCATGGGAGCGCCCCATGACGGGCACGTTCTTGTTCTCGACGGCTCGCCTCTCCAGCGAAGCAAGAAGCACATCAACTCCCTCAAGAATCTTCGTCAGAGCAACCGTGCATTGCACACCTGTTGACGAATCAAGCACATCGCTCGATGTCATGCCCAAGTGCAGCCAACGAGCAGGCTCACCCGCGAGTTCCTCCACATGGGTGAGAAATGCAATGACATCGTGACGACACGTCGCCTCAATCTCGGCGATGCGTGCAGCATCGAGCTTGCCTAGACTCTTCGCCGCAACCGCATCGGCGGTGCCAGTAGGTACAAGCTCTCTCTTCTCCATGGCGCGACACACACCCAGCTCAACTCGGAGCCAGGTTTCAAACCGCGACGCATCGGACCAAATCTCAGCAAACTCGGGACGGGAATAACGCTCGATCATGGGATTGCCCTTTCGCAACCGACTGTTAGTCAGTTGGAGCATTGGAAGCAATAGCATCAGGGCAGCAGAGAAAGCCCGGGACCGAAAAAAGCATGCTCGAGTCCTCACGCTGGATGAGCCATCGGAGGCCACGCAGTTGGCATTCCCACAAACTGCCGTTTCCATTTTGAGCTGAAGCAACATGTTCTACGGCGGTACAGCTAGAATCACGGCTATCGAGACCGGCTCAGGGGCGCGGCCAGGAGCAACGGCCGAACTAGGGCGATTGCAGATCTCGGCCGGGGGATGACGGCTCGCGGGTGGCCTTTCGATTTGGAGGGAACCTTGCGAGGAGCAAAGATGCCCTGATCCTGTCTCGCGACATCCGCGCCGGGAAGGCTGGCGAGTGACCGAACAACCGTAAGCGCCCGGCGATGTACATCTAGCCTAAGTACAGCGCAGGGCAATCGAGCTCTATCCCGCAGCCCCTGTAAGCAGCTGAATTTGATAGTTTTTTGGTGTATCTCTGACTATGACACTCTCAGCCTCGCAGGCTCCTACGAGGAGCCGAATCCTGGTGGGCAACAGAGAGATTGGCCCAATTTCTAGCAGCGTTGCCTCGACGTGCTTCGTTCTGCGCACCAGTGCCTTCTAGGCCCATGGAATGACAACGAAGCCGCTGTCACAGTCAGATCTACACCCATAGTTTTTGTCCCATCCAGCGCGTTGTCTGCAGCTCCGAGCTTTCGCGTCTAATCTTGCTTCACCATGTTCAAAGCGAAGTGGCGGAGGGTGGTTAGGTTTTGGGCTGTGTTCTTTGCCCTGTGACGAGCTTCGTCTTCTCGAAATGCCATGTCGAGCACCCAGTACAACTCGTTTTCAATGCCCCAGTGTCTTCGAATGATACGTGCTGTTTCTTTGGCTTGGAGAGTCTTCTCGCTGCCGATGTAGTAGGCAATTTCTGAGGACGTTTCCCCCGTCGCAATATGAATACGTTCGCGTTTTACTTCGATGACGCAAGACAGAGAGGCCCACTTTGGTGCCGAC